>JASGFF010000001.1:0-93561 GCA_047605685.1 Microbacteriaceae bacterium
CGGCGGCCCGGCCCAGCCGCTCCGCGACGCCGGCGCGCACGGCGGCGAGCTCGGCCGCCGCCGAGGTCACCACGACGGGGACCTGCCCCCACTCGGCATCCGCCTGGCCGATCACGACGGCGTCGCCGAGGCCGGGCAGCGCGCGCACGGCCGCCTCGACGGCCCCGAGCGCCACGTTGACCCCGCCGGAGACGATCACGTCGTCGAGGCGGCCGGCCACCAGCACCCGCCCGTCCGCATCCACCGAGCCGGCGTCGCCGGTGCGGTACCAGCGCGCGCCCCCGCGCGTGACGAAGACGGCCGCGCTGCGCTCCGGCTCGCCCAGGTAACCCTCGGCGAGCACCGGGCCGGCCACCAGCAGCTCGCCGTCCTCCACCCGCACCCGCACCGGGCCGAGCGGCACGCCGTCGTACACGCAGCCGCCGCTCGTCTCACTCGAGCCGTAGCTCGTCGTCACGGCGACGCCCGCCTCGGCCGCCCGAGCGCGCAGCCCGGGCGGTGTCGCCTGGCCGCCGAGGAGCACCCGCCGGAAGCCGCGCAGCGCCGCCGTCCCGGCCGCGGAGTCGAGCAGGCGGGCCAGCTGCACGGGCACGAGGGAGACGTAGCGCACCGGGTCGTCGAGCAGGGCGGATGCCGCGGCGAAGCCCTCGGCCGTGAAGCGCCCCGCGGGCATGGCGATCGGAGTGGTGCCCGCCGCGAGCGAGCGGGCGAGCACGTTGAGGCCGGCGATGTACGTCGGCGGCAGGCACAGCAGCCACTGGCCGGGGCCGCCGAGCGCGGCATCCGCCGCCGCCGCACTCGCCAGGATCGCGTCCGCGCTCAGCGCCACGCGCTTCGGTCGGCCGGTGGAGCCGCTCGAGCCGACGACGAGCGCCACGCGGCGCGGCACCGTCGCCGGCAGGTCGGCCGGGGCCTCGCCCGCGTAGACCGCCGGGCCGCTGCCGTCGAGGGCCGCGGCCAGGGCGCGGCGGATGTCCCCGGCCCCGACGGCGCGCAGCTCACGAGTCACCTCTCCAGGCTAGGGCTCGCCCTCGGCCGGATGTGCGACGCTGGGGGCCGGGACCGGAGGGAGCACAACGGGATGAACGTGGAGAGCGCCGAGGATCGCGTGCTGCGCATCCTCGCGCTGTCCCTGGGGGTGGGCAGCATGATCTTCACGCTGCTCGGCCTCGGCGACATCCGCACCCAGGCGCCGTACCTGTGCGTCGGGTACCTGATCACCCTCGGCATCCTGTACTTCGGCCTGCCGCTCGTGATCGCCGCGCTGTCGTTCCTGGCCCCCGTCCGGGTGCTGCGCTGGCTCGCCGCCGTCCACGCGGTGAGCGCCCTGGGCTTCCTGGTGTTCTGGGACGCGGCGCTCGTCGCCGGCGGCCTGCCCGGCTCGCCCGAGCCGTTCCTGCTCACGATCATCAGCGTCGCCACGAGCGCCGCCGCCCTCGTGCTGTCGTTCCCGCTCGCCTGGGCCTACCTGATGGTCGTGGCGTCGGTGAGCTTCGCGGTGCGAGTCCTCGGCTACGTGCAGAACCCGCGGGACTACTCGCTCGCCTTCCAGGACGCGCTGCTGATCGCGATGTTCTCGGGGGTGATGACCACGCTCATCCAGCTGGCGCTCGCCGCCGGCCGGGGGCAGGATGCCGCGGCCCGGGCCACCCGCGAGGCGGCGGCTTCGTCGAAGGCCGCCGAGGCGCTGGACCGCCAGCGCACCCGTTACCACGCGTTCACCCATGACGACGTGCTCGCGACGCTGAACTCGGCCGTGCACAACGCCCCGGACGCCCAGTTCGCGGTGCGGGCGAGCGCCCGGCACGCCCTCGCGAAGATGGACGACTTCCGCGAGGGCACGATCAGCCGCAGGTTCCACAGCGCCGCCGAGGTCGAGTCGCTGCTGCGCGGCGCCGCGATAAGCGCCGGCGCGACGCTCGACGAGATCGAGGTCTCCGGGGCCTGCGCCACCCCGAACGTGCCCGTCGAGGTGCCCGTGGAGGTGTCCGACGCGCTCGCCGAGGCGCTCGCCGAGGCGGTGCGCAACAGCGTGCGGCACGCCGGCTGGCCCGACGGCCGTGCCGTGCAGCGGGAGATCGGCATCGAGCTCTCCCCCACCGGGGTGCGCATCAGCGTCGTCGACGACGGCGTCGGCTTCGTCTCGCGGCGGGTAGCCCCCGACCGGCTCGGGGTGCGCATCTCGATCCTGCAGCGGATGACGTCCGTGCCGGGCGGCTTCGCCTCGGTGTCGAGCGTGCGCGGTCGTGGCACCACCGTCACGATCGCCTGGACGGCGGCGAAGGGGAGCGTCTAAGTGAAACAGGATCTGACCGGCACGCTCTCGCTCACCGACCTGCGCGGGCGCATCCTGTTCACCTTCTACGCCTCGGGCACCTCGCTCGTCGCGCTGCTCAACCTGCGCGAGCTCGTCGTGCCGGCGCTCGGCCTCGGCGCGCTCGTGCTGCTGTGGGTGGCGCTCGCGATCCTGGGCCGGCCGGGCGAGGAGGTGCTCGACACGCGCACCTGCGTCGGCCTGCTCGGCCTGCTCGCCGCGATCTCGCTCATGTCCGCCTGGAACCTGCGGGCCGCCTCCTCGCCGGGATACGCCAACTGGTACCTCGGCGCCTCGACGTTCGTCATGCTCGTGCTCGCCGTGCGCGGGCGGCTGGGCGTCGCCTGGCTGGGCTTCGGGATCATGGCCGCCGTCGTGCTGGCCTCGATCCCGACGACGTCGGAGAGCCCGACGATGGTGATGATCGACCTCGCCCGCCAGGCGGGCACGCTCGGCATCGGCACGCTGTTCGCGCTCATGTTCCGCCGGGCGACGCGCATCATCCGCTCCATCCAGGACCGCCAGGCGGACCGCATCGCCTCCGAGGCCGCGATCGAGGCCGCGGCGCACGAGCGCGCCGCGGAGAGCGAGCGCCTGGAGCGCTACGCCCGGCCCGCCCTGGAGCGCATCGCCGAGGGGAGGCCGTTGAGCGAGAGCGAGCGGCGGGCGATGGCCCTGCTCGAGGCGCAGCTGCGCGACGGTATCCGAGCCGCCGGCTTCACCACCCCCGCGATCGTGCAGGCCGTGCGCGACGCCCGGGAGCGCGAGGTGCACATCGCCCTCGTCGACGACCGCGGCGGGGCGCTGCCGCCCGCGGACGTCGAGCGGGTCGAGGACGCCCTGCTCACCGAGCTGCGCCGCGCCGCCGACGGCGGCCGGATCACCGCCCGGCTCAGCCCCGCCGACAGCGACGAGATCGCCACGATCGTCGCCGCCGAGGGCGACGCCTACCGCAGCGTCATCGTGCGCCGCACCGGCGTGGAGGTGACCCGGCTCTCCGGGGACTGAGTGCCCCGGCCCGCGTGCTCTGCGGGCTCAGGCGGGAGCGGATCAGTACTGCCAGGGGTACGGTGCCCAGTCCGGCGGGCGCTTGGCCAGGAAGGCGTCGCGGCCCTCGACGGCCTCCTCGGTGCCGTAGGCCAGCCGCGTGGCCTCACCGGCGAACACCTGCTGGCCGACGAGACCGTCGTCGATCGCGTTGAGGGCGAACTTGAGCATCCGGATGGAGGTGGGCGATTTGCCGAGGACCGTCTGCGCCATCGCGTAGGCCTCCCGCTCGAGATCGGCGTGCGGCACCACCCGGTTCACCGCGCCCATCTCGTAGGCGCGCTGGGCGTCGTAGCTCTCGGCGAGGAAGAACACCTCGCGGGCGAGCTTCTGCCCCACCTGGCGGGCGAAGTAGGCGCTGCCGTAGCCGGCGTCGAAGGAGCCGACGTCGGCATCCGTCTGCTTGAAGCGCGCCTGCTCCCGGCTGGCGATCGCGAGGTCGCAGACCACGTAGAGCGAGTGCCCGCCGCCGGCCGCCCAGCCCGGCACGACGGCGATGACGACCTTGGGCATGAACCGGATGAGCCGCTGCACCTCGAGGATGTGCAGCCGGCCGAGCGCCGGGGCGTCGCCCGCCTCGTAGCGGTAGCCGTCCCGGCCGCGCACCCGCTGGTCGCCGCCCGAGCAGAACGCCCAGCCGCCGTCCTTCGGACTCGGGCCGTTGCCGGTGAGCAGCACCACGCCCACACGCGGGTTCTGCCGGGCGTCGTCGAGCGCCCGGTACAGCTCGTCGACGGACCGCGGCCGGAAGGCGTTGCGCACCTCGGGCCGGTCGAGGGCGATGCGCGCCACCCGGCCGGTGACGTCGAGGTGGTAGCTGATGTCGGTGAGATCCTCGAAGCCCGGTGCCGGACGCCACACCTCATCGTCGAACAGCTCCGAGACGGCCATGCCGGCCAGCCTAGATGAGTGGATGCCGCAGCGAGACGACGCCCGGCGGGCGGGCGCCCGGCATCCGCCGTCGCCCGCGGCAGACTTGTCGGATGGTCCCCCCGCTCGCCGAGTTGCTCGCCACCGCTCGCGTCGTGCGCCTGCCGCTGCGCCGCCGCTTCCGCGGCATCGACGTGCGCGAGGCGATGCTCTTCGAGGGCCCGGCTGGCTGGGCGGAGTTCTCGCCCTTCGTCGAGTACGACGACGCCGAGGCCGCGGCCTGGCTGCGCGCGGCGGTCGAGGCCGGCTGGGACGAGCCGCCCGCTCCCGTGCGGACCGCGGTGCGCGTCAACGCCACGATGCCGGCGGTGCCGGCCGAGGACGTCCCCGCCGTGCTCGCCCGCTTCCCCGGATGCCGCACGGTGAAGGTCAAGGTGGCGGATGCCGGGCAGACCCTCGCCGAGGACGTGCGGCGGGTGCACGCCGTGCGGGCCGCGCTCGGGCCGGAGGGCCGCATCCGGCTGGACGCGAACGGCTCCTGGAGCGTCGACGAGGCCGAGCGGGCCGCGCGGGCCCTCGCCGTCGCGGATCTCGAGTACCTGGAGCAGCCCTGCGCCTCGGTCGCGGAGCTCGCGGAGCTGCGCCGACGCATCCGGGACCTGGGCGTGCCGGTCGCGGCGGACGAGAGCGTGCGCAAGGCGGACGACCCGCTCGCCGTCGCCCGTGCCGGGGCCGCCGATCTGCTCGTGGTGAAGGCGCAGCCGCTCGGCGGGGTGCGCCGGGCGCTCGGGCTGGTGGCCCGGGCGGGCCTGCCGGTCGTCGTCTCGAGCGCCCTCGAGACGAGCGTCGGCATCGCCGCGGGGGTGCGGCTCGCCGCCGCGCTGCCGGACCTCGACCTCGACTGCGGGCTCGCGACGGTCGCGCTGCTCGCCGAGGACGTCACGGCCGAGCCGCTGCTGCCGGTGGACGGCGCGCTGACGGTGCGGCCGGTCGCCGCCGACCCGGATCGCCTGGAGCGGCTGCGCGCGCCCGCCGACCGGGAGCGCTGGTGGCTCGAGCGTCTGGAGCGGGTGCACGGCCTGATCGCCTGAGCCGGCCACGAACCCGGCCGCACCAAGCCTGGGGCCCGCTACCCGGCTCGGACGGCGGGGCTCAGGTGGGCGGCGGGTAGAGGAACAGCGCCACCTCGTCGGCCGGGATCGTGCGCGTGTGGTACGCCCCGTCGCCGTTCCAGTTGTACTCCTCGAGGTTGACCTCGTCGCCGCTCACCGACTTCACGTAGGCGACGTGGTTGCCGTAGAACCAGGCGACGGCACCCTTGACCGGCGTGTGGCTGGTCTTCCAGCCGTTGCGCTTCCACTGGCTGGCCCACTGCGAGGCCGAGCCTCCGCCGGGGGTCATCACGCTCCAGGTGAGCTTGTAGTTGCCGCTCGTGGAGCCCGCGTCCTGGTTCAGCCGCCAGGCGACGAAGTCTGTGCACTGCCGGATGATGTAGCCGAGCGGCGAGAGCCCGCTCGAGGTGCGCCAGGGGTAGTCGTCGCCGGCGGCGCGGGTGCCGGAGACGGTGCTGTAGGAGCCGCTGCTCGCGGCGGCGGCGCTCGCGAGCGCGGTCTGCTGCGCGGCGGCGCGGGCGGCCTGCAGCTCGGACTGCGTGGTCGCGTCGAAGTCGGCGCGTGAGACGTCGAGCGCCGTGGCGTCCGCGGAGACGGCGAGGACGTCCTGGCTCGCGGTGCTGACGCTCGCCGTGTCGGAGCTGTCGGTGCTCGCCACCGCGAGCGAGGGCAGCGAGGTGCCGATGACGATGCCGGGGATGACGAGGAAGGCGGCGAGCCCGGCGACGCGGCGCAGCAGCGAGGGGCGGTGCACGGCGGGCGCCGCGACAGCGCGGGCCTCGATGGGCCGCCGCTGCTCGGCAGGTCCATACTGCCCGGCAGGCCCAGGCTGCTCGGCAGGCCCATGCTGTCCGGCAGGCCCAGGCTGCCCGATCGGCCCAGGCTGCCCGATCGGCCGGGCCACGAGGGTGGTCGGCGCGGGAGCGCCGCGCAGCGAGCGCCGGCTCGGGAAGGGGGCCATGGATGACGCTGACCGGATGTCCGGGCTCAGCGCATCGACCATGCTGGTTCCTTCGGGTGGACGGGCCTCGTGCCCCGCAGGTGCGCCGGGGCAACCCGACCACCGTACGCGACGGGCCGCTGATTGTCTCCCCGGGGCGGCAACTTTTTAACGTTTCGGTAACGCCGACCGCCGACTCACCCCCGTTCGGGGGACACCCCGGCGGGGTCCGTGGTCGGGTTCCTACAGAACACGGGCGTCGCTCGCACTTCGCGGCCCCGCACCCCCGAACACACCGAGCTCACAGGCTCACAGGCCCGAGTAGGAGTGCAGCCCCTTGAAGTAGATGTTCACGATCGTGAAGTTGAAGATCACGGCGGCGAAGCCGATGATCGCGAGCGCCCCGGAGCGGGCGCCACGCCAGCCGCGGGTGGCCCGGGCGTGGATGTAGCCGGCGAACACCACCCAGATGATGAAGGTCCAGACCTCCTTGGTGTCCCAGCCCCAGTAGCGGCCCCAGGCCCGGTCGGCCCAGATCGCCCCGGCGATGAGGGTGAACGTCCAGAACACGAAGCCGACGAGCACCACCCGGTAGGCCAGGTTCTCGAGCTTCTCGGCCGTCGGCAGCGTGCGCATGAAGCCGAGGCCGACGCCGCGCGACTCCCGCCGGATCTGCAGCAGCTGTGCGATGGAGAGCCCGGCGCCGATCGCGTAGAAGCCGGTGCCGAGGCTCGCCACGAAGACGTGGATGACGAGCCAGTACGACTGCAGCGCGGGCCTCAGCGGCGTGACCGGCACGTAGAAGTTGACGGTGGCGAGGCCGAGGAGCACGAGCACGATGCCGGCGATGTAGGCGCCCAGGAATCGGATCTCGACGAACAGGCCCGCGACGAGGTACACACCCACGACGATCGCGGTCGCGGTGAGGGTGAACTCGAACAGGTTCGCCCAGGGCACTCGGCCGGCCGCGAGGCCGCGCAGCACGTCGGCGCCGACGTGCAGCACCCAGGCGATCACGGTGAGGGCGGTGGCGCTGCGCTGGGCCGGGGATGCCTTCGGCTTCTCGTCCGCCGCGACCGGCACGTCGGTCGCGAGCCGCTCGAGCAGCGCCGTCGCCCGGCCGCCGACCGCCCGTGCCGGAACGGGGACGCCCGCGCGGGCCGGGGCGGGAGCGGAGCGCCGGGCGAGGTCGAGGGTGTAGGCGATGAAGGCGAGCGTGTACACGGCCATGGCGGAGTACACGGCGATGAGCGAATACGACTCCAGGGCCTCGGTCACCCGATCATGCTACGCGGGCGGATGTCACCGGGGCGGCGGCCCCGCCCGCCTGGCCGCGTGCCGGGCCGCGATCTCGGCCACGGCCGCCTCGAGCCGGGGGTCCTCCCCACGGGCCAGGCCGGCGTACTCGACGCGGCTGCCGGCATCCGTGCGGAGCACCCGCACCCACAGGCGCCGACGCGGCACGAACAGCCCGGTGAGCAGGCCGAGCACGACGAGCACGGCGAAGCCGCCGACCCAGGCCTGCGCCGGGTCGTGGTGGATGTCGAGGGAGACGTACTGCCTGACGGCGCTCAGCTCGACGCTGCCGAGGCCGCCGGGCAGCTCCACGGTGTCGCCGATCCCGAGCTGCAGCGCGTCGGTGCCGGTGCCGGCCCCGGCGATCTCCGTCATCTGCGAGACGTCCAGCTCGTAGACGTTGCGCGGCAGGTCGTCGTCGAGGCCGAGGTCGCCGGTGTAGACGTTGAGGCTCAGCAGCGGGTCGTCGAGGGCCGGGTAGCTGGAGGCGAGCGCGCCGTCGGCGCTCGTCGACTGCGCGACCGTCGGGTAGAAGAAGCCGACGAGGCCGAGCTGCACCGGCAGCCCGTCGGGCACCTTGACCACGCCCGTCGAGGTCATCATGCTGTCCTGCGCCAGGAACGGCACCGCCTGGCTGAACACGACATCGCCGTCGGGGTCGCGCACCGTGACGACGGGGGCGTAGCCGGTGCCGAGCAGGTAGACCCGGGTGCCGCCGATGTCGAGCGGCGAGTTCACCTTGAGCTGCCGCTTCGTCGTCTCGCCGTCGATCGTCGTGGTGATGTGCGCGGTGTAGTCGGTCGCCTCGCCGTAGGAGTCCTCGTCGTCGGAGTAGCTCACGTCGAGACCGTCGAGCGCTATCCGGTAGGGGGTGAGCTCGTCGGTGTCGACGAGGCGGCCGGCGCTGATCGAGTCGTAGTCGCCGCGGGTGTTGACGAACTTCGAGCCCTCCACGACGAGCCGCTGGCCGGTGAAGCCGTAGGCGCCGCCGACGGCAACGGCGACCAGGATGCCGACGAGCGCAAGGTGGAACACCAGGTTGCCGGTCTCGCGCAGGTAGCCGCGCTCGGCGCTCAGGCTCTCGCCGGACGCCTCGCCGTAGCGCTGCACCCGGTAGCCGGCGCGGCGCAGCACCGCCGCCGCGGTGGCGAGCTCGGTCTCGGCATCCTCGGGGCTCGTCACGCTGCGGTGGCCGGCCATCCGCTCCAGCCGCGCCGGGGTGCGCGGCGGCCGGGCGCGCAGCTGCTCGACGTGGTGCTTCGCCCGGGGCAGCACGCAGCCGATGAGCGAGACGAACAGCAGCAGGTAGATGGCGCTGAACCACACCGAGGTGTAGGTGTCGAAGGCCTGCAGGAAGTCGAGCACGCGGTACAGGCCGGGATGCTCGGCCTGGTACTCGATGACGCCGTTCGGGTCCGCGGAGTTCTGCGGCACGAGCGATCCGGGCACCGCGGCGAGCGCGAGCATGAGCAGCAGCACGAGCGCCGTGCGCATCTCGGTGAGCCGCCGCCAGAAGAAGCGCAGCCAGCCGAGCGGGCCGAGGCGCACGGCGGCGGACCGCTCCGGGGCCTCGGCGGGTCCCTCGTCGGGCTCGGGGCTGTCGTAGTGGTCGGCCGGGCGACGCGGGCCGGAGTCGGGACCGCGGCCGGGGTCAGAGCGCCGGGGTGAAATCGAGGATCACCGCCCCCAGGCTCGCCATCAGGTGCGTCCACAGCCCGGTGACCATGAGCACGCCGACGGCGACGAGCAGGGCGCCGCCGGCGATGTTGACGATGCGGATGTGGCGCCTCAGGAAGCGCGTCGAGCTCGCGAACCAGCCGAGGCCGAGCGCGGCGAGCAGGAACGGGATGCCGAGCCCGATCGAGAAGGCGATGCCGAGCAGGATGCCCTGCCAGCGGTATCCGCTCGAGGTCGCCATGCCGATGATGACGCCGAGGGCGGGGCCGACGCAGGGTGTCCAGCCGAGGCCGAAGACCACGCCGAGCAGCGGCGCGCCCGCGAGGCCGGCGCGCGGCGCCCAGCGCGGCCTCACCGCGCGCTGCAGGGGGGCGAAGCGGCCGACGAAGACCAGGCCGAGGCCGATGACCACGACGCCGAGGACCCGGGTGACGAGCTCGCGGTGCACCACCGTCCAGGTGCCGAGGTAGGAGGCGATCGTCGAGGTGAGGGTGAACACCGCGGTGAAGCCGAGCACGAACAGCGCGACGCCGGCGACCAGCCGGCCGCGGCCGGCGGGGCCCGCGGCCGAGGCCGTCCCGCCGACGTAACCGAGATAGCCGGGTACGAGCGGCAGGATGCACGGGCTGAGGAAGGCGACGATCCCCGCGAGCAGCGCGACCGGCACCGCGAGGTACAGCTGCCCGCCGCCGACGAGCGCACCGAGGTCGGGCATCAGCCCTCCTCGAGCAGCGCGTCGATGTAGCCGGAGAGCTGCGCGGCCGACTCGAGCTGTCCCAGCATGCGCGCCGCCACCCGCCCCCGGGTGTCGAGCACGATCGTCGCCGGCGTCGCGTTGGCCGGCACCGTCTCGGCGAGGGCGAGCTGCACATCGCCGCTGTCGGCGTCGAGCACGCTCGGGTAGGGCACCTCGAAGCTCGTCTCGAAGGCCTCGACGGTCGCGGCGTCGTCGCGCACGTTGACGCCGAGGAACGTCACGGTGCCCTCGGTGTACTCGTTCGCGACCTCCGCGAGGGTGGGCGCCTCGCTGCGGCACGGCGGGCAGCCCGCGTACCAGAAGTTGAGCACGACCACCTGGCCGCGCAGCTCCGCGGTGGAGACGGTCGTGCCGTCGGCCTCCGTCGCCGTGAAGTCGACGGCCGCGCCCCGGCCGTCCGGCTCGTACCAGGAGGACGACTGGCTCACCTGCACGTAGCCGCCGTCGCCGCTGTCGGCGTAGTCGGCGACCCCGCCGTCGTCCGCGGAGCAGCCGGCGAGCAGCAGCGCGGCCAGCGGCCAGATGACGAGCGACCGGACGACGGGCGACCGGACGACGGGCGACCGGACGACGGGCGACCCGGCGAGGAGCGCGGCGCGGCGCCGGCGGCTCACACCGCTCCCAGGTCGACGGATGCCGCGAGCAGCTCCGCCGCCGGATCGCGGTAGCCGGTCTCGACGAAGCGATCCCCGTCGAGCCGGAAGCTCGTGACGCTGGAGAGGCTGCAGCGACGCCGGCGGGCGTCGTGGAACAGCGGCTTGCCGGCGACGCGGCGCGCGACCATCCAGATCGGCAGCTGGTGCGAGACCATCACCACCTCGCCGCCGTCGGCGGCGGCCCAGGCGTCGCGCATCGCCGCGATCATCCGATCGGCGATGCTCGCGTAGGGCTCGCCCCAGCTGGGCCGGAACGGGTTGCGCACCCGCCGCCAGTTCGCCGGCGTCGCGAGCAGACCCGGGAAGCGCACCCGGCCGCCCTCGAAGTCGTTGTGCGGCTCGATGATGCGCGGCTCGGTCACGATCGGCAGGCCGGTGGCGGCCGCCCAGGGCTCGGCGGACTCCTGGGCGCGCTCGAGCGGGCTCGCGTAGAGCGCCGTGACCGGACCGGAGGCGAAGGCGTCGGCGGCGGAGCGCGCCATCCGCCGGCCGAGCGCGGAGAGGTGGAAGCCGGGGATGCGACCGTAGAGCACGCCGGTGGGGTTGTCGACCTCGCCGTGCCGGACGAGGCGGATCAGGTCAGCGGGCACCCGCCGATTGTACGGAACCGCGCCCGGGGCCGTCTGAGCGGCGGCGGCCCGCACCGGGCCAGGCAACGCGCCCTAGGCTGGTCGGGCCATGTATAGAACGCATCATGCCGCGTCGCTCGGCCTCTTAGACGCGGGCTCCACCGTCACGCTCTCCGGCTGGGTGGCGCGCAAGCGCGACCACGGCGGCGTCGCCTTCGTCGACCTGCGCGACGCGAGCGGCGTCGTGCAGCTCACGTTCCGGGACGCGCTCGTGCCGGCCATCGAGGCCGTGCGCGTCGAGTCGGTCGTGCGGGTCGTCGGCGTGGTGCGCGAGCGTCCCGAGGGCAACGTCAACGCGGCGATCCCGAGCGGGGAGGTCGAGGTCGAGGCATCCGCCCTCGAGGTGCTCGCGGCATCCGCGGTGCTGCCGTTCCAGCTCGACGATGCGGTCGGCGAGGAGACCCGGCTCGCGCACCGCTACCTCGACCTGCGCCGCGCGGAGGCGATCGCCCCGCTGCGGCTGCGCTCGCGGGTCTCGGCCGCGGTGCGCGCGGTGCTCGGGGCCGAGGACTTCATCGAGGTCGAGACGCCCACGCTCACCCGCTCGACGCCCGAGGGCGCCCGCGACTTCGTCGTGCCCGCCCGGCTGAGGCCGGGCGCGTTCTACGCGCTGCCGCAGAGCCCGCAGCTGTTCAAGCAGCTGCTCATGGTCGGCGGCGTCGAGCGCTACTTCCAGATCGCCCGCTGCTACCGGGACGAGGACTTCCGCGCCGACCGCCAGCCGGAGTTCACCCAGCTCGACGTCGAGATGGCCTTCGTCGAGCAGGACGACGTCATCGCCCTGGCCGAGAGGGTGCTCGCCGCCGTCTGGGCGACGATCGGGCACGAGCTGCCCACGCCGATCCCGCGGATGAGCTACGCCGAGGCCATGCGCCGCTTCGGCTCCGACAAGCCCGACCTGCGCTTCGGGCTCGAGCTCGTGGAGTGCGCGGAGTTCTTCGCCGACACCCCGTTCGCGGTGTTCCGGCAGCCCTACGTCGGCGCCGTGGTCATGCCCGGGGGCGCCGACCAGCCCCGTCGCACCCTCGACGCCTGGCAGGAGTGGGCGAAGCAGCGCGGCGCCCGCGGCCTGGCCTACATCCTCGTCGGCGAGGACGGCGAGCTGCGCGGCCCGGTCGCCAAGAACCTCTCCGACGCCGAGCGGGCCGGCATCGTCGAGCACGTCGGCGCCGCCCGCGGCGACGCCGTGTTCTTCGCGGCGGGCGCGCCCAAGCCGTCCCGGGCGCTGCTCGGCGCGCTGCGCGGCGAGATCGCCGACCGGCTCGGCCTGATCGACCCGGATGCCTGGGCCTTCACCTGGGTGGTCGACGCCCCGCTGTTCGAGCCCGCCGGGGACGCCGAGGCGTCCGGCGACGTGGCCGTCGGCTCCGGCGCCTGGACCGCCGTGCACCACGCCTTCACCTCCCCCCAGGAGGGCTTCCTCGACACCCTGGAGTCCGAGCCGGAGTCGGTGCTGAGCTACGCCTACGACATCGTCTGCAACGGCAACGAGATCGGCGGCGGCTCGATCCGCATCCACACCCGCGAGCTGCAGGAGCGGGTGCTCGGCGTCATGGGCCTGTCTCGGCAGCAGGCGCAGCAGAAGTTCGCCTTCCTGCTCGACGCCTTCGACGTCGGCGCCCCGCCGCACGGCGGCTTCGCCCTCGGCCTCGACCGCATCGTCTCGCTGCTGGCGGGCACCGCCTCGATCCGCGACGTGATCGCCTTCCCGAAGTCGGGCGGCGGCGGCGACCCGCTCACCGGTGCCCCCGCGGCCCTCGAGGCCGACCAGACCACCGAGCTCTACCGCACCCTGGGCGTGCGGGCCGTCCCCCGCGGCTGACGCCTTGCCCCGGCGGCGCCGCGCGCACCTCGCGCCGCCACCGGCTCAGGCGCACGAGGCGGGGCTGGCCGTGCCGTCGAGGGTGCGCAGGGTGAGATCGCTCGACTGCGCGTAGAGCCAGGCGACCGTGTCGGACGCCACCTCGCTGTCGGCGCTGATCGAGGAGCCGTCCCGCAGGATCTCGATCACGAGGTTCGTCGCATCGCCCGGGACGACGAGGACGTCGGTCGCGCCCGTCGCGACGTCCTCCCCCTGGGACTGTGCCTGGGGGTACGCGGCGAGCACCTCGTCGCGGGAGCTGCCGATCGTGATGCCCTCGGCTGTGGCGATGTCGTCGGTCCACACCCAGATCGCCTGGACTGCGCCATCGTGCGCCCAGTCCTCGGTGCGCACGGAAAACGCACCGGGGTCCGCGGCGGTCGCCCCGAGCGCATGCCACCGCGAGACACCGAGCCCGCAGACGTCGCCCCATTCGACGAGGTCGGTGTCGGCGGGCACCGGCTCGCCGATCACGAGCTCGGCGAGCCCCGCGGCGGTGAGCACGAGCTCGTCGGCCGCGCTCGCCGACGGATTCGGCGATGCACTCGCCGAGGGGCCCGCCGAGACGGCCGGTGCGGAGCCGGAGTCGGTCGCCTCCGGCTCCGCGGCCGGCCCGGCGCAGGCCGTGCACACGATGCCGAGCACGAGGGAGAACGCGAGCGCGGTGCCCGCGGTCCGCACGCCGCCGCGCTGCGGGGTCACTCGAACCCGCCCGAATGAGAGATGACCTCTTTGAGCAGCCCCGCTCGGTCGTCCGAGGCGTCGGGCGAGCCCGAGCAGTTGTTGGCCGCGGCCGGCGTCGGCGCCAGGAACACGATCAACATCGATATCACCACGATGAATCGGCACGCCGGGCTTCCGAATCAGTCATCTTGCGGGTTTGCTCACCTTAACAGGTTAGTGCGAGAATCATTCGGCACCTCCCCCCACTTCGGGGCAGCCATGGCGGCGAGCGGGGAGCCCTGGTCACCGACCCGGCGATCGGGTCGGAGCCGTTGACGGGCAGTGACCGGCGCTCCCGCCGCCTTCGAGCCCGTTCAGCCACCGTGGCGACGGTTAACCCGGATGCGCAACAATGCCCCCATGTCCAAGAAGATCGACGACGCGCGCAAGCGTCTGAGCAAGGCGCTCAAGAAGCACGCTGAGGTCGTGGGTGGCTCGGCCGTGTCCCTGAAGAAGTCGCAGCGCGCCGCCGCCGAGGTGCGGGACGCCGCCCTCGGCTACGCCGAGATCGTGCGGACCAAGACCGGCCAGCCGACCCCCTTCGACGTGCTCGCCGACATCAACGCCCTCGAGCCGGGCACCATCGCCTCGCTCAAGAGCGAGCGCGACAAGCTCGCCGCGAAGCCGGCGAAGAAGTCCTGAGGCCACGCCGCCAGCTCCGCTGCGGCCCGGCCCGCCGTGGCCCGGCCCGCCGCGGCTCAGTCCGCCAGGTCGATCGCCCAGCGCCCCGAGGTGTGCGCTCGCACGACCCGCACCGCCGCCTGGTGCGCCGGGTGCACGATGTAGTCCCGCAGCGCCCGCTCGTCGACGAACCGGGAGCGCAGCGCGATGTCGGAGTTGCCGTCGACGTCGACGGCGTTGCGGCGCACGGTCAGCTCGAGCAGCCCGGGCACGACGCCGACGAGCGACTCGAGGGCATCCCGGATCGCCTCCGCGGCCGCGTCGCGCTCGGCGTCGTCCGTCGCCGTCAGCGTCCAGCCCACGAGGTGCGCGATCATGCGCCGGCCTCGGCGAGCGCGCCGTCGAGGCGGGCGGGGTCGACACGCCAGATCGTGTGCACGCGGCCGTCGACGAGCAGCACCGGGATCTGCTCGGCGTAGCGCTCGCGCAGTTCGGCGTCCTCGAGGATCGACAGCTCGGTCAGCTCGACGTCGCGGCCCTCGACCACCCGGCCGACCACCTCGCGGGCCTCGTCGCACAGGTGGCATCCGGGCTTGGAGAGCAGGGTGATGGCGACCGGCACCCGCCCAGCGTACGCGGCCGGCACCGTGCCCCGCGCCGGCCCCGCCGCAGCCCTGGCCGCAGCCCCGGCCGCGACCCCGACACGGAAAGCCCGCGCGACGCGCCCTAGGATCGGATGCCATGTCCGACGACGCCCCGCCCGCGCCGCCGCCGGACGAGCCCCCGGTCCCGGCCGCCCCGGTCATCGCCTTCTTCGACGTCGACAACACGCTACTGCGCGGGGCGAGCATCTTCCACATCGGCATCGGCGCGTTCCGCCGCGGTCTGGTGCGCGGTCGCGACATCGCGGTGTTCGCCTGGCACCAGCTGCGCTTCCTGCGCGTCGGCGAGAACGTGCGCCACATGACGACGGCGCGCGATCGGGCGCTCGAGATCGTCGGCGGTCACCCGGTGGCCGACATCGTCGCGCTCAGCGACGAGATCTTCGACCGTGCGCTCTCGCGCCGGCTGTGGCCCGAGACGGTCGCCCTCGCCCGCGAGCATCTGGCCCGCGGTCACGAGGTGTGGCTGCTCACCGCCACGCCGCAGCTCGTCGCCGGCATCATCGCCGAGCGGCTCGACGTCACCGGCGCCCTCGGCACCCCGGTGGAGGAGGTCGACGGCCTGTTCACCGGGCGACTGGCCGGGCCGGTGATGCACGGTGCCGAGAAGGCGGATGCCGCCCGCGCCCTCGCGCTCGAGCGCGACGCCGCGCTCGAGGACTGCTGGGCGTACTCCGACTCGTCGAACGACCTGCCGCTGCTGTCCCTCGTCGGCCATCCCGTCGTGGTGAACCCGGATGCCGCGCTCGCCGCCCACGCCGCCGCGCACGGCTGGCCGGTCATGCGGCTGCGCGCCTCGAGCATCCGCGCGGCGCGACGCGCCGCCCGCCGCACGCGCTGAGCGCCCGCGGAGAGCCGCCGAGAGGAGAACGGGCCCAACCCGACGGGCCCGAAACGACAGGCCCGAAACGACGAAGGCCGGGAGCCCCGGCCTTCGATCACTTCTTGTTGCGACGCTGGTGACGCGTCTTGCGAAGCAGCTTGCGGTGCTTCTTCTTCGCCATGCGCTTGCGGCGCTTCTTGATGACAGAACCCATGATTCACCTCCGTCGACGCTCCGAGCGGACCGGCGGGCCCATGCTCGGAACCGCGGAAAGTACCCCCGGCAGTGTACTCCGGATCAACCGGCGTCCGCGCGCGGCAGCTGCAGCACGGCGAGCACGGCGGACTCCGGGATGCGGAAGGAGCGGCCGAAGCGCACGGCCGGCAGCTCCCCGGAGTGCACCATCCGGTACACGGTCATCGAGGAGACCCGCATGAGCTCGGCGACCTCGGCGACGGTGAGGAAGCGCAGGCCGCTCAGATCGCTCACGATTCCCCCGGATGCCGATGTGACCGCTGTGGTCAATGTGACGGATGTGTCGTCCCCACTCTAGGGCCGCGAGGGCGCCGTCGTCCAGAGAATTGCTTGGCTCTGCGATCGGGCGTCGGCCAGGGCGCCGGCGCGGATCTCGGCCGCCGCGCGGGTAGCATTCCGACGGTTGCCCGAGGGAACAGCTGGGAGCAGCTGGAACAGCTGAGGAAGGCGAGCCGGATGCCGCGCAGGCCCATCACGCCAGGACGCATCGCCCACGGCATCCGCGCCCTCGTCGCCCACCTGGCCGAGGTGCGCCCGGCGCGCTTCGCGATCCTGGTGTTCTTCGCCCTCGTGCTGCTGTTCACCGTGCTGCTGTCGCTGCCGGTCTCCACCGCCGACGGCCGGGTGCCGCCGCTCGTCGACGCGCTGTTCACGGCCGTCTCGGTCATCTGCGTCACCGGCCTCTCCACCGTCGACATGGCCGCCTACTGGTCGCCGTTCGGGCACGCCGTGATCCTGATCGGCGTGCAGATCGGCGCCGTCGGCGTGCTCACGCTCGCCTCGATCCTCGGCATGGCGGTCTCGCGCCGGCTCGGCCTGCGCCAGCGCCTGCTCGCGGCGAGCGACGCGAACCCGCTGCGCATGCACAAGGGGGTGAGCGAGGGCCAGGCCGTGCACCTCAACGACGTCGGCCGGGTGCTCGTCACCGTCGTGGTGAGCCTGCTCGTCATCGAGGCCGCCGCCGCCGCGCTGCTGCTGCCCCGCGTCCTCGCCGAGGGCCGGCCGCCCGGCGAGGCGCTCTGGGAGTCGTTCTACTTCTCGACGATGGCGTTCACGAACACCGGCTTCGCCCCGACGACGGCCGGCATCGCGCCCTACGCGCACGACTACTGGTTCCTCTCGGTGCTCATGCTCGGCGTGTTCCTCGGCGCCCTCGGCTTCCCGGTGATCCACGTGGTCAGCGCGCACTGGCGCAGCCCGCGGCACTGGGGCGTGCACGTGAAGCTCACGCTCGCCAGCACGCTGCTGCTGTTCCTGCTCGGCGGCCTCGCCTTCCTGGTCCTCGAGTGGCGCAACGACGCCACGTTCGGCTCGCTGGATGCCGGGCAGCGCGTCTTCCAGTCGTTCTTCCTGTCGATGATGACCCGCTCCGGCGGCTTCGCCACGATCGACATCGACGGGCTGCACGGCTCGAGCCTGCTCGTGGCGGACATGCTCATGTTCATCGGCGGCGGCTCCGCCTCCACGGCGGGCGGCATCAAGGTCACGACCCTTGCCGTGCTGTTCCTCGCCGCGATCGCCGAGGCGCGCGGCCACCAGTCGATGGAGGCGTTCGGCCGCCGCATCCCGGGCGACGTGCTGCGGCTCGCGGTGAGCGTCGTGCTCTGGGGCGCCACCACGATCGCGATCGCGAGCGTGGTCATCCTGCAGCTGAGCGGCGACAGCCTCGACCGAGTGCTGTTCGACGTGGTCAGCGCCTTCGCGACCTCGGGGCTCACCACCGGCCTCACCGCCGAGCTGCCGGACTCCGGGCAGCTCGTGCTCGCCGCGACGATGTTCATGGGGCGCGTCGGTACAGTGACCCTCGCCGCAGCGCTCGCCGCCTCGAGCAGCCCGCGGCTGTTCAGGAAGCCGGAAGAGAGGCCGATCGTTGGTTGACCCCATCCCCCACGACGCTCCCGTGCTCGTCATCGGC
The DNA here is from genome assembly GCA_047605685.1 of Microbacteriaceae bacterium. Lineage (GTDB taxonomy): Bacteria > Actinomycetota > Actinomycetes > Actinomycetales > Microbacteriaceae > JAUASV01. The sequence goes on from JASGFF010000001.1 coordinate 18,159, forward strand.
CTCGGCCGCTTCGGCGCCGCCACGGCGGGCCAGCTCGACCGGCTCGGCCGCGAGGTGCTCGCCGTCGACGAGGACGAGTCGCTCGTGCAGAAGTGGGCCGACCGCCTCACCCACGCCGTGCAGGCGGACGCCCGCTCGATGGAGGCGCTCAAGCAGCTCGGCGCGGCCGACTTCGCGATCGCCGTCGTCGCCGTCGGCTCCTCGATCGAGGCGAGCGTGCTCATCACCGCGAACCTCGTCGACCTGGGCGTGCCGCAGATCTGGGCGAAGGCGATCAGCCAGTCGCACGGCACGATCCTCAGCCGCATCGGCGCCAACCACGTCATCTACCCCGAGGCGGAGGCCGGCGAGCGCGTCGCCCACCTGGTGTCGGGGCGGATGCTGGACTTCATCGAGTTCGACGACGACTTCGCGCTCGTGAAGATGCGGCCGCCGCGGGTCATCCGGGGCCTGCCGCTGCTGAAGTCGCTGGTGCGCTCGAAGTACGGGGTGACGGTCGTGGGCGTCAAGGCGCCCGGGCGCGACTTCACCTACGCGACGAACGAGACGGTGCTCACCGACGAGGACATCGTCATCGTGAGCGGCCACTCCGGCGACATCGAGCGCTTCGCCACGCTCAACTGAGCACGACGACCGGTCGCGGCAGCCGGACCGCCAGGCGCGAGGACCGGGGCGCGGTCAGGAGCCGGCGGCGAGCTCGCGCGCGCGGGCCAGGGCCGCGGCGGTCGCGCGATCGAACAGCTCCGAGAGCCGGGCCTGCTCGAGCACCGCGACGGCGCGCTCGGTGGTGCCCTTGGGGCTGGTGACCCGCCGGCGCAGCTCGGCCGGGGAGACGTCGGATGCCGCCAGCAGCTCGCTCGCCCCGCGGAACGTGCCGTTCACCATCACCGCCGCCTGCTCCGGCGTGAAGCCGAGGTCCACGGCCGTGCGGCTGAGCTGCTCGATCAGGAAGAACACGTAGGCCGGGCCGGAGCCGGAGATGGTGGAGAGCGCGTCGATCTGCGCCTCGGGCACCACGAGCACCTCGCCGACCGTCTCGAACAGCGCCACCGCGAGCGCCAGGTCCGCGGCGCTCGAGCGCGTGCCGGCCGCCACGCCGGTGACGCCGCGGCCGACGAGCGCCGGCGTGTTCGGCATCGCCCGCAGCACGCTGCCGGGCACGAGCGACTCCATCGTCGCGACGGTGACGCCCGCGGCGACCGAGACCAGCACGGCGCCCGGCTCGAGCGCCCCGGCGATCTCGCGCAGCAGCCCGGGCACCATCGCGGGCTTGACCCCCACGAGCACGAGGCCCGCGCCCTCGACGGCGCGACGGTTGGCGTCCGGGGTGCGCTCGAGCGCATAGGAGGTGACACCCGGGCCGGCGATCCGCTCGGCGCTCGCGCTGCTGCGGTTGGTCACCCGCACGCCGCCCGGGATCGCGACATCCGGCCGCAGCAGTCCGGCGAGGATCGCGCCGCCCATGGAGCCGGCACCGAGAAGGGCGACGGGCGGCAGGGTCACGCTCATGCGGCCCATCCTAGGATGGGCCGCATGAGCGCATCCGGCGGCACGAGGGCGATCATCGCGGCCCTGGGGGCCAACCTCGGCATCGCCGTCGCGAAGTTCCTCGCCTTCGCGTTCTCCGGCTCGAGCGCGATGCTCGGCGAGGCCGTGCACTCCCTCGCCGACACCGGCAACCAGTTCCTGCTGCTCATCGGCGGGCGGCGCTCGCGGCGGGCGGCGGATGCCTCGCATCCCTTCGGCTACGGCCGGGAGCGCTACGTCTTCGCCTTCGTCGTCGCGATCATCCTGTTCTCCATCGGCGGGGTGTTCTCGGTGTACGAGGGGCTGGAGAAGATCCGCGAGCCGCACGAGCTCGAGAACGCCTGGCTGCCGGTGGCGGTGCTCGTCATCGCGCTGGGGCTCGAGGGCCTCTCCTTCCGCACGGCGCTGAAGGAGTCGCGGCAGAGTCGCGGCTCGCAGGGCATCATCGCCTTCATCCGCCACGCCAAGGCCCCCGAGCTGCCCGTCGTGATGCTCGAGGACCTGGCCGCCCTCGTCGGGCTGGCTCTCGCGCTCGCCGGCGTCGGCCTCACCCTCGCCACCGGCGACCCGGTCTGGGACGGCATCGGCACGCTCGGCATCGGCGTGCTGCTCGTGCTCGTGGCGATCGTGCTGGGCATCGAGACGCAGAGCCTGCTGGTCGGCGAGGGCGCGAGCGCCGTGGATGTCACGCGCATCCGCGGCGCGATCAACGACCACCCCGCCGTCGAGGCGCTCATCCACATGAAGACGCTCTACCTCGGCCCGGACGAGCTCCTGGTCGCCGCGAAGATCGCCTTCGGGCGGGCCACGACGCTCACCGAGATCGCACTGTCGATCAACGAGGTGGAGGCCGCCATCCGGGCCGCGGTGCCGGTGGCGCGGGTCATCTACCTCGAGCCGGACGTGTACCTCCCCCCGACGAGCGAGCAGCCGAGCACCGACGCGATCGTCATCCGGGCCGCGGACTGATGCGCACGGCGCTCGCGGTCGTCAACCAGCCGAGCGCGCACCTCGGCGCTCTCGACGCCGCCCTCGCGAGCCGGGGCTTCGCGGTGCGCACGCTGCCGGCCGCCGTGGGCGCCTTCACGGCCGAGTCGAGCGCGGCGGATGTCGTGGTGCTGCTCGGCGGCGACATGGGCGTCTACGACACCCAGGAGCACCCGTTCCTGCTCGACGAGCTCGACTGGCTGGCCGAGCGGCTGGCCGCCGGCTCGCCGACGCTCGGCGTCTGCCTCGGCGCGCAGCTGATCGCGGAGGCGCTCGGCGGCGTCGGCACGGTGCGCCGCGGCCCGACCCCGGATGTCGGCTTCCGTGAGCTGCGGCTGACGGAAGCCGGTGCCGCCGGAGCGCTGCGGCACTTCGCCGGCGTGCCGGTGGCCGAGTGGCACGGCGACGCCTTCGCGCTGCCGGCCGGTGCGACGCTGCTGGCGAGCTCGGAGGCCTGCGCCGTCGAGGCCTTCGAGCTCGGCGGGTTCGCCCTCGGACTGCAGTTCCATCCCGAGGTGACGGCGCCGATGTGGGAGGCCTGGCTCGAGGAGTCCCGTGACTGGCTGAGCGCCGCGGGCCTCGATGATGCCGCCCTGCGGGATGCCGGTCGGCGTCGGGCCGGGCGGATGAACGCAGCCTGCGATCGCCTCGTGCACGACTGGCTGCTGAGCCTCGCCTGAGACCTCCCGGCGCGGGCCGGCGGGCGGGCTCAGAGGTCGACGGCGGCGTCGACGAGGCGCTCGGCGAGGAGACGGGCCTGCGGGACGGCGGCGAGGCCGTCGAAGCAGGCCAGGTAGGCGTGCTGGAAGGCGGCGCCGCACAGCAGCGCCGCCACGGCGAAGGCGTCGAGGCCGCGGTCCAGGCGGCCGAGCTCCACCTCGCCGTCCAGGTAGCGCTCGAGCATCCGCAGCGGGGAGCGCGGCCCGGCGCCGCGGCCGGTCATCCCGTCGCGCCAGGCCGCGAGCAGCGCCCGCGAGGAGAACAGCGACGCGATGATCGGGAACGTCGCCGTGTAGTGCGCGAGCAGGGTCTCGACGACGTCGACGAGGTTCTCGCGCACGTCACCGGTGCCCGCGGTCTCGCCGAGGGCGTCGAGGCCGGCGGCCCGTTCGCGCAGCACCGCCAGCTGCAGCGCGCGCTTGTCCGCGAAGTGCTTGTAGAGCAGCGCCTCGGAGCAGCCGGCCAGCCGGGCGATCTCCCGCGTGGTCGCGTGGGCGGCGCCGCGCTCGCTCAGCACGGCGGATGCCGCGTCGAGGATGCGCTCCCGGGCGGCCGACACCCGGTCAGCCTAGCGGCGGGGGTGAGCATCCGCTCACCCCCGCCGGCGAAGGGCTCAGTGCCGCCCGGTGAAGAACTCGAGCAGCAGGCCCGAGCACTCCGCCTCGAGCACCCCGCCGACCACCTCGGCGCGGTGGTTGAGCCGGCCATCGCGCAGCACGTCGTAGACGCCGCCCGCGCCGCCGGCCTTCTCGTCCCAGGCGCCGATCACCACCCGGGGCACCCGCGCGCTCACGATCGCCCCCGCGCACATCACACAGGGCTCGAGGGTGACGACGAGCGTGACATCCGTCAGCCGCCAGTCGCCGAGCGCCGCCGCCGCCTCGCGCAGCGCCAGGACCTCCGCGTGCGCAACCGGGTCCCGCCGGGCCTCCCGCTCGTTGCGTCCGCGGCCGATAACCCGGCCGTCCGCGTCGACGACGACGGCCCCGACGGGCACGTCCCCGGTGCCGAGCGCCGCACGCGCCTCATCGAGGGCGAGCCGCATCCATCGGGCATAGTCGAGCACCAGGCCTCCCACTACCCTGAGCCTATGCGCCTGCATGTCGCCGATCACCCGCTCGTGACGCACAAGCTCTCGGTCCTGCGCGACGAGGCCACTCCGAGTCCCACGTTCCGCGAGCTCGCGCGCGAGCTCGTCACCCTGCTCGCCTACGAGGCGACCCGCGGCGTGCGCACCGTGGAGGTCGAGGTCCGCACCCCGATCACGCTCACCACGGGCCTCGCGATCGCCGAGCCGAAGCCGCTCGTGGTGCCGATCCTGCGCGCCGGACTCGGCATGCTCGACGGCTTCGTCACGCTGGTCCCCACGGCCGAGGTCGGCTTCCTGGGGATGGCGCGCGACGAGCAGACCCTGCAGCCGACGACCTACGCCGAGCGCCTGCCCGAGGACCTCTCCGGTCGGCAGTGCTTCGTCCTCGACCCGATGCTCGCCACCGGCGGCTCGCTGTCGGCGGCCATCCGCTTCCTGGTCGAGCGCGGGGCGCGCGACGTGACGGCCATCTGCCTCATCGCCGCGCCGGAGGGCGTCGCCGCCGTCGAGCAGGCCACCGAGGGCCTGGATGTCACGGTCGTCGTCGGCGCCCTCGACGACAGGCTCAACGACGTCGGCTACATCGTGCCGGGTCTCGGCGACGCGGGCGACCGGCTCTACGGCACGGTCGGCTGAGGCCGGGCGCCGGCGCCCGGCGCGACACGCCCGGCCGTTTGACATCCGGAGCGTCCCTGCCCGATAGTTGTCGGCATGACTATCGACGCGTCCACCCTGAGCTCCGCGGGAGTGAACGGGATCGTCGGCATGATGATGCCGGCGGGCGCTGTCGCATGTTGTCGAATGTGTGCCTGATCGACCGACAGTCGACGGAGCCCCGAGCCGCCACACCGGCGGCGACGAGTCTCCCCCGGGCAGTCGTCCTCATCACGACGATGGGCCCGCCTCGCGCGACCACGCACCACCCCTGAAGGAATCACACCCTCTTCATCACGAGGTCCTTCACCCGATAACGGCCGACCCGGCCAGTCAAAGGATCAGTCCTCCCATGTCTCTCGCGACCCTCGACACCCGTTCCCCCTTCACCACCCAGCCCCTCACCGCCGCCCCGGCCCTGCATCCCGGCCCCTCCGCCGAGGCACCGCGACTGCGCGCGGTGCCGACCGGCACCGAGGCCCGCGGCTTCGTGCTCTACGTCGGCGTCGACGAGCTCAAGGCGCTGCAGGCCGGCACCTCGCTCACCGAGATCGTCTCGCGGCTGAAGTCGGTCGCGGCCGAGCTGGTCCCGGCGTCCGAGACCTACGCCGCCGTGGCCCTGGCCCCGGTGGGCGCCGGTGGCCGTGACGTCGACGTCGTCCGTCTCGCCCTGCAGGACCCGGCGGCGCTCGCCCGGCACCGCGCGAGCGAGGCCCACCTCGACGACGAGCCCGCCGAGCGCGGCGGCGTCGTCATCGACATCTCCCGCAAGCGCCTGCTGCTCGACGGCGAGATCGCCCCGCTCACCTACAAGGAGTTCGAGCTGCTGCAGTTCCTCGTGCTGCGCGAGGGCCGCACGGTCGAGCGTCACGAGATCATCGCCTCGCTGTGGGGCGAGGGCGAGGAGGACGTCCCGAACGAGCGCACCATCGACGTCCACGTGCGCCGTCTGCGCTCGAAGCTCGGCGCCTACGAGGACATCGTGCGCACCGTGCGCGGCGCGGGCTACCGCTTCGACCGGCACGCGGATGTCTCGATCCGCTACGCGAGCGCGCCGAGCCCAGATGTATTCTGAGCCCGCCGCACTCTGAGCCAGCCGCCCCCGAACCGGAGACCGAGATGCCATCAGCGATCGACTACTTCCTCTCGACCGGCATCGACGAGGTGCGTTCGGCCACCGTGCAGACGCTCGGCGACAACGGCTTCCGGGTGACGACCCTCCCCGACGGCAATCTCGTCGCCGAGCGCGGCAGCCTGGGCGCGACCGTCGCCCTCGGAGCCCTCGCGGGCTCGAGGTTCCACGTGAAGTTCCCGGTGAGCTTCTTCACCGCCCCGGACGGTCGCACCGTCGTGCGGCTGTCGCGCACGGCGGCGGCGGGGGCGATCAAGGGCGGTGCGCTCGGCGCGGCGAGGACCGCCAAAGCCTTCGACACGACGACGGCGGCGCTGCACGCGGCCTTCTCGGCGGACGGGGCGCTGACCGAGTCGCTCGCCCAGCCCTGACCTCTCGCCCAGCCCTGACCTCCGCCGGGGCATGAGCGCTCGCCGCTAGGCTCGCTCGATCGCCGCCGAGGCCTCGTCCAGGGCGGCGAGGTCGGCGGGGGCGAGCTCGAGCGTGCGGGCGGCGAGCAGCGCGGGCAGCTGCTCGACCGAGCGCGCGCTCGCGATGGGCGCGACCACTCCCGGCCGGGACCGCAGCCAGGCGAGAGCGACACTCGCGACGGCGACACCCGACGCCGCGGCGATGCCGTCGAGCACCGTCAACAGCGCGAGCCCGGCGTCGCTCAGGTAGCGCTTGACGCCGCCGCCGCGGGGGCCCTTAGCGAGGTCCGCCTCGCTGCGGTACTTGCCGGTGAGGAATCCGGCGGCGAGCCCGTAGTAGGGCAGCACGCCGAGCCCCCAGCGCTCCACGACCGGGGCGAGCTCGCGCTCGTAGACGGCCCGGTTCACGAGGTTGTAGTTGGGCTGCAGCGCCACCGGCGCGGCCCAGCCCCGCTCCCGGGCGATGCCGAGCCAGGCATCCACCCGGTCGGCCGTGTAGTTCGAGACGCCGATGAAGCGCACCTTGCCGGCCCGCACGAGCGCGTCGAAGGCACCGGCCGTCTCCTCGAGCGGGGTGTCCTCGTCGTCGTAGTGCGCGTAGTAGAGGTCGATGTGCTCGGTGCCGAGCCGGGTGAGCGAGGCGTCGCAGGCGGCGCGCACGGTGTCGGCGGCGAGGCCACGGAACTGCGGATGCCGACTGACCTTCGTCGAGACGACCACACGGTCGCGGGTGCCCCGGCGGGCCATCCACTCGCCGATCAGGAGCTCGCTCTCGCCGCCGGTGTGTCCCGGCACCCAGGCAGAGTAGGAGTCGGCGGTGTCGACGAGATCGCCGCCGGCGTCGAGGAAAGCGTCGAGCACCGCGAAGGACGCGTCGCGGTCGGCGGTCCAGCCGAACACGTTGCCGCCGAGGTCGAGGCCGTTCACGTCGAGGTCGCTCGATCCGATGCGCGTCATTGTCTCTCCCTGGTGTGTGTGCGGACGTGTGCTCGCGGGCGGATGCCGCGGCGGCCGGCCCGCGCTCCAGCCTAGGCTGCGGCGCCCAGCCAATTCGCAGAAAAATAACGCTTTGGTAACTGGCGCACCGTTACCGGCTCGTTATACAGTCGATGTCGCAGAGGTTGTTTGCTGTGGCAGCTGATGCGGAATGTGATTGCAGGACACTCTTGGTGCAAGGGAGAGGGCCGGTTCCTAGCCTCGGGAACCGGCCCTCGATCTGTCTGCGGCCTTCCTCTCCGGATGGCACTGCGTCTCGCGTCGCTGGGCGGCGCTGTGTCGCTGGGCGGCGCTGCGTCGCTGGGCGGCGCTGCGTCGCTGCCTAGAGTTGTCGCGTGACCGAGCCTCCCCTGCCGAGCGACCGGGCCCTCGCCGTCGACGCCTGGGAGGCGCTGTTCCGCGCCCAGGTCGCGGTGCTGCGCGAGCTGAGCGCGGACTTCCCGATCGCCGGGCTCTCCTTCACCGAGTACGACGTGCTGTTCAACCTCTCCCGCCAGCCCGGCCGGCGGCTGCGGCTGCGCGACCTCGGCCGACAGCTGCTGCTCAGCCAGTCGAGCGTCAGCCGGCTCGCCGACCGGCTCGCCACCCGCGGACTCGTCGGCAAGCAGGCCGACCCGGGCGACGGACGCGGCACCGTCGTGACGCTCACCGCGACCGGCTACGAGACGTTCCGGCGGGCCGCCGTGGTGCACGCCGAGTCCATCACCCGGCGGGTCGGCGGGGCACTCAGCGGCGAGGAGCTCGCGGAGCTCGGCCGGCTGTGCGTCAAGCTCCGCGGAGCCTGAGGCGCGTTACGAGGCCTCGCCCGCTGCGGCACGGCCCCGGACGGCACCGCACGGCCCGCGAGCCACTGAGCCCCGCGGCTCAGGGCAGGGGCGGGCGCCCGCCCGCGTGCTCGACGCTGCGCGCCGCGAGCGCCACCGCCGCACGGGCCGCGGCAGCGGCATCCGCCCCGCGCAGCCAGGCGGCGAGGAAGCCCGCGGCGAAGGCGTCGCCCGCACCGGTGGGGTCCACCGACTCGACCGGCTCCGCCGTGACCGTCGCGGCGCCGCGCGCGCCGGCCACCATCGCCCCGCCGCTACCGAGGGTGAGCGCCACGGTCTCGGCGTGTCGGGCGAGGGCGGCGAGCACGGCCTCAGGCTCCGTCTCGCCGGTGAGCACCCGGCCCTCCTCGAGGCTCGCGAGCAGGATCGTCGCGCCCTCGAACGCCGTGAGGAACACCTCGACGCCCACGTCGGCGAGGTGACCGGCCGAGCCCGGGGCGACGGACACCTCGAGACCGGCGACGCGCGCCCGGGAGACCAGGGTGCGCAGGTGCCGGGGCGATGTGCGGCCGGCGAGGCTGTGACCGGTCAGGTGCAGAGCGGCGGCGCCGCCGAGGAGCGCGTCGGTGACGGCATCCGGGTCGAGGTCGGCGTTCGCGCCCCGTTCGGTGAGCATCGAGCGCTGCTCGCCGTCGACGATGACGACGATCGTGCCGGTCGGCAGGGTCGGATGCGCGGCGAGGTGCGCCCGCACACCGTAGCGGGCCAGCAGCGCGCCGTGACGGGGGATGTCCTCGGCGCCGACGACACCGACGAAGTCGACGGACGCCCCCGCCGCGCCCAGCCAGGCGGCGGTGTTCGCCGCCGAGCCGCCGGGCAGGAAGCGGATCGTCGACACGGTGTCGGTGTCGGGTCGGATGGGGGCCGCCGGCACGACCACGACGTCGTCGATGACGTCGCCGAACACGACGAGGCGCGGCTCCGAGGCCGCAGCGGTGCCCTCGGGCGTCCCGCCGGATTCGGGCATCCCGCCCGCTTCAGGCATCCCGCCCGCTCCAGGCGACGGCGATGCGACCGGCGAGCGCGACGTTGTTGCGGGCGAGGGCGAGGTTGACCTCGAGGCTGCGGCCGCCGGAGAGCTCGACGATCTTCAGCAGCAGGAACGGGGTGACGGCCTTGCCGGTGACACCGGCCTGCTCGGCGAGCGCGAACGCCTCCGCGAGCACCCGGTCGTGCTCCTGCCGGTCCCAGGCCTGCTCGGCGGGCACCGGGTTGGCCACGAGGATGCCCTGGCCGTGGCCGAGCTCGTCCTGCGCGCGCATGATCGCGGCGATCTCCTCGGGCGTCTCGACTGCCCAGTCCAGGGCGAGACCGCTCTCGCGCAGCCAGAAGCTCGGGAAGTCGCGGGTGCCGAAGCCGATCACCGGCACGCTGAGGGTCTCCAGCCGCTCCAGCGTCGCGGCGATGTCGAGCACACTCTTGACCCCCGCGCTCACGACGGTGATCGGCGTGAGCGCGAGGGTGGCCAGGTCGGCGGACTCGTCGAACGTCGCCGCGCTGCCGGGGGCGCCGGCGGCGCCGCGGTGCACACCGCCGAGGCCACCGGTGGCGAACACCCGGATGCCGGCAAGCGCGGCCAGGTGGGATGTCGCCGCGACGGTGGTGGCCGCGCTGCCGCCCGCGGCCGCGATGATCGGCAGGTCGCGCACGCTCGCCTTCGCGAGCTCCTCCTCGGAGATGCGGCGCACGCCCTCGGCGTCGAGGCCGATGCGCGGCACGCCGTCGAGCACCGCGATCGTCGCCGGGGTCACGCCCTGCTCGCGCAGGATCCCCTCGAACTCGAGCGCAGCCTCCCGGTTGCGCGGCCGGGGCAGGCCGTGCGAGATGATCGTGGACTCGAGGGCGACGACCGGGCGGCCGTCCGCGAGCGCGGCGGCGACCTCGTCGGAGAGCTGGAATGCGGGCATCCGCTCAAGGCTAGTGTCACGCGCGGCTCGGCGCGGCCGGGGCATCCCCGCGGGCGCTCGAGGAACGCGGGGCCGAGGAGCCGCCCTCCCCGGTCACAGCGGTGATGCGACGGCTGCCGGATCACCGATCCGGCGACGCTGCCGGCCGAAGGAGCGCGCGTCCCCGACCGCGATCACGCCGACGATCACCCCGTCGGCCGCGACCGCCGCGCAACCGGACGGCGCCTCGGCCGTCCAGGTCTCCGGCGCCTCCAGCGAACCGCCGGCGACCGGGACCAGCGTGCCCCCGAGCACATCCCCGGCCAGCTGGACCCGAACGCCGAGATGGTCCGACCACACATAGGGCGGCGGTTCCGGGGCCGCGCCCGCCTCGCCGAGGAGCGTCATCGCGAGCCGCTGCGCCCGCAGGCTCGCCTGATCCCAGTGGCCGCCGTGCTGCTCCTCGCCCCAGCGCGCGCAGTCACCGACCGCGAACACCCCCGGCACGTCCGTCCGGCCGACGGTGTCGCAGGCGATGCGCCCGTCGGAGCGCAGCCGGACGCCGCCGCCGCGCAACCAGCCCGTCCGCGGCCGGCCGCCGAGGGCGAGCAGTACCCCGTCGGCGGTCACCGGGCCGGTGCCCGTCTCGACGACCAGTCCGGCGTGCTCCCGGCGCAGACCGTGCGCCCTCCCCCGGTGGAGCCGGATGCCGCGATCCTCGTGGCGTGCCGCGGCGGCGCCCGCGACCCGATCCGGGAGCACCCCCGCCAGCGGCGCCGGACCGGAGTGGACGAGCGTCGTCCCGACCCCGGCCGCCGCCGCGGCGCCGGCGGCCTCGACCCCCACGAAGCCCCCGCCGAGCACCGCGAGCCGCCCCCCGCCGCCGATCGCCGCCCGCAGCCGGTCGGCATCGGCGAGGTCCCGCAGCGCGTGCACGTCCTCGTCGTCGGCGCACTCCAGCGCCCAGTCCGGCACGACCGCGGCGGCGCCGGTGGCGAGCACCACCGCCTCGGCCTCGCGCGCGCGGCCGTCGACGCACTCGACCCGCCGCCGGGCGACGTCGAGCGCGGTGACCGCGGTGCCGAGCAGCAGCTCGACATCCGGCAGCGGCTCGTAGCCGATCTCCTCGAGGGAGAGCGCGCCGAGGAGGTAGCCCTTCGACAGCGCCGGCCGGTCGTACGGCGGATTCGTCTCCGCCTCGAGGACGGTCACCCGGCCCCGGTAACCGGACCGGCGCAGCGTCGCGGCGAGGGTGTGCCCGGCCAGCCCGCCGCCGACGACGAGGATCGACGCCGGGACGCTCACTCGGCCGCCCGGAGCGCCACGACGTGCACCTCGCCGTCGACGATGCGGGTGGGGAACACCCGCACCGGCTGCACCGCCGGCGGGTTCGAGGGCGCCCCCGTCCGCAGGTCGAACAGCGAGGCGTGGATCGGGCACTCGACGGCGCACAGCTCCGGCTCGAGGAAGCCCTCGGAGAGCCAGGCGCGCTGGTGCGAGCAGCGATCCTCGATCGCGAAGTACTCGTCGCCGACCCGGAACACCGCCACCCTGCCCACATCGGCGAGCTTGACGACGACCGAGGTGTCGTCGTCGAGCTCGCCCGCAGCACAGGCCCGCACCAGGTTCGGACCCACGCTCACATCCCCATCGACTGCCGATACCACGCGTGGTAGTAGTCGCCGATGATCTCCTTCTCGCCCGGGACCAGCGCACCGCCCTGGCGGTACGCCCGCGAGCCCATGTTCGGCTGGCACCACTCCGAGGCCTGGAAGTCCTGCAGGTTCACCCGGTGGAACAGGCCCACGGTGTCGCTGCAGTCGAAGTCCGGGCTCGCCGCCGCCTCCGGGTCGAAGAGCCACTCGCAGACGACCCTCGTCTCGTCCACCGACACCGGGATGAAGCGGTGCATGATGACGTGGTCCGGCAGCAGGGAGAGGAACGCGTTCGGCCGCAGCACCATCCCGAAGTATCGCCGCTCCTCCTCGCCGGTGATGCCGGGAAGCGTCGGCAGCGTCGCGGTCCCGCTCAGCGAGAACGCCTCCTTCGCCATCGCGAAGGGGTAGCCGTCCCGGTTGTAGCCCTCGTGCGAGAGCAGCTGCTCGAAGTCCACGAAGCTCGGGATCTGCTCGACGAGCTCCGGGTGGATGCTCTCGCAGTGGTAGCACTCCTGGAAGTTCTCCTGGATGATCTTCCAGTTCGCCCCGACCGTGTACTCCCGCCGGTCCCCGACGGCGAGGTCGGCGATGCGATACCGGTCGAGACGGTCCACCCTGCCGCCGAGCCGGAACTCCAGCTGCGGGGCGAGGTGCTCCTCGAGCGGGCCGGCGTCCCCGGAGACGTTCACCCAGATCATCCCCTGCCAGGTGTCGAGCCGCACCGGCACCAGGCCGTAGAAGTCACGGTCCAGGTCGCCGGCGAGCTCCTCCCAGTTCGGGGCGACGATGAGGCTGCCGTCGAGGCGGTAGGCCCAGGCGTGGTACGGGCAGCGGATCGCGTTGCCGACGTTCGCCCGGTCGCTGTGACAGAGGACGGCGCCGCGGTGGCGGCACACGTTCAGGAAGGCGTGCAGCTCGCCGCCGCGGTCCCGCACCACGATCACGTTCTCCCGGCCGACATCCACCCTCAGGACATCGCCGCGGGCGGGCAGGTCGGCGGTGCGCCCGACGAAGAACCACTGGTTCTCGAAGATCGCCTCCATCTCCCTGGTGAGGACTGCCGGGTCCGTGTAGCACTCCCCCGGCAGGGTGGGTGCGAGTCGACCGGCGATGCGCGGTGCCGTCGCCGGCCCGTTGAGGTTGGTCATGATGTCTCCTGAATCTCTGGATGCTGCGTCTGGGGATACCGCTTCGGCGGATGCGCGCCGGGCCGCTCGCGCGGAGCCGGCATCAGTCGAGGAACCCCTGGTCGGTGAGCCAGTCCGTGGCGACGTCGGCGGGGTCCTCGCCCTCCACGTCGACGAGCTCGTTCAGCCCCTGCAGCGTCTCGTCGTCGAGCAGAGCGGCCACCGGGTCGAGCAGGGTGGCGATCTGGTCGGAGTACTCGCTGGTCGTGCTGACGGCGGGGTTGTACGGCGGGAAGAAGCCGAGGTCGTCCGTGAGCACCGTGATGTTGAGCGCGTCGATCGCCCCGTACAGCACCGAGTAGACGTCGCCGGCGAAGCAGTCGCCGGTGCCCGCGTACGCCGCGTAGAGGAACCCGCCCTCGACGCTCGTGACGCCGCTGTCCGGGATGTCCAGACCGTAGGCCTCGGTGAGGCCCACGTAGCCGTCGTCACGGCTGATGAACTCCGAGTCCCCGCAGAACGTGGCCAGCGAGGGGTCGGAGGCGAGCAGCGTCGCGAGGTCCGAGATGCTCTCCAGGCCGTACTCCTCGGCGTCGGAAGTGAGCACGGCGATGCCGTAGGTGCTGTTCGCCGGCGCCATCGAGGTCCAGGTGATCCCGTTGCCCGCATCGGCCTCGGCGACGGCGTCAAAGAGCTCGTCCGGGTCGCTGATCGACTCGGTCTCGCCCAGGTAATCGACCCAGGCGGTGCCGGTGTACTCCCAGTAGAGGTCGATGTCCCCGTCCTCGAGCGCCGAGCGGACGGTCGCGGAGCCGGACAGGCCGGTCTGGTCGGTGACATCCGCGCCGGCGTTCCCGAGGACGGCGATGGCGATCTGGCCCAGGATCAGGCTCTCGGAGTAGTCCTTCGACCCGACCGTGAGGCTCACCCCCTCCAGGCTGGAGTCGGTGCTGCTGGTGTCGGAGGTCTCGGATCCGGAGGTGCAGGCCGTGGAAGCCCCCGCGATGGCGACAGCGATCGCTGCGGCAGCGGTTCTGATGAGTACGCGATGCATGGCGGTTACCTTTCGGTGCGTCGGAGTGATTCAGGGCGTCGGGGTGATTCGGTGCGTCGGGGTGATTCGGTGCGTCGGGGTGATCGGTGCGGTCGGGTCGGGGGGCGACGGCGAGGCAGCGCGACGAGCGCGCACAGCCAGTCGAAGAGGAAGGCGAGGACGCACACGAGCACGCAGCCGGTGACCGTGATGCTGGCCCGCTGGAGCTTGAGGCCGGTGATGATGAGCTCGCCCAGGCCGCCGGCGCCGATCAGCGAGGCGACGGTGGCGCCGCTGATCACGAACAGGCCGGTCGTCCTCACCCCGGCCCAGACCATCGGCATCGCCAGCGGCAGCTCCACGCGCAGCAGCACCTGGACCGGTCGCATGCCGACGGCGCGCGCCGACTCGACCACGAGCGGATCCACGCCCGTGAGGCCGACGACGGTGTTCATCAGCAGCGGCAGCAGCGCGGAGACCACGATCGCGACCACGGCCGTCCGGAAGCCGAGGCCGAGCGTGAGGGCCAGCAGCGCGATCACGCCGGCGGCCGGCAGCGCCTGCCCGATGTTGCACACCGCGAGCACGAGAGGGGACAGCGGACGGGTGAACGGGCGGGTGAGCAGGATGCCGAGCACGATCGCCACGGCGCAGACCACGACGAGCGGCACGAGCGAGAGCACCAGGTGCTCGACGACCATCCGCCCCAGCTCCGCCGGGGCCAGCTCGCGCTCCTCGATCGAGTCCTTCTCGAGGGCCCCGAGAACGACGAGCAGCACGACGACCGCGACCGCGAGCACGAGCGGCACCACGGTGAGCCGCAGCGCCGTCGCGGACGGACGACGCCGCGCCCCCCTCCGCGGCACCGCGCCCCGGGCCGTGACCGCCGTCATACCGCGACCGCCGTGTCCCCGGCCGACCGCTGCGAGCCGGCCGACCGCTGCGAGCCGACGGCCAGGTGCGAGCCGATCACCGCGATGTCGACCCAGCCGACCGCCGTGCCGGCGTCGTCGACGACGGCCAGCCCCGGCTCGGCGGAGACGAGAAGCCGGTCGAGCGCCTCGTAGAGCGTCGCCCGCTCCGACACCGCCGACCCGCCGCGCGCGACGACCGGGACGGGGCCGAGCCCGACCTCCGAGAGCCGCACCGTGCGCAGCAGGGTGACGCCGGGTGCCTCGCCGAAGAACTCGGCGACCGTCTCGCTCGCCGGGGCCCGGAGCAGCTCGGCCGGGCTCGCGAACTGCTCGATCCGGCATCCGGGCCCGAGCACCGCGATCCGGTCTGCCATCCTGAGCGCCTCGACCGGATCGTGCGTGACGAGCAGCACCGTCTTGCCCAGCGCCTGCTGCAGCTGCCGGAACTCCTCCTGCAGCCGGGCGCGGACGACCGGATCGGTGGCACCGAACGGCTCGTCCATGAGCATCACCCCGGGGTCGGCGGCGAGCGCCCTGGCCACCCCCACCCGCTGCTGCTGCCCGCCGGAGAGCTCCGCCGGGTAGCGGTCGGCGTACTGTCCGGCCTCCAGGCCGACCAGGTGCAGCATCTCCTCGACCCGTGCCGCGATCCGTGCCGCCGGCCACCGCAGCAGCTTCGGCACCATGGCGACGTTCTGCCGCACCGTCATGTGGGGGAAGAGCCCGGAGTGCTGGATGACATAGCCGATGCCCCGGCACAGCTCGTGTCGGCGCAGCGTCGCGACGTCGTGCCCGCCGACGAGCACCCGGCCCGCGGTCGGGTCGATCAGCCGGTTCACCATCTTCATCGTCGTCGTCTTGCCGCAGCCGCTCGCGCCGAGGAAGACGACGAGCTCACCGGCATCGACCGTCATGGTGAACCCGTCGACCGCGGCGACCTCCTGCCCGCGGTACCGCTTGACGACCCGCTCGAACTCGATGGCGACGCCCGCCCCCGTTCCCGCTTCACCCGGCATTGGCCCTCAGTCCCTTCGAGACGGTCGCGCGACGCAGCAGCACGAAGCCCGCGTCGAGGATCAGGGCGACGACGGCGATGAGCAGCGTCGCGGCGAGGGCGTCGTTCAGCGCGTTCACCGAGCCGATCCGGGTGAGCCCGTCGAAGATCCGGCTGCCGAGCC
Source organism: Microbacteriaceae bacterium (assembly GCA_047605685.1). Taxonomy (GTDB): domain Bacteria; phylum Actinomycetota; class Actinomycetes; order Actinomycetales; family Microbacteriaceae; genus JAUASV01. The sequence goes on from JASGFF010000001.1 coordinate 34,295, forward strand.
CCGGCCCGTTCACGAACGCGGCGAGCGCCGCGATGCCGACGCTCAGTTGCACCGCGACCCGGATGCCGGCGAGGATCATCGGCCAGGCGATCGGCAGCTCGATCCGGCGGAGCACGTCGAGGCGGCTCATCCCCATCGCCGCCGCGGCGTCGCGCTGAGCCTCGGGCACCTCGCGGAGCCCGACGATCGTGTTGCGCAGCACCGGGACGCCGCTGTAGCAGGCCAGCGCGGCGACCGAGGGCGCCCAGCCGAGCCCGAGCACCGGCATCAGCAGCCCGATGATCGCCAGGGACGGGATCGTGAAGATCACGGAGCCCAGCACCATCGCGATCCCGCCGGCGGTGTCCGAACGGGCGACCAGCACCCCGACGACGAACGCGATCAGCGCCCCGATGCCCACCCCGGCGAGCACGAGCAGCACATGACCGAGTGTCTCCTCGGCCAGATCGTCCGCCCGCGACGCCAGATATGCCCAGAACCCCATGGTCGTCCCCGTCCGCGCCGTGCGATCAGGCCTGCTGGGCGGCGCGGTCGCGCAGGTAGTCCTCCGCGTACTCGTACATGGTCCGCGGCCGGTAGCCCGGGTCGGCGATCTGCGGCCGGCGCATGCTGAACGGCTCGATCGGATGCACCGTCCCGCCGTCCACGGCGAGGTCGGCCATCACCGAGCCCATCAGGCTGGCGAACTTGCCGGCGTGCCCGGCCCCGACGAACACGGAGATCCGGTCGATGCCCGGCAGCGTGTCGATGACGAAGTCGCGGTCCGGCGGCAGGTCGTAGATGCACGGCTTGGTGTACAGCTCGGGACCGAGCGCCCCGGGCAGGTAGCGCCCCATGAACGCCTCCAGCTCGTCGCGCAGCCCGGCGTCGGGCCGGAACGTCCGGGTCGCCTGGGTGACCTCGAGGTTCGTCACGTCGCGGCCGGCCTTGGTGGCGACCTCGCCGTACACCGGGAAGCCGTAGTACGTCGCGGCGGCGGAGTGGTAGATCCACACCGGGAACCGCTCGGGCGCGTACTCGGCGAGGTTCGGCGTGCGCCAGTAGGTGACCTGCTCGTGGGTCAGGCGCAACGGCAGCCGCACACCGAGCGGGTCGACGAGGTCGTTCGTCCAGGAGGCGACGCAGATGCTCACCTGCCCGGCGGTGAACACCCCCGCGCTCGTGACCACCTCGACCCCGGTGTCGGAGGGGTGCAGCGCCTCGACCCGGCACTCCTCCAGGAACTCCACGCCGCCCTTGCGGGCGAGCGTCGTGTGGACGGCGTGCGCCTTCGCGATGTCCAGGATCCCGGACTCGGCCTGGTAGATGGCCCGGGCGTCGTCGCCGACGTGCCACTGCGGGTAGCGGGCGCGCAGCTCATCCGCCTCCAGCACGTCGAAGGGGATGCCGGCCGTGCCGAGCGCGTCGGAGTAGACGAGCACCATGAAGTCCGCGGCCTCGCCGTCGGCGACGCTCAGACCGCCGGTGGTGGTGATGAGCGGCACGCCGCTCTCCGCCTCGACGTGCCGCCAGGCGGCGTAGGAGGCGCCGGTGAGCCGCGTGTAGGCGGTGGAGTGGTAGACGTGCCGGATGATCCTGGAGTGGTCCTGGCTCGCCCCGCGATCGTGCCCGAGCCGGTGCTGCTCGAGCACGAGCACCCTGCCGCTCGTGCGCCGACTCAGCCAGTAGGCGGTGGCGGTGCCGATGGCGCCGGCGCCGATCACGATGTGGTCGTAGTGTCCGATGGCCATCTGGGCTCCACACTCCGTTTCGGACTGTCGCGGTTCGTTGTCGACGAGGCTAGGGAGGCCCGCGGCGGCATCCATCCGTCACGGTGTCGCAATGCCCGCCGGTTTTCCTCGACGCCGGCGGGTCAGCCCAGCGGCCCGTGCAGGCGGTCGAGCTTGACGAGCACGTGCAGCAGCAGGCGGTCCTCGCCCCGGTCGAGCGAGCAGCCAGTCATCGACTCGATCTGCGACAGCCGGTAGTACAGCGTGCTGCGGTGGATGCCGAGCGACGAGGCCGTCGCGATCTTGTCCCCGGCGAGGTCGAGCAGGCACTCCAGGGTCGGCAGCAGCTTCCGGCCCGCCGGAGCCCTCACCAGCTCCATCGCGCCCTCGGGGAGCATCGGCGTCTCGATGGCGTCCCGGGGCAGCTGCGCCAGCAGCCGGTAGGCGCCGAGCCGGGGCCAGTGCATCGGCGGGGGGTCCCGGAAGCGACCCGCGCCGCCCGCCCGCCGCGAGACCGCGAGGGCGAGATCGGCCTGCCGGCCGCTCACCCATGCCGAGGCGAGCCCCTCGACGAGCCCGCCGGTGCCGACCCGGCAGATCACCTCGTCGGCACTCTGCCGGACGACGGCGGCCTGGAGCTCCCGTCCGAGCTCCGCGACCGTGTCCTCGGAGAGCAGCCCGTCGACGAGGAGCACGATCGCGCGCGACGCCCGGACGCTCACCAGCCAGGTGCCGAGCGTCCGGCGGCGCAGCGTCCGGATCAGGATCGGGGCGAAATCGGCCTCGCCGCCGTCGGTGCGCAGCACGATCGCCGCCGCCGTCGCGTCGACGGCGACGAAGCCGTAGTCGACGAGCTCGACGCTGGCCCGCTCCCGTTCCTCCGGGTCGTCGCCGAGCAGCAGATCGAGCAGCCGGACCGAGAACGAGGTGTCCCGGGAGGCGAGCGTGAGCCGCTGGTGGAGCAGTCGGGCGATCTCCGCCGCCGTGTCGACGGCGTCGTCCACCTGTGCCGGGGTGAGGCTGTGCGCGCCGTCGATGATCCACATGAACCCCACGAGCATGTCCCGACAGCGCAGCGGCACGCAGAGACGACTGACCAGGGTCAGCGCCGGGTCCGGCTCCGTCCACACCGGCCCGGTCAGCTGCCGGAGCCGTTCGAAGTCGTACGCGTCGGCCTTCGTCCTGCGGTGCAGCAGCGACCACATGCGCGGAGCGTCCGCCTCGCCGAAGTCCTCGCCGACCGCGACGAGCGCGAGGGTCTCGTCGTCGATGGCCACCGCCCGCCGCAATCGCACGCTCAGCGAGTCGACGAGCTCCTGCAGGCGGTCGACGACCATCGCGGAACGACTCCCGGGGTTGGCGCGGACAGGGCACGGGCGGGACACGGGCGGGGCAGGGCGATTATCACGCCGCCGCGTTTCGCAGAGGTTGCGGGCGCCGCGGTGCCGCCTATGACCTCGCTGATGATCCCGCTGTCGCCTCCCGCGGCGGGCAATTGCGACACCGTGCCGGACGCACACCGCTCGCCGGCGGCGGAACACTGTGCGCATGACGACCGTGCCCGAGCACCCGTATCTCGCCGACACCTTCGCCCGGCTGCTCGCGGCGCCGACGCGGTTCATGGCCCCGCCGGAGTGGTCGGAGCCGGGAAGCAGACGGGTGGACTTCTCCGCGATGTCCTTCGAGAGCCGCGCGGTGCACCTCGGGCACCATCCCGAGCAGCACAACGGCTCGGTGACGCTGCCCGTCTACCTGACGACGAGCTTCGAGCAGGTCGCCGAGCGCTCCTGGGACTACTCCCGCATCGCGAACCCGAGCCGTGCCGCACTGGAGGAATGCCTCGCCGGCCTCGATCACGGCAGCTGTGCGACGGCGACGGCGTCCGGCATGGCGGCGACCACCGCGGCGGTGCTGACAGCCTGCCGCCCGGGTGACACCGTCGTGCTCGGCGAGCGGACCTACGGCGGGGTGTGGGAGCTGTTCTCCGGGCTGCTCAGTGGCTGGGGGATCGAGACGGAGGTCATCGACCTGAGCGATCCGGGTGCGCTGGAGGCGGGGTTCCCGGCCGGCACCAGGCTCGTCTGGGCCGAGACCCCGGCGAACCCCGACCTGCGCCTGGTCGACATCGCGGCCACCGCCGACGTGGCGCACCGCCACGGGGCGCTGCTCGGGGTCGACAGCACCATCGGCTCGCCCTACCTGCAGACCCCGCTCGACCTCGGCGCCGACATCGTCGTGCACTCGACGACGAAGTACCTGGCCGGCCACTCCGACGTCACCGGCGGCGTCGTGGTCACGAACGACGCGGAGCTGGACTTCGGCATCCGGCACACGGTCTCGGTCACCGGATCCTCGGCCTCGCCGATGGACAGCTGGCTGACCTTCCGCGGGGTCAAGACCCTCCCGGCCCGGATGGAGCGGATCTGCGCCTCCGCGCAGCGCATCGCCGAGGCGCTCGCCGAGGACCGGCGGGTGAGCGCCGTGCACTACCCCGGCGTCGCCACCGGAGCCCAGGCCGAGCTCGCCGCCCGCCAGATGCACGGCGGCTACGGCGGGGTGCTCGCCATCGAGGTGCCGGGCGGCGGCGAGGCGGCACGGCGGGTCCTCGCGAACGTGCGGCTGTTCACCTCGGCCGTCTCGATGGGGGGCGTCGAGTCGCTCATCCAGCAGCCGGCGACGATGACCCACGTGAACACGAAGGGGACCGCGATCGAGATCCCCGAGGGGATGCTCCGCCTGTCCATCGGCCTCGAGGACCCGGCCGAGCTGCTCGCCGACCTGGGCCGGGCGATCGACGCCGCCGGCTCCTGAGCCGGCGGCGGGCCGGCGCGGCGACCGCCCGACGCCGCTCACCGACGGGCGATCACGCGCTCTCCGTCGAGCGCCGCGGGATCGAGCACGCCCTCGCGCACCACGGAACGGCCGGCGACGAGCAGGTGCCGTACCCCGACGCTCGGGGCCGTGCTGAGCGTCGAGCCGCGCGGCCCGAACGCCGGGTCGAGCACGACCAGGTCGGCGTCCGCGCCCGCCCGCAGTCGGCCACGCCGCTCGAGCTCGGGGGCGACCTCGGCGAGGATCGAGGCCGGCAGCAGGCTCGCCTTGCGGAAGAACTCGACCGGCCCCGGGCCGGCCGGGCCGGTGAGCAGGCGCCACGCCCGCGCGTAGCACCCGCTCGAGCGCGGGTGCGCGCTCAGCCCCGGGGGCAACGGCCAGAGCTCGTCGGCGACCGGCAGACCGTCCGGTGGCTCGAACGGCATCGCGTCGCTGGCCAGGGCGACCTCGGGTGCGGCGAGGAGATCGTGCAGCACGGCCGCCTCCTCGGGGATCGACTCGTCGAGGAACGCGACGGTGCACAGCCGCGACGGGTCCGCGGAGCGCAACCGGGCGAGTTCGGCGGCATCGGCGACCGGCTCGGCGCTGCCGAGCAGCGTGATCCGCTGCGGAGCCAGTCCCTGGCGGTGCAGGGCGGCCGGGTCGAGGAAGGCGGCGCCGATCTGCGTGCAGCCGAAGCCGAAGGGGTACGCCTCGGTGCTGATCCGCGCGCCGTCGGCGACCGCTCGACGCACCCGGGCGAGCACCGTCATGCCGTGGCGGTGGCTTGTGCTGTTCAGGTGGCACAGGTGGATGTGCGCCCCGGTGCCGAGTGCCGCCTCGACGAGCTCCTCGACCGCGTCGAGGAGGGTGGGCGGATGGTGCGGCTGCATCGACCGGGCGTGCACGAACAGCGGCACCCGCTGCTCGGCGGCCAGCGCCGCCACCGCGATCACCTCGTCGGTGCCGACCGCGGGCGCATAACCCAGGAGCATCCCGATGCCGAGGCCGCCCGCTCGCAGGTCCGCGCGCAGCAGCTCCACGATCCGGGCGATCTCGCCCGCGGTGGCGGGCCGCTGCCACCGCGGGCCGCGCTGTGCGGAGGAGAACATCTCCAGCGCGGTCGCGGCGCCCTCGGGATGCGCGGCGTCGCGCAGCGGCGCACCGTCGAGCACGTGCATCCGGGCCGCCACCCAGGAGCTGGAGAAGCCGAAGCGGATCGGCCGTCCGCGTGCCGCGTGACGCTCCCCGACGTCTGCGCTCGGCAGGGCGCCTTCTTCGAGCTCGAGCGCGCAGGTCACCCCGTCCAGCGCCTGCAGGCGCAGGCCGGCGAGCGACTGCGCGTGCGAGTGCAGGTCGATGAGGCCGGGCCCGACGACGCAGCCGCGCACGTCGATGCGCTCGGCCGCGGCCGGGATCGCACCGCCGATCGCGACGATGCGCCCGTCGTCGACGAGGACGTCGGTCTCGACGTCCAGGCCGGTCTCCGGATCGATCACCCGGCCGCCCAGCAGCGCGACGGCGGCCATCAGAAATAGGTGCGCACGGCGTCGACGACACGGTAGTCGTCCGAGACCACCGGGATGAGCCGCCACCGGTCGAAGGCGGTGCACGGGTGCGAGACGCCGAAGCACAGCAGATCACCCACGGCGAGGTCGCTGTCCGCGGGGACATCGAGGTAGGCGTGCTGGTCGTTCAGGCCGCGCACGACGCCCCCGGCGGCACGGATGCTGCCGCGCCGGCGCACCCCGAGCAGCGTCGGCAGGCCGCTGTCGTAGGGTGCGTCGCGGCGCCCGAAGCCCACGATGGCGAGGGTCGGCTCCGGCCGGGACAGCACGCGCGCCCACAGCTCGAGCGCCGGCAGCAGCGCAGGCCGTCCGGCGCGGCCGTCGAGCGGAGTGCTGCGGGCGTACAGCCCGTGGTCGTGGGCGAGGTAGCAGCCGCTGCGCAGCAGCACGCGCACCCCCGCGTGACCGGCGAACCGGGCGGCGACCAGGTGGAAGTGGCTGCTGCCGCCGAAGGAGGCGATGGCCGGCCCGCGCGCGATGAGCGACTCGGCGAGCATCGTCTCGAGCACCGTGGCAGCGACATCCAGGTACTCGGCGATGCGCTCCCGCTGCTCGGCCAGCTCGGCGCCGGGCATGACGCCCTCAAAGCCCTCGACGCCGGCGAGCCGGAGGCCCGGCGTCGCGGCGACCCGGCGGGCGATCCGCAGCGCGTCCTCGGCGCTGCGGGTGCCCGCCCTGCCGCCCGGGTAGCCCAGCTCGACGAGAATGCCCAGGCGCCGCCCCGATCCCGCGAACGCCTCGCCAAGCAGCTCGAGACCGGCCGCCGAGTCGACGAGCGCGTAGGCCTCGACGCCGTCGTCGACCGCGCGGCGCAGCCAGCGCGCGTCGTGGGCGTCGCCCACCTCGTTGGCGAGCACGATCCGCGTGGCGCCGTGCCGGATGAACAGGCGCGCCTGCGATACGGTCGCCACGGTGACCGCCCACGCGCCCGCGGCGCGCTGCCGCGCCCACAGCTGCGGGCTCATGTGGGTCTTGCCGTGTGGCGCGAGGTCGACGCCGGTGCGCCGGCAGTAGTCGGCCATCGTGGCGAGGTTGTGCTCGACGGCGGAGTCGCGCAGCACGAGCAGCGGCATGGAGAAGTCGCCGTCGAGCGCGCGCCAGCCCTGGCCGCCCACGGTGCCCACCGTCACGCCGGCGACGGCCGGGAAACCCTTGTCGCCCTCGTCGACGGGCTCGTTCAGCACGATTGCAGGCATGGCCGCACTCCCTGGATGTTGACGTCGGCATCTGAGCGTGGGCGGATTCGTGGCGCGCGACGACCCCGCTCGACCCCGGCCAGGTTACGAGCGCCGAGGGCCGCGCGGGCTGGTCCGATCCGACGACGATCGTGACCGGGCTTCGTGCGCTCGGACGAACCCGCGACGGCGCGAAGCCCCGCAGACTGGCTTGACAGGCGTCGGCCGCCAGCAACCGCCCTCGCCCTCAACCGCCCGAGGAGCAGTCATGCGCGTCTACATCTCCATCGACATGGAAGGCGTCGCCGGCGTCGCGACGCTCGATCAGGTGGGTCGGGGCGGTCACGGCTATCCGCGGGCGCAGGAGCTGATGACGGCCGAGGCGAACGCGGCGATCGCCGGGGCCTTCGACGGCGGCGCAGACTCGGTCGTCGTCAACGACAGCCACGGCACGATGGACAACCTCATCCACGAGCAGCTCGACCCGCGCGCCCGGCTGGTGTTCGGCTCGCCGAAGGCCGAGTGCATGGCCGAGGGACTCTCCGCCGACATGGATGCGGCGCTGTTCATCGGCTACCACGCGCCGGCCGGTGTGCGCGGGGTGCTCGCGCACACGTTCTCGGCCCACTTCACCGAGGTCCGCATCAACGGCGAGCGGGCGTCGGAGACGAGCGTCAACGCGCTGCTCGCGGCCGCGCACGGCGTGCCGGTGGCGATGGTCAGCGGCGACGACGTCATCTGCGGCATCGCCGCCGAGCTGCTCGAGGACGTGGTCACCGTGCCGGTGAAGGTCGCGCACGGCTGGTCGGCGGCCGACTCGCTGCCGCCGGGCGCCGCCCGCGAGGCCATCGCCGCCGGCGCCCGGGAGGCGGTGCGGCGCGCCGCCGGACTGCGAGCGCTGCACCTGCCGACGGCGCTCGAGATCGAGATCGACATGCCCAACCAGATCGCCGCCGAGCTCGCCGCGATGATGCCGGGTGTCACGCGACGCGACGACAGGACCGTCGTCGCCGCGGTGGCCGATCCCGCGACCGCGATCGGGGTCATCACGGTCGGCTACGAGCTCGCCAACGCCTCGCTGCAGAAGCTCGCCGTGCTCCTGAACCGCCGCTGACCGGCGGCGGCGATCGGTGCGGCGCACAGTGCGGACGCGCAGACCTTGGCCGATCACACCAACACCGGCCGGCGGCAGCCCCGTTGACTGACCAGGGTCGGGCCACACCGGACCCGGCCTGTTCCGCCCGTCCCCAGCACCGCCACACCCACGAGTGAGGACCCCCACTATGCATCGCACCAGGATCGCCGCGGCCGCCGCGGCGCTCGGCATGGTCGTCGCGGTCGTCTCCGGCTGCGCCGGCACGACCTCGAGCGACACCGCCACGGCCCGCACCACCCTCGTCGTCGCGCGAGCCGCCGACGTCACCACCCTGAACGCCGACTCCGTCTCGAGCAGCCAGGAGGGCTGGGAGACGCTCGAGCTCATCGCCGACCCGCTGTTCACCATCGACGCCGACGGCACGATCGAGCCCCGGGTCGCCGAGTCGTACAGCTTCGACACGACGAACACCGTGCTCACGATCACGCTGCGCAGCGACGCGGTGTTCTCCAACGGCGACCCCGTGACGAGCGCAGACGTGGCCTTTACGATCGAGAACGCGCAGAAGGGCGAGCTGCAGGGCGCGCTCTACGCCGACATCCAGGCGATCACGACCCCGGACGACCAGACGGTCGTCATCCAGTACTCGGAGGCATCGTCGGCCGCCGTGACCAACCTGGCCAGTTACGCGGTGTCGATCATCCCGGCCGACTTCGCCGGCGAGGACGAGGACGCCTTCTGGCAGGACCCGATCACCGTCGGCGCCTGGACGATCGCAAGCTGGGACCAGGGCAGCCAGCTCACCCTCGAGCGCAACGACTCCTACTACGGCACCAAGCCCACGCTGCAGGAGATCCAGTTCACCACGGTGCCCGACGAGAACACCCGGCTGCTGCAACTGCAGAACGGCACCGTCGACCTCGCCGACGGCATCACCTCCGCCTCGGTGGACCAGATCGCCTCGGATGGCTCGCTGCAGACCGTCGAGCTGCCCGCAGCGCAGGACATCTTCTTCACGGTGAACACGACATCCGGTCCGATGTCCGACGAGCACGCCCGCCGCGCCGTCTCGCTGGCCATCGACCGCTCGAGCATCGTCGCGGGCGCCCTCGGCGGGCACGGCAGCGTCGGCGGATCGTTCGTGGTATCGACGGCCGTCGGCGGCTACTCCCCCGAGTTCGGCTCCGAGTACGACGCCGACGAGGCGAGCGCCGAGCTCGCCGAGAGCGCCTACCCGGACGGCTTCGACCTCGACCTGATGTACAGCAGCTCCATCTCGGGAGCGGATGCCGCGATGCAGATCGTCCAGCAAGACCTCGCCGCGGTCGGCATCACCGCGACGCTGTCGGCACTCGACGACGACGCGATCTCCGCGAAGATGGACTCCGGTGACTGGGACACCTACCTGGCGAACATCATCGCGGACACCGATGCCGGCGCCGTGCTGCAGTACTACAGCGCGACGAACGGGTTCTACTGCGGCGACACCTCGATGATCGCCACGGTCGAGGGCTATTACGAGCAGGCGAACGCCGACTTCGACGGCCAGGATGCCCGCAATGCGATCTTCGCCCAGGCGCTGGAGGCCATCGCGGACAGCGCCGTGCAGATCGCCCTGTACGACACGGTGCGCATCTGGGGTGCCTCGGCCGAGGTGCAGGATCTGACCGCGCTGAACACCACCGGCGCGATCGACTTCTCCACGGTCACGATCGACTGAACGCACGGCACGGGGCGGGCGGATGATCCGCCCGCCCCGACGACCACCACATCCGCAATCGAGGGGAATCGCATGGCACGGCTGCGCTACGTCGCACGACGCATGCTGTTCGCGGCGGTCACCCTGGTGGGTCTGAGCATCCTGCTGTTCCTCGTCCTGCAGCTGATGCCTGGCAGCGTCGCCCGGTCGATGCTCGGGATCACCGCGACCCCGGCACAGATCGCGGCCGTCGACGCCCGGTACGGCTTCGACCAGCCCATTCCGGTGCAGTACCTGCGCTGGGCCGGCAATCTGCTGCACGGCGACCTCGGCCAGTCGCTGGTCTACCAGAAGCCGGTGCTCAGCGTCATCGCGGCCGCACTGCCGGTCACTCTCGAGCTGGCGGTCTACACTGTGCTGCTCAGCGCCGTCGTCACCGTGGCCCTGGCGAGCCTCGCGGCGCTGCGGCGCGACGGGGCGATCGACCACCTGGTGCGGGCGATCCCGCTGCTCGGGATCGGGATGCCGTCGTTCTGGGTGGGCGCGATGATGCTTTACCTGTTCGCTGTGGTGCTGCGGCTGTTCCCGATCGGCGGCTACCAGGCCAACCCGGTCGGCGTGCTGCGCTCACTGTTCCTGCCGGCGCTCACACTCACCGTCGCCGTCACCGCGATCCTGGTTCGCAGCCTGCGGCTGGCGATCATCGAGGTGCTCGACTCCGACTACGTGCTGCGCGCCCGGGCCGGCGGCGTGCGCGGGCATCGCCTGCTGCTCGGACACGTGCTGCCGGCCGCCGCCATCCCGACCCTCACGGTGCTCGGCCTGGTGTTCGGCACGCTGCTGGGCGGCACGCTCGTGGTCGAGCAGGTGTTCGCGCTGCCGGGGATCGGCAGCCTCATGGTGACCGCCTTCAACCACCACGATGTCTTCCTGGTGATGGGGATCGCGATGATCACCGCGGCGCTCGTGCTCGCCGTGAACGTCGTGATCGACCTGCTCTACTCGCTCCTGGACCCGAGGGTGGTGCTGCGATGACCCGCCCCCGTATGCCCCGTATGCGCCGCGGCACTGGATTAGCCGTCGGCCTCGTCATCGTCGCCGTCTTCCTCGTCGCAGCCGGCGCCGCACCGCTGCTGGCGCCGAGCGACCCGCTCGCCCAGGACATCCCGAACGCGCTGCAGCCGCCCGGCGCCGCGCACTGGCTGGGCACGGACGACCTGGGCCGCGACGTGCTGAGCCGGCTGCTGTACGGGGCCCGGCTCGACCTGCTCATCGGCTTGGGCGCCGCCGCTGCGGCGCTTCTCGTCGGCGGCGCGATCGGGCTGCTCTCCGGCTCCCTGCGCGGCCCCGCCGACGTGGCACTGACCCGGGTGATGGACGTGTTCCAGGTGACCCCCGGCATCGTGCTCGTGGTGATGCTGCTCGTGGTGCTCGGCTCCTCGACGGGCGGCATGATCCTCGCGCTGCTCGCGGCGTCCTGGGTGGCGTACGCGCGGCTCGTGCGCGCCGGAGCGCTGCGCGAGAGCCAGCGGGACTACGTGCTCGCGGCGCGGCTCGCCGGCCTCGGGCATGCGCGGATCCTCATCCGGCACGTGCTCCCCAACGTCTGGCTGCAGGCCGTCGTGTACGCCACGAGCGACGCGGTGCTCGCGATCGGCACGGTGGCCTCGCTCGGCTACCTGGGCATCGGCATCGCCGCGCCGACGCCGGAGTGGGGTGCCATGATCGCCGCCGGCCAGCCCTACCTGCAGCGAGCCCCGTGGCTGGTGCTCGTCCCCGGGCTGACGCTGACGCTGCTCGGCCTCGGTCTCGCGCTCGTCTCCGACGGGATCACCGCACGAAGGAGCCGCGCATGACGTCCCTGCTCGAGGTCGAGGACCTCACGGTCACCGTGCACACGGACGCCGGCGACATCGTCGCGGTGGAACGGGCATCTCTCTCGCTGCTCGGCGGCGAGCGCGTCGGGATCGTGGGCGAGTCCGGCTCCGGCAAGAGCATGGTGCTGCGGGCGCTCCTCGGACTGCTGCCGCCGCACGCCGAGATGACCGGGAGCATCCGCTGGCAGGGTGAGGAGCTCGTCGGCTCGCCGCCGGGGCGGCTCGCCGCGCTGCGCGGCCAGCACATCGGCTTCATCCCCCAGGACCCGATGACCGCGCTCAACCCGGTGCGGCGGATCGGCGCACAGCTCGCCGAGGGGCCCCGCATCCACCGGCGGATGAGCCGGCACGCCGCCGGCGCGCTCGTGCCGGAACTGCTCGAGCAGGTGGGCCTGCCGGATGTGGACCGCATCGCCCGCAGCTACCCCCACCAGCTCTCCGGCGGACAGCGCCAGCGGGTGCTCACCGCGATGGCGCTCTCCGGTGATCCGGCGCTGCTGCTGTGCGACGAACCCACCACGGCGCTCGACGTCACCGTGCAGGCGCAGGTGCTCGACCTCATCCGCAGCCGGGCGGATGCCGCCCAGACCGCGGTGGCGTTCGTCAGCCACGACCTCGCCGTGGTCTCGCAGCTGTGCAGCGCCGTCTACGTGATGTACGCCGGCCAGGTGGTGGAGCGCGGCCCGCTCGCCGCGGTCTTCGACGATCCCCGGCACGCCTACACGGCGGCACTGCTGGCGGCGCTCCCCACCGCGGGGTCGAAGCGCGCCCGACTCGCCTCGATCCCGGGCGAGCTGCCGGACCGGGTGCACCGGCCGGAGGGCTGCCGCATCCACCGGCGCTGCACGGTGGCCGGCGAGACCTGCCCCGACGAGCCGTACCGGCTCCGGGCCGTGGCGGGTGACCGGCTGGCCGACCGGCCGCCCGCCCGCATCGGCACCGTGCCGGAGCGGGGCAGCTCCTGCTACTACGACCGCGGGCTGCCGGTCGCCCCGGTCTCGGACCGCCCGGCCGTCAGCAGCCCCACCGTCAGCGGCGGAGCGGGCCGATGAGCACGCTGCTGGAGGTACGGGATGTCACGGTGCGCTTCCACCGCGGCCGCACGCGGGTGACCGCCGTCGACGCCGTCGACCTCGAGCTGCGACGGGGCGAGATCCTCGGCCTCGTCGGCGAGTCCGGCTGCGGCAAGTCCACGCTCGCACGGGCCATCGCGGGGGCGCAGCCGGTCGATGCCGGCACGATCCGACTGGACGGCGAGCCGCTCGGCGGCCGTCGCAGCCCCCGACAGCGCCGCGCGGTGCAGATGGTGTTCCAGGATCCGTACGCGGCGCTGAACCCGGCGCTGCGGATCGGCCCGATGCTCGTGGAACTGCTCCGCGTGCACCGGCTCGCACCGCGCGGTCGGGAGCAGCACCGCGCCGCCGAGCTGCTCGCCGCCGTCGGCATCGGGCCGGCGTACCTCACCGCCTGGCCGCACTCCCTCTCGGGCGGACAACGGCAGCGGATCAACATCGCCCGCGCCCTCGCCCTCGAACCGGAGCTGCTCATCGCCGACGAGGCGGTCTCCGCCCTGGACGCCTCCGTGCAGGCCAGCGTGGTGAACCTGCTGCTGGAGCTGCGCGAGCGACTGGGGCTGAGCATCCTGTTCATCAGTCACAACCTCGCCGTGGTGCGGCAGATCGCGGACCGCATCGCGGTGATGCACGCCGGACGCATCGTCGAGACCGGTGAGGCCGACCTCGTGTTCGCCGAGCCCGGGCACGCATACACCCGTGAGCTGCTCGCCGCGATTCCGCGGCTGCGCACCGATCGAGAGGAGCACCGATGACCGAGGAGGAGCTGCAGACGCTGCTCGACGAGGCGGCCGCCCGGCACGGCGTTCCGGGCGCCGCCCTGGGCCTCATGGACCCGGCCGGCGTCCGGGCCGTGGTGACCGGCATCACGAACGCCCGCACCGGGGCGCCGGTGTTGCGCTCGACGATGTTCCAGATCGGCTCCATCTCGAAGGTGTGGACCGCCACGCTGGCGATGCAGCTCGTCGACGAGGGGCGGCTCGACCTGGACACCCCGGTGCGTCGCTGGCTGCCCGAGCTCGGCGACAGCCACGCCGGCGCCGCCACGATGCGGATGCTGCTGGAGCACACCAGCGGGCTCGAGTGCGATCTGTTCATGGACACCGGGCGCGGCGACGACGCGCTCGAGCGCTGGGTCGCCCGGATGGTCGACGAGCCGGCGCTGCATCCGCTCGGCGAGACCTGGACGTACTGCAACACCGGCTTCATGCTCGCCGGCCGGGTGATCGAGGTGATCGAGGGCGCCGACTGGGACACCGTGCTGCGCCGCCGGCTCATCGAACCCCTGGCGCTGCCCGCGACCGCGACCCTGCCGGAGCACGTGCTGCTGCACTCCGCGGCGCTCGGGCATGTGCACGAGCCCGGCGCCGCGTTCCGGGCCGCCGACGACTGGTTCTTCCCCCGCTGCGTCGGCCCGGCCGGGTCGATCGTGGCCCGGATCGACGACCTGCTCGCCTTCACCCGGATGCACCTGGCCGACGGCGTCGCGGAGGACGGCACCCGCGTGCTCAGCCGGGCGGGCGCGCAGCTCATGCGCGAGCAGGGGGTTGCGCTGCCGGCGCTGCTCTCCCCCGGGGTGCGGGGCTGGGGGCTGGGCTGGGGGCTGTGGCGCTACGGCGACGTCCCGGTGGTCGCCCACACCGGCGGCACGATCGGCCAGTACGCCTTCCTGGACGCCTTCCCCGAGCGGGGCGCGGCCCTCGCGCTGCTCACCAACGGGGGCGACGCCGACGCGCTGGCCGCCGAGCTGCGCCGCACCATCCTGCCCGAGTGGCTCGGCGTCACCCCGCCGCCGCCGCTCGAGCCCATCGACGCCCCGCTCGGCGAGGTGCCCGTCGGCCGCTACCGGCGGTACGGGTCGAGCGTCGAGCTGCGCCGCGGCGACTCCGGCTACGAGCTGGTGCTCGTCTCCGGGCCGCTCGACACCGGTGCCGGCGAACAGGTGCAGGCGCTGCCGCTGCGCGCAGCCGAGTCGGGCTTCGTCGCCCTCGCCGAGGGCGGCCGGCATTCGGTGCCGGTGCGCGCCCTGACGCTGAGCGATGGACGGCGCGCGGTGACAGCGGGGACGCGCCTGTACGTCGAGGAGCGGGCGTGAGCGGGACGGGGCCGGTCGCCGGCATGCTCGACGACCTCGGCGCCCTCGTGTGCGCCGAGTCGCCCACGGCGGAGCCCGCTGCGGTGAACGTCGCGGCGGAGGTGCTCGCCGGGATCGGCGAGCGACTGCTGTCGCTGCCGGCCGAGCGCGTCGTGCTGGAGGGACGGGTGCACCTGCGCTGGCGGCTCGGTGAGGGCGCCCGGCGCGTCCTGATGCTCGGCCACGTCGACACCGTCTGGCCGGTGGGCACGCTCGAGCGGATCCCCTGGCGGGTGGACTCCGGCCGCGCGAGGGGGCCGGGCTGCTTCGACATGAAGGCGGGTCTCGTGCAGGCGCTGCACGCGGTCGCCTCGCTGCCCGACCCGGACGGCGTCACCGTGCTCGTCACCGGCGACGAGGAGCTCGGCGCACCGACGTCCCGCGAGCTGATCCGCGCCGAGGCGGGCCGGCACCGGGACACGCTCGTGTTCGAGCCGAGCGCGGACGGCGGCGCGTTCAAGGTCGCCCGGAGCGGCGTGTCGCTGTACGAGCTGATCGTGCACGGACGGGCGGCGCACGCCGGCCTCGAACCCGCCGCGGGCGTCAACGCCGCCGTCGGCGTCGCCGAGCTGGTGCTCGCGCTCGAGCGCATCGGCGCGGGCGAGGCGGACGCGACCGTCACGCCGACGCTGATGTCCGCCGGCACCAGTGCGAACACCGTGCCGGCGCAGGCGCGGCTGAGCGTCGACGTGCGCGCCGGTACCGTCGCCGACCAGCAGCGGCTGGATGCGGTCATCCGACGGCTCGCGCCGACGAACCCGGCGATGCGGGTGGAGGTGCTCGACGGCGTCCGGATCCCGCCGCTCGAGGAGGCCTCCTGCGCCGAGCTGGTCGCGATCGCGCAGCGCGAGGCCTCGGTCCTGGGCATCGAGCGCCCCGGCGCGACGCGCGTCGGCGGCGGCTCCGATGGGAACACCGCGGCGTCCGCGGGATCGCGGGTGCTCGACGGTCTCGGCGCCGTCGGCGGGGGGGCGCACGCGCCGGAGGAGCACGTGCTGGTCGCGACGATGCCCGAGCGGACGCTGCTGGCCGCGGCGGTGCTGGCCCGACTGCTGGAACAGGCACCGCTGCCGGAGCGGGACCGATGAGCGCGGCATGGCGCAGCGCCGAGCGCGCCGCGGACGCGGCCCACGTGACCGTGCGGATGCTGCGCGACGTGGACGAGCTGCTGGCTGCCGAGCGTGTGCAGCAGCAGATCTGGCGGGTGCCCTCGGACCGGGCGCTGCCGGTGACGGCCTCGGTGATGCGGGCGCTGCAGCACTCGGGCAACTACTGCGCCGGGGTCTGGGACGCCGACGCCGAGGAGCTGATCGGGGTGGCGATCGGCTTCTTCGGTGCGCCCGGCTACGCGGCGCTGCACTCGCACGTCGCCGGTGTGCTCCCCGCGCGGGTGCACGCCGGCGCCGGCCGGGCGCTCAAGCTGCACGAGCGCGCCTGGGCGCTGGAGCGCGGAATCACCCAGATGACCTGGACCTATGACCCGCTCATCGGGCGCAACGCCTGGTTCAACCTCGGCAAGCTGGGTGCCGTGGCGGAGGACTACCTGGTTGACTTCTACGGTCCGATGGCGGATGAGGTCAACCTCGGCGACACCACCGATCGCCTGCTGGTGCGCTGGCGGCTCGACGACGAGGCCACCGAGTCGCTCGCGGCCGGAGGGCCGGTGCGGCTGCCCGCGGAGCCGGAGGGCATCCTGCTCGCCGAGGCGGCCGGCCGGCCGCAGCCGCAGCCGCCCGACCCGTGGGCGCGCACGCTCGGGGTCGCCGTTCCCGACTCCCCCGAGCTGCGAGACCTCGGCCTTACCCGTCTCTGGCGCGAGGCGGTGCGGGCGGCGCTCGCCCCGCGGCTCGGGCACGGATGGCACATCGCCGGCTTCCGCCGCGGCACCGGCTATGTGATCAGCACGGACCGATGATCAGGACAGGAGCACCGATGAGGATCGACGCCTTTGAGCTGCGCAGCCTGCGCATGCCGCTGAAAGCCCCGTTCACGACATCGTTCGGCACCCAGACCGAGCGCGAGATCGTGCTGGTGCGGGCGCTGGGGCCGGACGCCGAGGGCTGGGGGGAGTGCGTCACCATGGCCGCGCCGCTCTACTCGGCCGAGTACACGACCGGCGCCCGGGAGGTGATGCTCCGCTGGCTCGCCCCCGCGCTGCTGGAGGCTCCCGCTCTGACGGCGGCGATCGTCGGCGAGCTCCTCGCGCCGATCGTGGGCCACCGGATGGCCAAGGCGGCGCTGGAGATGGCGGTGCTCGACGCCGAGCTGCGCGCCGCGGGCCGCTCCTTCGCGAGCGCGATCGGCGCGACCGCGGCGGCCGTGCCCTCGGGGGTGTCGGTGGGCATCCAGCCCTCGATCGAGGAGCTGCTCCGGGTGGTCGGGGGCTTCATCGACGAGGGCTATGTGCGCATCAAGATCAAGATCAAACCGGGCTGGGATGTCGAGCCCGTGCGCGCGATCCGCTCGGCGTTCGGCGACGAGCTGCCGCTGCAGGTCGACGCCAACTCCGCCTACACGCTCGCCCAGGCGGCGGTGCTGCGCCAGCTCGACGACTTCGGCCTGCTGCTGATCGAGCAGCCGCTGTACGAGGACGACCTGCGCCTGCACGCGACGCTCGCCGGCATGCTGCGCACGCCGGTGTGCCTGGACGAGTCGATCGTCTCGGCGCGTGCCGCCGCCGACGCGATCGCGCTCGGGGCGGCATCCGTGATCAACGTCAAGCCCGGTCGGGTCGGCGGCTATCTGGAGGCGGTGCGCATCCACGATCTGGCCCGCGCGAACGGTGTGGCGGTGTGGTGCGGCGGCATGCTCGAGACCGGGGTGGGGCGCGCCGCGAACGCGGCGCTCGCCGCGCTGCCCGGCTTCACACTGCCCGGCGACATCTCCGCATCGGACCGGTTCTACGAGGAGGACCTCACCGAGCCGATCCTGCTCGAGGACGGCCGCATCCGGGTGCCGGATGGTGCCGGCTTCGGGCGTACACCCATCCCGGAGATCCTCGCGCGGTATACCGTCGACACCGTGACGGTCCGCCGCTGAGCATCGCCGCCGAGCCCGGATTCCGGCGAGAGCCCGCGCCCCGGCGAGAGCCGTATCCCGGCGAGAGTCAGAGAGGTTCGCATGGCCGAGTCGCACCCCCGCTCCACCCTGGGACGGCTGCTGGACGATCTCGGCCTGACCCTGGTGGATGTCGCGCTGGGGCGCGTCGATCCGAGCCGTGAGGTCTCCGCCGTCGTCATCCACGACCCGCTCGACCCGCCGCTGTGGCGACCGGGCGACCTGGCTCTCGGCGTGGGGCTCGGCGCCGCCGACGAGATCGCGGAGGTGGTCCGCGATCTCGACGCGATCGGCGGCGTGGCGGTGGTGCTGCGCTCGCCGGTGCCGGTCGACGCGCAGCTGCGCCGCGCGGTCGAGGAGAGCGGCGTGGTGCTCCTGGAGCTGACGCACGGCGCGAGCTGGTCGCAGGCGGCCAGCATGCTCACCGCCTCGCTCGGACTGGCCGACACCCAGCTGGCCGCGGCGATCGAGAGCGACGACCGCGGCGACCTGTTCGCCCTCGCCAACGCCGTCGCCGACCTGCTGCACGCCCCCGTCACCGTCGAGGACCTGAACTCGCAGGTCCTGGCCTTCTCCGCCGACCAGGGCGAGGCGGATGACTACCGCAAGAACGCCGTGCTCGGGCGTCGTGTTCCGGATGACATCACCGACGCGCTGAGGTCCACCGGCCTGTTCAACCGGATCTATGCCGCCCACGGCGCCGTGCTGTTCTCCCCCGCGGACAGCGGCATGGACCCGGCGCTGCTGCCGCGGGCTGTCATCGCGATCCGCGCCGGCGACGAGGTGCTCGGCACCATCTGGGCGGTGCTCCGCGACGGGGAGCTGACCGCCGAGCGTGCCGCAGCCCTTGAGGAGGCCACGCGTCCCGCCGCGATGCAGTTGCTGCGTGCCCGGATGTCGGCGCGCGGGCAGGACCGGGCGCGCACCGTGCTGGTGAACACGCTCATCCAGGGCGGTGCTGCCGCCCGGGATGCGGCATCCCGCACCGGACGGTTCACCGGGCGCTCCTGCGTGCTCGCCGTCGGCCCGGTTCTCTCGAACGATGCGGTGCACTCGGCCTCGGAGCTGCAGCGGCTGGCGAGCTCGTTCACCCTGCACATGGCGACGATGCATCCCCAGGCCGTCGCCGCGACGATCGGCGCGACCGTCTACGGGGTGATCCCGGTCGGGCGCTCCGACCGCACTGCCGTCATCGACTCGGCCGACGAGTTCGTGCGCCGGGTGAGCCGGCGCACGCCCGTGGTCGTGGGCATCGGCGCCGCCGTCGAGGACCCCACGGCGCTGGCCACCTCCCGCGAGGACGCGGACCGCGCGCTGCGGGTGCTGCGCAGCGGCGCCCCGCGGCCGGGCGTTGCCCATATCGACGACGTGCAGGTGCAGTGGCTGCTGCTGCAGTTGGGCGACCTCATCGCGGCGGAGCGACGCGACGTGACCGGGCCGATCGCCCGCTTGCTCGCCTACGACGCGGGTGCCGGCGGTGAGCTGCTGGCGACGCTTCGAGCCTGGCTGGACGCGTTCGGCGACGTTGCGACCGCCAGTCAGCGTCTCTTCGTGCACGCGAACACACTGCGCTACCGGCTGCGCCGCATCGCGGAGATCGCGGAGGTCGACCTCGATGATCCCGAGGTCCGTTTCGGGATGATGCTGCAGCTGCGCGTCTTCGGCTGACTGGCGTCTCACTGTGCCGTGGCCGGAGCCTCGATCCGTCGAGAGGCCGGGTTCTGGGTGCGTGTGAGGACATGGAAATGCCCCTCTGAGCGGCAGGAAATGAGGACTTGCTAAGGGCGAGACCGGTTCCCGAAAGGGCGCCGTCCGGATCGTCGGCGACGTGCTCGCGACCCTGTGCCGCATCGGCACGAGCGACGCAGTGCAGCCGCTACCGCGGGCCGACTCCGCGTTCTACGGTCACGTCACCATCGGCGCCGCGATCAGGGCCGTCGCGGACGTGTCGGTAACTGTCCGGATGATCCCCAACGTCCCCGCCGCAATCGCGGCGATCCCTGAGAGCGGATGGGCGATGATCGAGCAGCCGAACGCGATCCGTGAGGAGATCACCGAGACGATGCCGCTCTCGGAACACGACCGCCAGACCCGTCGCTCCGAGGTCTCGGAGCCGACATCGGCGAGTTCGTCCGCGATCAACCGATGCCCGAACGTCGGCACCTCCGGATACGTGTCGACGGATGGACACGGCAGACCGTTGTCAAGAAATGCGTCAGGAAACGCGTGTGCTGATCGCGGCGGTGTTCACCGTGAAGGCGCCGTCCTGCGCGAACAGGCCGATCCGTCCGTCGAGGCGGTCGTAGAGCCGCGTGCTGAGCGCGACACCGCCGTCGATGACGGCGACGCACACATCCGCGTCCAGGTGGATCTCCAGGCGGTGGCGACCCGGCTGCAGCCTCACCGGCCGCTCGAGCTCCACCGAGTGGGGCACGTCGCCCAGGATCTGCCATTGCTCGCTCCCGGTGCGCCCTCGGGGCCAGCGGTCTATGACCATTCGATCGCGCGCTGGTTCGAGCCGCAACGCGTAGGTGCTCTCTCCATCGGCCGAGCTGCGCAGCAGCACACCGCACGAACGGGTGTCGGCCGCGATGTCGATCTCGATCGCGATGACCGCCTGGCTCGGCAGGTCGGGGCCGAGCCAGGCGGCGTAGCGGTCCTCGGCACCCGATCCGGGCTTCTCGTCGGCTCCGTCGACCGGGTCGAACGCGTCCGTGATGTCGATGCGGTCTCCGTGCGCCGCCTTGATCGATTCGGGCAGGTCGAAGCGCAACGTGCCGTCGGGTCGCTGGTGGGCCTGCAGGGTCGCCATCGTGCCCGCCCACTGCCAGGCCCCGTCGTCGCGCTGGTCCTGCTTCGACGCGATCCATCCGACGAAGTAGCGGTCTTCGCCGAGCGCGACAGTCTTCGCCGCGTAGAACGCGCGGCCATCAACCGTGTCGTCCTCGGGCGCGAGCCACGGGCCGTCCACCGAGCGAGACATGCGGTATCTCGTGCAGAAAGAGTCGGAGAACTCCGAGTACACGAGGTACCACCAGTCGCCCCAGCGGAACACGTCGGGGCACTCCTGAGTGATGAAGCGGCGGGGATCCCAGATCGGCTCCGCATCGCGCCACGAGATCAAATCGTCCGACTCCAGCCGTGCCACGATTCCCGAGCGGCGGTACGGCGCGTCCAGTCGACGTGTCGCGAGGAGCATCTGCCAGGGGGCGCCGGGGGACGGACGGAACACAAACGGATCGCGCCAGTCCTCGGGCGCGTACCCAGGAAGCGCTGCCAGATCCCATTCCGGATGTTTCACCCAGCTCGTGAGATCGCCCGCCGAGGTGGCGTGGCAGACCACCTGGGCATCGGGTGAATCGGGTTCCGGGCTCGTGCCGATGCGCGGATTGTGACCCGTGTAGAAGAGATGCGGCACCCCGTCGTCGACGACGACGCTGCCGGTGTAGCAGTCGAAATCGCTCGCGGTCGGGCCCCCGGAGGGAAGGACGACGCCACGGTCGTGGAAATCGACGAAGTCCGTGGTCGTGACCGCGGCCCACGGCATCCCGGTCGGGCGCTCCTTCGGCGCGAGATCGGGTCGCTCGTCGAGCAGGTAGAACAGCCACGCCGTGCCATCGGAGGCGAACGGGATCACATCGCCGACGAAACCGTTCGCGGGACGGAAGTGCGTGCTGGCGGGATTCGACATCGTCAACTCTCACGCGGTGGGGCGGCCAGCGACCTACGGGCGACGTAGGCGCAGGGAAGGAGGTGCTCGCCGTTCTCGGCGTCGTCGGTCAGCAGCAGTGCGCCCGCTTCGAAGCCCATCCGCTGGTGGGGGAGGGCGATCGTGGTGAGCGGCGGATGCATCTGGTCGGCGAGATCGGGCTGGTCGTCGAATCCGACGATGCTGACATCATCGGGGCACTGCAGGCCGAGGGCTTGTGCGGCCATGAGCGCACCGCACGCCATGCGGTCGTTGCCGCAGATGATCGCGGTGGGCGCGTCCTCGGTGAGGGCAGCCATCGCGAGGTCGTATCCCGACCCGACCTGGAACGTGCCGTACTCGCGTCGAACGGATGACGGGTCCACCCCCGCAGCGAGCGCGGCCTGATCGAGACCGCGTTCGCGCTGCTGGCACGCGTAGTCGTCTTTGGGGCCCCCGAGGAACACGACGCGCGAGTGCCCGGCGGCGAAGACCGCCGCCGCCGCCGATTCCCCACCCTGGAACTCGTCTGCGAGCACGACGATCGCGTCCGCGCGATCGGGCGGGAAGCAGTTCACGAACACGGTGCGCACGTCGGGCGTGCCTTCGATGGGGTGCACCGTCTCGGGGCCGGGCGCCGCGTAGATGAGTCCCGCCACGCCCTGCTGCACGAGGCTCTTGACGGCTGCCTCGCCGTTGTCGGTGGTCTCGGCGGTCTCGACGACGAAGCACACGTATCCGGCTTGCTGCAGCGCCTGCTGCACACCGAGCACGATCTGACCTGCGTAGGGCTGCGAGACGATACGGTCGGCGATGACCCCCACGGTGTACGACCGGTTGGACCGAAGTGATTGCGCCGCGCGGTTCGGGGTGAAGCGCAGATCCTTCGCGGCCTGCAGAATGCGTGCGCGGGTCTCCTCGGCGACGGAGACGTCGCGGCGATCGTTGAGCACGAACGACACCGTGGGTTGCGACACCCCGGCGCGCCGCGCTACATCCTTCATCGTGACTCGGCGCGGTTGCTCCTCTGGCACGCGGTTCGCCATCGTCTCTCCGTTCGTCGCTCGCAACATGCTAGTGCCAATACGTATTGCCAACTTCGCACCGAGCCTGTAGGCTCGCGTCGCAAATACGTATTGGCCCCGCTGTGGCGGAGTCGATGATCGCTCAGAGAGGAGCGACGATGAGTAATGGACTGAGTGCTCCCATCAGCCGCCGGACGCTGTTCCAATGGGGAGGTGCCGGGCTCGCGTTGGCCGGCATCGGAACTCTCGCTGCCTGCTCCACGAGCGGCGGGTCGTCGTCCGGCACGATCAAGATGCTGTACTTCGGCGAGCAGAGCGCCGCGACCACACTCCAGAAGGCCATCCAGCCCGCGATCACGAAGCTCGACAAAAGCGCCACCCTCGAGGTCACCGCCATCAACGGCACCGACTGGAACGACTTCCTCTCGAAGGTGCTGACGCAGATCGCCGCCGGAGACGCACCGGACATCGTGAGCGTCGCGACCGAGGGACAGCAGCTGCTGGCCTCGAAGAGCCTGCTCACCCCTCTCGATGACCTCGTCACCGCCAATCTCTCCGACCTGCACACCTACTTCACCGGCGTGCATCCGGCGCTCGTCGAGTCCACCATGTACGACGGCCACCTCTACACCCTCCCCGACAGCTTCAATGCGGGCAGCATGTTCTACTCCGCCGACCTGTTCGAGAAGGCCGGTCTCTCCCAGCCGGCGCAGGGGTGGACCCTCGATGACTTCGACGCTTCGGCGCGAAGCATCGCGAAGCTGGGCGGCAACTCCTACGGCTTCGACTGGGTCGTGCGCCTCTGGGGCAGCTGGACCTCGTTCCTCTACGCGAACGACGGCAACCTGCTCGAGGAGGGCAAGTACTCCGGCGGCGACTGGCTGTGGAAGAGCACGGCCTTCTCCGACAACGCCTACGGGGTGAGCGGGCGTAAGGGCGGCTGGAAGTGGGGCGACCCGACGGCAAACTCCGACGCCGCGATCGAGGCGCTCGAATACGTGATCGACCTGCAGAAATCCGGGGTGTCGCCGTCGCCGGATGTGGGCGGCGGCTCGACGCTGCAGGGCCTGTTCGCCTCCGGCCGCATCGGCATGACCATCGGCGGCGGCTTCTGGGCGGGCGGCCTGCACAACGCGGGCATGGAGGACGGAAGCTTCGACGTGCAGTACTTCCCCACCTGGAAGAGCAACAAGTCACTGTTCGGCGCCGGCGGGTACGGCATCTTCGACTCGTCGCAGAAGAAGGACCTCGCCTTCGAGGTCATCAAGCTCATGGTGCAGCCGGAGAGCTTCGACGAGCTCTGGCCGGGCAATGTCACGACCCCGGGACAGAAGTCGCTGATGACCGCCGAGCGCTACGCCGACACCGGGCCGAAGAACTGGTCGGTCTTCTACGACCAGCTCGAGAACTCGGTACCGATCTCGGCTCCGCCGTACTACAACGCTCTCGCGACCGCGCTCAACCAGCGCACGACGGAGGCCATCTCATCCGGCAACGCCAAGAAGGCGCTGGACGGTCTGCAGAGCGACATCGAGACGGCCGCAGCGTCGTGACCTCCGAAGCACTCACCGTCCGCCGGCGCGAGACGGAGGCCTCGCACCGGCCGGGCGCGCGCCGTACGAGGCGCCGCGAGAGGTCGTTCGGCTACGCGATGATCGTGCCGGCCGTGATCCTGGTCGCGGTCTTCACGCTCGGCCCGATCCTCGCCTCGCTCGGACTCTCCTTTACCTCGTGGGACGTGTTCACCGCCCCGAAGTGGGTCGGTCTCGACAACTACGTCGAGCTATTCACGAACGGTCCCGTCATGGCGTCGTTCGGGGTCACGATCGTGCTCGCGGTGGCGATCGTCATCCTGCAGATCTCGCTCGGGATGCTACTGGCGGTGCTGGCGAATGCCCGCAGGCGGAACGCGACCCGCGTCTTCTTCCGCACGTCGTTCTACCTGCCGCTGCTCGCATCCACCGCCGCGGTGTCGATCTTCATGGGGTACATCTTCGACGCCAAGTTCGGGCTCGTGAACTACTACCTCAGCGCCATCGGGCTGCCGGAGATCCCGTGGCTGACGGATCCGTTCTGGGCCAAGGTCACCATCGTCCTCATCGTCGTGTGGCAGCAGGTCGGGTTCACTTTCGTGCTCTTCGTCGCCGCGCTCATGTCGGTGCCGACCGACGTGCAGGAGGCGGCGGTGATCGACGGGGCCGGTCCGTGGCGGATGCTCTTGCGCGTCAAGATCCCGCTGATCAGCCCGACCATCCTCTTCGCGACGGTGATCGCGATGATCAACGCGATGCAGCTGTTCGACCAGCCCTTCATCATGACGAAGGGCGGTCCGGGCACGGCCACGACCACCGCGACGATCTCCCTCTATCAGGCCGGATTCCAGAACCTGCAGTTCGGGTTCGCCTCGGCTATCGCGATCCTTCTGCTGGTCATCATCGGCGCGATCACCGCAGTCCAGTTCATCGCCTCACGAAAGCTGGTGTTCTACCAATGACGACCGCACCCGTCCTCGAGCCGATGCGCGGCGCGGTGCCTCCGCCCGCCGACGAGGCGCGTGCCGCCCGGGTCGCGCGTCGGCGACGACTCGCAGCGTCCGTGGGGCGCATCGTCGGCCTGATCATCCTGATCATCGCCGCCGTGTTCGCCCTCGGGCCGCTGCTGTGGACGCTGACGACATCGCTGCGCACCCCAGCCGAGTCGTTCAGCAACCCGCCGCAGTGGATCCCACTGTCATGGGACTTCAGCAACTACGCGGCCGTCTTCGACCAGATCCCGATCGGCCAGTTCTTCTTCAACAGCGTGATCGTCACCCTGCTGATCGTCGTGGGCCAGACCATCACCTGCACGCTGTCGGGCTATGCGTTCGCCATGGTCAGCTTTCCCGGCAAGAACATCATCTTCGGCATCTTCCTCGCCACGATGATGGTGCCGATCCAGACGATCATCATCCCGGTCTTCGTGATCCTCAAGACGGTCGGGCTGACCGGATCGATCGCGTCGCTCATCGTTCCGGCGCTGGGCAGCGCGTTCGGCACCTTCCTCATGCGGCAGTACTTCATGCAGATGCCGAGGGAGCTGGGCGAGGCGGCCCGTATCGACGGCGCGAGCCATTTCGGTGTCTTCCGTCACGTGTACGCGCGGATGGCGAGCCCGGCGATCGCGACGCTCGCGATCCTGAACTTCTCCGGCTTCTGGGCCGAGTACTACCGGCCGCTGATCTTCCTCAGCCAGCAGGACACCTTCACCCTGCCGCTCGGGCTCGTGGGGTTGCAGGGCAACCTGGGCACCGGGTCGATCTCGGTCGTGCTCGCGGGAGTCGTGCTCACGATGATCCCGAGCGTCCTGCTGTTCATTTTCGCCCAGCGCTACTTCATCGAAGGCGTCACGGCGGGATCGTCGCGATGAGCCGCGCAGACCACCACAGCCCGCAGTTCCACCTGCGCCTGCCGCGCGGATACGTCAACGATCCGAACGGCCCCATCGACATCGACGGACGGGCGCACCTGTACTTCCAGTCCCGCCCACGGGTGGATCTCGACATCCCCGTCGAATGGGGTCACGCGTCCAGCGACGACCTCGTGCGCTGGACGCTGCACCGGCCGGCGATCGTCCCCGTTCCCGGCGGAGCGGACTCCGGCGGCGTGTGGTCGGGCAACACCGTGATGCACGAGGGGACGGTGCGCGCGTACTACTCGGGCAAGGTCGATCACAGCCCGTACCAGTCGGTGCTGCTCGCGGAGTCCTTCGACGGCGGAGCGACGTTCGGGCCGCCCCGGCAGGTCGTGGACGACCCGGCACCGGACGAGGGCGTGACGATGTTCCGCGACCCCTTCGTCTGGAGGGACGGCGACACCTGGGCGATGGGGGTCGGCGCGGCGGGGGCCGACGAGATGGCCTCGATCCGCCTGTACCGCTCCGACGACGGGGTGACGTGGGAGCGCGCCGCCGATCTGGCCGCGCTGCGCCGGTCCACGATCGACGGGGTCGACACCGGCGAAGGGTGGGAGTGTCCACAGGTGCTGCACGCGGACGGCACGGAGATCGCGCTCGTCGCGGCGTGGTCGCACGCGGGCGGACCCGGTCGGGTGCTCGCCTTCGCTCTGGGCGAGGAGCCGCATCCCCGTCCCGTCGACGACGGGCAGAACTTCTACGCGGCGGCCGTCATGCGTGACGGCTCGTGGGGCCCGGTCGTCTTCGGTTGGATCACCGAGGGGCGCAGCGACGACTGGTCCGCGCAGGCGGGATGGTCGGGGGCGATCACGCTGCCCCGGCACATGCGGCTGCGTTCGGGGCTGCCCGCGTCCGAGCCCCATCCGGTCGTCGATTCGCTCCGGATCGGTGCGCCCCGGCCCGCGCACGGCGCAACCGTCGGGGCGCAGACCGAGATCGTGCTTCCGACGGCGATCACGGGTCGCATCCGGCTGCGGTACTCGGCCGCGGAGCACCTCGACGTCGTCGTGGATGCGGAGGCCGGCACGGTCGCCGTCGATCGGTCACGATCCAGCGCCGACGAGCGCGCAGACGGCGGCGTGGCCGTTGCGCGGATGGCCTTCGACGATTCGTCCGGTCGTCCCGCGGTGCGCGTGTTCGTCGACGGTTCGGTCATCGAGGTGTTCACGAGCGCCGGACGCGTGATCACGACCCGCGCCTACCCGACGCAACCGCCGCCGTGGACCATCGAAGCGCCCGAGCACGCGCTGGCCTGGGAGCTGGAATGCGCGCTGGGATCGGAGACGCCCGCCCGCGCATCCGCCGTGGCGCTGTGACGGTGGACCGCGAATCGGACGGGGGATCCGGGCCGTCCATCGTCGTGGTGGGCGAGGCTCTGATCGACATCGTCGACGATGGATCCCCGCGGGAGATCCCCGGGGGCAGCCCCGCGAACGTCGCACTGGGGCTCGGCCGACTCGGTGCGCCCGTCGAGTTCGTGACGTGGCTCGGAGACGACGATCGTGGTCATCGGATCGCGGCGCACCTCGAGGCCTCAGGAGTGCGACTGGCGGCAGGTGGGACCGGCGCGGCTCACACATCGACGGCGACGGTGCGGCTCGCCTCCGACGGGCAACCGCGGTACGAGTTCGACGTGCAGTGGGACCCGCCGCGCGTGGCGGAGACCCCCGGATGGCTGCACGTCGGATCCATCGGCGCCTTCCTTCAGCCGGGCGCATCGACGGTGCGCGATCTCGTAACGCGCACGGCGTCGGCCGGGGGTGTCGTGTCGTTCGACCCGAACATCCGCCCCGCGCTCCTGCCGGCCCCGGCGCAGGCGCGGGAGGACTTCGAGCGGCTCGCCGCGCAGACGAACGTGCTCAAGCTCTCTGACGAAGACGCCGCGTGGCTCTATCCCGCTTGCGATACCGACGAGGTCGTCGATCGTGTGCTGCAGCTCGGCGTCGAGCTCGTGGTCGTGACCTCGGGCCCACGGGGATCGGTGCTCGCGACGCGCGCCGAGCGAGTCCTCGTGCCCGGAGTGAGCGTGGTCGTGGCAGACACCGTGGGCGCCGGTGACACGTACATGGCAGCCCTGATCTGGCAACTCGCCCGCAAGTCGACGTCCCGGATATCCGCACTCGATGCGCGCGACCTGGCGAGCATCGGGGCGACGAGCACGCTGGCCGCCGCGATCACGGTCTCACGACGCGGGGCCGATCTGCCGTCGGACGTCGACCTGGCGGGCGTACTGCCCGTCAAGACATGGCCCGTCAAGACATGGCCCGTCGAGACATGACGCACCGAGAATGAGACGGCTGCGCATCGTGGTTGTGCACCAGCCCTGGCATCCGCCCCGGCTGCCAGGGGGTGCGAATTGCAGGCAGATTGCACGCCCCACCGAGTGAGAGTCAGACCGTCCGAGGAATCTGCGTTCTGACCGACGCTTCCTTCGGTGCGCCCGGAGGGACTCGAACCCCCAACCTTCTGATCCGTAGTCAGATGCTCTATCCATTGAGCTACGGGCGCAGGTGCCGATCGGCAACCCGACGACTATACCAGCGTCACACGGCCTGGCGGACCGGGCCGCCCGGCCGTGACGACGCCACTACACGTTGCGCCGGATGAAGCCGATGAGGGCGGTGATGGCGAACAGCACGAGGCCGACGATGGCGAGCCAGAGCAGGCCCTTGACCACGAAGCCGAGGATCGCGAGGACGGCCCAGAGCACGAGCAGGAAGATGACGAGTCCCAACATGTGGCCAACGCTACGCTGACCGGCGTGCGGATCACAGTGCTGGCCGGGGGTGTCGGAGGTTCCCGGTTCCTTGTCGGGGTGCGCGCGATGGAGCCGGCGCCGGAGATCACCGCGATCGTGAACACCGGCGACGACGCCTGGGTCGCCGGGCTGCGCATCGCCCCCGATCTGGACACGATCATGTACCGGCTCGCCGGGGTGAACGACGAGGAGCGCGGCTGGGGCCGGGCCGGCGAGAGCGAGCGCGTGAGCGCCGAGCTGAGCGCCTGGGGGGTCGGCTGGCCGTGGTTCACGCTCGGCGACCTCGACCTCGGCGCCCACATCGCGCGCACCGCCTGGCTGCGCGAGGGTGCGAGCCTGAGCGAGGCGACCCGCCGGTTGGCATCCCGCTGGGACCTCGGCGTCGCGCTGCTGCCGGCGACCGACGACGAGCAGCAGACCTGGGTGCGGCTCGCCGACGGCGAGTCGATGCACTTCCAGGAGTGGTGGGTGCGGCTGCGCGCCGGCCGGCCCGCCATCGGCTTCGAGGCGCGCGGTGAGGCCCGGCCGGCACCCGGCGTGCTCGAGGCGATCGCGGATGCCGACGCCGTGCTGCTCGCCCCGAGCAACCCCGTCGTCTCGATCGGGGCGATCCTGCGGGTGCCGGGCATCGCCGAGGCGCTGCGCGACACCGCGGCGCCGGTCGTCGGCGTCTCCCCGATCATCGGCGGCGCGGTCGTGCGCGGCATGGCCGACGCCTGCCTCGCCGCGATCGGCGTCGAGACGGATGCCGCGGCCGTGGCGCTGCACTACGGCGCGCGCACCCGCGGCGGCGTCCTCGACGGCTGGCTCGTGGGCGAGGAGGACGCGGCATCCGTGCCCGCGATCGAGGCCGCGGGCATCCGGGCGCGCGCGGTGCCGCTGTGGATGCGCGACGTCGAGCGCTCGCGCGCGCTCGCCGCCGCAGCCCTTGCCCTCGCCGGCGTGGCGCGCTGACCGCGCGGGGAGCGCAGAGTCCAGCGCCCGCGCAGCTCAGCGCTCGAGGACCACGGCGAGACCCTGCCCCACCCCGATGCAGATCGCCGCGACGGCGACCCCGCCGCCGCGACGGGCGAGCTCGTGGGCGGCGTGGCCGATGATGCGGCCGCCGGAGGCACCGAGCGGATGCCCGATCGCGATCGCCCCGCCGTGCACGTTCACGCGCTCGGGGTCGAGCTCGGGCCATCCGGCGAGACAGGCGAGCGACTGGGAGGCGAAGGCCTCGTTGAGCTCGACGAGGTCCACGTCCGCCCAGCGGCGCCCGGCCCGGGCGAGCGCGCGATTGGCCGCCTCCACGGGCGCGACACCGAAGACGTCCGGGTCGTTGCCGAACACCCCGCGGCCGGCGATGCGGGCGAGCGGCTCGGCCTCGAGCGCGCCCTCCGCGGCGAGCAGCACCGCAGAGGCGCCGTCGTTGATCGGCGAGGAGTTGCCGGCCGTCACCGTGCCGTCGGTGCGGAAGGCGGGCTTCAGCCCGGCGAGCACCTCGACGCTCGTGTCATCGCGGATGCCCTCGTCGCGCTCGAGCTCGTGGCCGGGCACCTGCACGATCTCGCCCTCGTAGGCGCCGGCCGCCCAGCCGGCCGCGGCGAGCCGGTGCGAGCGGGCGGCGAACTCGTCCTGCGCCTCGCGGCTGAGACCGTGCAGCGCGGCGAGCTTCTCGGCGCTCTCGCCGTTCGAGATCGTCCAGTCGCGCCGCAGCCGCGGGTTGACCATCCGCCAGCCGATCGAGGTGTTCCACAGCGTCGGATTGCCGGCCGGATAGGGGCGGGCGGCCTTCTCGAGCACATAGGGCGCGCGGCTCATCGACTCCACCCCGCCGGCGAGCACGATGTCGGCGTCGCCCGCCTCGATCGCGCGGCTGCCCTGGATGACGGCCTCCACTGCCGAGCCGCACAGCCGGTTGACGGTCGTGCCGGGAACGCTCGAGGGGAAGCCGGCGAGCAGCGCGCCGAAGCGCGCCACGTTGCGGTTGTCCTCGCCGGCCTGGTTGGCGTCTCCGAAGATCACGTCGTCGATGCGGGCGGGGTCGACGCCGGTGCGCTCGAGGGTCGCGGCCATGACGGTCGCGGCGAGGTCGTCGGGGCGCACATCGGCGAGCGCCTTGCCGTAGCGGCCGAAGGGGGTGCGCACGGCGTCGTACACGACGGATGCGCTCATGCCGGGCTGCCCTGCCCGATGCGCAGCCCGGTGAGCCGCTCCACCTCGACGCGGGTCACCGAGCCGAACAGCTCGCGCGCGGCGAAGCCCTCGGGGGTGACGTCGAAGACGCCGACATCCGTGTACACCCGGGTGACGCAGCGCACGCCGGTGAGCGGGTAGCTGCACGCGGCGACGAGCTTCGGGGCGCCGTCGCGGGTGAGCAGGTCAGTCATCACGTACACGCTCTTGGCGCCGATGGCGAGGTCCATGGCGCCGCCGACGGCCGGGATCGCGCCGGGTGCGCCCGTCGACCAGTTGGCGAGGTCGCCGTGCTCGGAGACCTGGAAGGCGCCGAGCACGCAGACGTCGATGTGGCCGCCGCGCATCATCGCGAAGGAGTCGGCGTGGTGGAAGTAGCTCGCGCCGGGCAGCTCGGTGACCGGCTCCTTGCCGGCGTTGATGAGGTCGGGGTCGATGCGCCCGGGCTCGGGGGCGCCGCCCATGCCGAGCATGCCGTTCTCGGTGTGCAGCACGATCTCGACGCCCGCGGGCAGGTGCGAGCTGACGAGCGTCGGGGCGCCGATGCCGAGGTTGACGTAGGAGCCCTCGGGGATGTCGGCGGCGATGCGCGCCGCGAGCTCGGCACGGCTGATGCCGGCGGGCCGGGGCGGCGCCGCGGTGGATGCGGACATGGGCGACCTCCTCGCTGCTTGCCCCCGAGAATAGACCCGATTACGCTATCCGTACAGTCGTGCGCAATGCGAACACATCGCGCGGGGCGAGCGCGGCGGCCGCCGCGCGGGCGGACCCTATCAAAGCAGGAGCGTGCCGATGATCTCGAAGATCAGCCCCAGCCTCGAGGCGGCGGTCGCGGACATCCCCGACGGCGCCACCGTGATGATCGGCGGCTTCGGCCGCGCCGGCCAGCCCGTCGAGCTCATCGACGCGCTCATCGAGCAGGGCGCCACCGGGCTGACGATCGTCAACAACAACGCCGGCAACGGCGAGGTCGGCCTCGCCCGGCTCATCGGGCTCGGCCGAGTGCGCCGGATGGTCTGCTCCTTTCCCCGGCAGGTCGACTCGCAGATCTTCGACGCGAGGTATCGCGCCGGCGAGATCGAGCTCGAGCTCGTGCCGCAGGGCAATCTCGCCGAGCGCATCCGGGCCGCGGGGGCGGGAATCGGCGGCTTCTACACCCCGACCGGCTACGGCACCGAGCTCGCCGAGGGCAAGGAGGTGCGTGAGATCGAGGGCCGGCACTACGTGCTCGAATACCCGATCCGGGCGGACGTCGCGCTCATCCGCGCCCTCGCCGGCGATCGTTTCGGCAACCTCGTCTACCGCAAGACCAGCCGCAACTTCGGGCCGATCATGGCGGCCGCCGCCCGCACCACGATCGCCCAGGTCGACCGGGTCGTCGAGCTCGGCGAGCTCGACCCGGAGGCCGTGGTGACGCCCGGCATCTACGTGCAGCGCGTGGTGCAGGTCGCCGAGCGGCCCTGGCTGCGCGACGGCGAGTTCGTCGGCGCCGAAAGCGCCTGATGTCCGAGCACGTGCAGTCCCTCGAGCGGGGGCTGGCCGTCATCCGCTCCTTCCACGCGGAGGCGCCCAGCCGGACCCTCAGCGAGGTGGCCCGGGCCACGGGCCTCAACCGAGCGACGGCGCGACGCTTCCTGCTCACCCTCGCCGGGCTCGGCTACGTGCGCTCGGACGGGCGCGACTTCGCGCTCACGCCCCGAGTGCTCGAGCTCGGCTACGCCTACCTCTCCGGCCTCGGCCTGCCCGAGATCGCGCAACCGCACCTCGAGGCGCTCTCGCACGAGGTGGGCGAGTCGGCGTCGGCATCCGTGCTCGACGGGGCCGACATCGTCTACGTCGCGCGCGTGCCGGTGCGCCGCATCATGAGCGTGCGCCTCACCGTCGGCACCCGGCTGCCGGCCGCGGCCACCTCGATGGGGCGCGTGCTGCTCGCGGCGCTGCCGGACGCCGAGCGGGATGCCGTGATCGCGCGGCTTCCCGAGACGCCCGCCGCCGCCCGCCGCCTCGTCGCGGCCGTGCGCGAGGCCCGCGAGCAGGGCTGGGCGCTCGTCGACCAGGAGCTCGAGCCCGGGCTGTGCTCCATCGCGGTCCCGCTGCACGCCGAGGGCCGGGTGGTCGCGGCCATCAACGTCGCGGTCGCCGCCAGCTCCGACGCCGCCGAGCGGCTGCGCTCCGTCGTGCTGCCCGCGCTGCGCACCGCCGCGGCCCGCATCGAGGACGACATCGCGCACGTCGGCGGCTGAGCCGGGCTGGACGCCCGTCGGGGAGGCCGCCATGGCAGCCTCCCCGACGGGTGCGCGGGGTCAGCCCGCGGCGTCGATCTCGC
Source organism: Microbacteriaceae bacterium (assembly GCA_047605685.1). Taxonomy (GTDB): domain Bacteria; phylum Actinomycetota; class Actinomycetes; order Actinomycetales; family Microbacteriaceae; genus JAUASV01. Next base: position 67,919 of record JASGFF010000001.1, read on the forward strand.
CTTGGAGCTCGCTGATGAACGCGTCCGCCGCGTCCAATGGCTCGCTCTGGCCGGCGAAGACCTCCTGTGTGTACCGCTCGAGGATGTCCTCGATGGTGGAGGCGCCGTTGGGGGTCGGCGCCGGGGTGTCACCCGGGGTGATGCTGTCCAGGTAGGCGATCGCGGCCTGGTCCGTCTCGGTCAGGCTCGAGGTGATCGCCTCACGGATCTCGTTGTTGGCGGGCACGCCGCGCTCGGTCCCGAGGATCGCACCGGCCTCGTCGCTGTTGAGCATGAAGTCCACGAACGCGGCGGCCTCGGCCGGGTGCTCGCTCTGGGACGAGATGGACCAGTACATCGACGGCTTGTAGAAGTAGGGGTTGACGTCGTCCGGCTCCGGCAGCTTCAGCAGCACGAAGTCGTCGCCGCTCGCGGCCTGGATCGCCGTGATCTGCGTGTTCCACAGGGTGCCCATCGCCACGGCGTTGGTCGCCAGCGCTCCGGCGCCGATACCCGCGTTCTGGCTCTCGGTGATCTCCGCCGCCGACTGCATGCCGCCCGAGGACTGCAGGTCGAGCTCGAACTGCCACATGTCGGCCAGCGCCTGCGGGTCCAGCGCCACCGATCCGTCGTCATCGAACAGCTCGCCGCCCTCCGAGCGCGCCCAGTACTTGACGCTCCCGGTCTCGAAGCCGCCGATCTGCGCCGATCCGGTGATCGCGCCGTCGCTGGCCTCGGTCAGCTCGTCGGCGAGCGCCGCGTAGTCGTCCCAGCTCCAGGTGTCGTCGTCCGGCAGATCGACGCCGTACTGGTCGAACAACGTCTTGTTCGCGATGATCGCGTACACGGTCACGCCGATCGGGATCGCGTACTGGGTGTCGTCGACCTTGCCGAGGTCGACCGTCGACTCGTCGAAGTTGGAGGTGTCGATGCTGAGGTCGCTGAGGTCGTACAGGGATCCGCGGCTGGCGTAGGAGGAGAGATAGGTCTCGTCCATCTGGACGACGTCAGGCATGTCGCCGGCGGCGGTCTCGGTGGCCAGCTGGTCCCAGTAACCGGTCCAGTCGGTGTACTGCGGCTCGACGGTGATGTTCGGGTACTCCTTCTCGAACGCGTCGATCGCCTCCTGGGTCAGCTGCACGCGCGTGTCGCCGCCCCAGAACGTGGCGGTGATGGTGACCGGGTCGGTGCTCAGCGCGGTCACCGACGAGCTGCTCGAGCCGGAGCAGCCCGCCAGCACGGCGGCCCCGCCCAGCGCCATGGCGACGGCCGCTACCGCGCGCCGCTGGTTCTTGCCTGTGATCATGTGTGTCTCTCCTATGAGATCAGCGATGTGATTGATGCGGATACGGGGCAGAGGCCCCGGGGTCCGGCGACGACGCCGGCTTACTTTCCTCCCGTGGTGGCGATTCCCTTGACGAGGAACCGCTGGCCGAAGAGGAAGATCAGGAAGACCGGGATCAACGAGACGACGCTCATGGCGAACACCGCGCCCCAGTTGGTGACGCCCTGCGAGTCGACGAACGCGCGGAGCGCGAGCGGAGTGGTGTACATCTCGGGCTTGGTCAGGTAGATCAGCTGCGAGAAGAAGTCGTTCCACGTCCAGATGAAGGTGAAGATCACCGTCGTGCCGAGCGCGGGGACCATCAGCGGCAGCATGATCTGCGTGAAGATCCGCAGATGGCCGGCCCCGTCGATCCGTGCCGCCTCGTCGAGCTCGCGCGGGATGCCGCGGATGAACTGCACCATCAGGAAGACGAAGAACGCGTCGGTCGCGAACAGCTTGGGCAGGATCAGCGGCCAGAACGTGTTCACCAGGTTCACCTGCGAGAACATGATGTACTGCGGGACGATGATCACGTGGATGGGGACCATGATCGTGACCAGCATGATCGCGAACCACCACCGCTTGCCTCGGAAGTCGAGCCGGGCGAAGGCGTAGGCCGCGAGCGAGCAGGCCACGAGGTTGCCCGTGATCGCCCCGACCACCACGATCATCGAGTTGATCAGGTAGTGGCCGAAGGGCTGGGTCAGAGCCGACCAGCCGTCGATGTAGTTCGAGATCTCGAAGTTCTTCAGCAGCAGGCTCGGGTTCCCGAAGATCCCGTCGTTGGGTCGCAGCGAGCTGACCACCATCCACAGGACGGGGTAGAGCATCAGCAGCGCGCCCAGGATGAGCACGACGTGCTTGACCAAGGCGCGCGCCGACTGCAGCACCTGCCGACGCCGGGCCGGGGTGCGGGTCACGGCCTGCTTCGGGACGGACAGGATGGTGGATGTCTTAGTCATCGTAGAAAACCCAGTACTTCGAGAGCCAGAAATTGAGAGCGGTGAACGCGCCGATGACCAGCACCAACAGCCATGCCAACGCCGACGCGTACCCCATGTCGAATGAGCCGAACGCTCGTTGATACAGGTAGAGCGAGAACACCAGCGTCGAGTCCGCCGGCCCGCCCGTCCCGCCCGAGACCACGAACGCCTGCGTGAACGACTGGAACGCGTGGATGATCTGCAGCACCAGGTTGAAGAAGATGATCGGGCTCAAAAGCGGCATCGTGATGCTCCGGAACTGCCGCCACCGACTCGCCCCATCTACCTGCGCGGCCTCGTAATACGACGTCGGGATCTGCCGCAGACCGGCCAGGAAGATCACCATCGGTGAGCCGAACGTCCACACGTTCAGCAGGATCAGGGTTGCCAACGCGGTATCAGGACTGGAGATCCAGCCCTGCCCCTGGATCCCGAAGAACGCGAGAGCATCGTTGACCAGGCCGCCCGTGCCGAACACCGTGCGCCACAGCACCGCGATCGCGACCGAGCCGCCGAGCAGCGACGGCAGATAGAACACCGACCGGTAGAACGACAGTCCGCGCACTCCCCGGTCCAGGAACACCGCGAGCGCGAGTGCGAGCGCCAGTTGGAGCGGGACCGAGATGATCACGTAGAGGAACGTGTTGATCAACGATCGCAGCAGACGCTCATCGCCGAACATCCGCACGATGTTGTCCAGTCCGTTGAACACCGGCGCCTGCAACAGGTTGTACTTCGTGAAGGCCAGCACCAACGACGCCAGCATCGGCCCGGCCGTGATCAGCACCAGGCCGATGAACCAAGGGGTCAGGAACCAGGCCGCGGCGCGGTTATCCCGCTTGCTGCCTTTGCCGCCCTTCTCGAGCTTTCGAAGCTCTGCAAGCGCGCTCATACGGTGCACCGGCTCCGGCTCACGACTGGCGACGACTTACGCGCACAGTTCCCTGTTCCCGCGACCACGATGCTCCTTCGAATCAAAAAGTGTTCGTTCACTATTTGGCTTTCCTCAAGATAGTGAACGATCACGAATCATGTCAAGATCGACCTGCGGGCGACCTGCGGCATCCGCGGGCCGGGCGAATCACGTCGGCGCGACGAGGTGCCGGAACCATCCCGACGACGATCGCCCGAGCTCCGCGGCGGCGCATCGCGCGCAGACCGTCCTGCGCGCTCATCGGCTCCGCCTGGAGGTCGGATCGTTCGCCGTCATCGATTGCCCTTCGCCGTCGGAGTGCGCCCCGCGACGCGTCCGAAAGTCCGCCGCAGAGCCGATCGAATCGCCACTCTACGACACTCCGGCCGAAAAGTGTAAGCGCTTTCCCAAATTTGTCGGCGCTTTCATTTCCTAGGCGCGCGCGGACCGCCGCGCGGGCCGCCCCAGGCGTCGCGGGACCCGCCGACGCGGGCACGGCACACGCCCTTCCCCACACGGACGCCGTCGGCTGCGCCCCCTCGGCACGGTGACGGCGCCCGCCTCCGGAGTCGATCCGATCGCGACCGGCGTCGCTATGCGCTGCGGGGCGCGGGCCGCTCGCACCGGCCGACCAGGGATCTCACCCGGGCGCTGAAACCGGCGTCATCCGCGAGCCGGGAGTCGATCGTGCGCAGCATCGCCGCGACCGGGTCCCTCTCCGCCAGCGCCCCCGCGATCTCCGTGCCGCGGCTGTCCTCGCCCGCCACCCCGCGGCGCACCGCCGCGATCCAGGCGGCGATCACGAGGGCCGCGCCCTCGGCGGCACGGCCCGCACGACGCTCCGCCCGTGCGACCGGACCGATGCGCAGCGACAGCTTCGTCAGCGCGTCCGAGGCGATCTGCTCCAGCCGGTGCTCGATGCGCGGGTTCGCGAACCGTTCCCGAAGGGCGGCGCGATACGCATCGACCCCCAGGCCGTCGGGCAGCTGCCGCTCCGCCTCGTCCCACCAGCGCTCGACGGCTCGAGCGCATTCGGGGTCGGCCATCGCGTACGCCACCGTGTCGTGCCCACGGAGGCGGCCGAGCGCGGCGAGCAGCGTGTGGGCGCCGTTGAGCAGCCAGAGCTTGCGGGCCTCGTACGGCTCGATCTCGTCGACGAAGCGCGCTCCGGCCGATTCCCAGTCGGGACGCCCGGCCGGGAAGGCGCCCGAGAGCGTCCAGTCAGCGAACGGCTCCGCCGCCACCGGCACGGCATCCCGCCAGCCGGTGGCGGCGGCCACCTCCGCGGCGAGCTCGGCGTCGACGCGCGGCGTGATGCGGTCCACCGACGTCGAGACGAAGGACGCCGACGAGGTGATCCAGTCGACCAGGCCAGGCTCGACCTCGGCGGCCAGACGGGCGAGCGCCCGCCGCAGCGCGCCGCCGTTGTCCGGGAAGTTGTCGCAGGGCACGATCGCGAGCGGCCCCGCCCCGAGCCTGCGCCGCTCACGCAGTGCGGCGACGAGCCGCCCCGGCGTCGTCTCGCAGTGTCCGGCGGCGGCACCGCGCAGGCGCGCCAGGTCGGCGGCGATGCCCGGATGGGCCAGGTCGAGGGCGCCGCTCGGATCGAGGCAGTACCCCGCCTCGGTGACCGTCAGCGTCACGACGGCCGTGCGCGCGGCGGCGATGCCGGCGACGAGCGCCTCGACCTCGGTGCCGGCGTGGGCCGCGACGACGCTGTCGACGATCTCGAACCGGTCCCCGGCGAGCCCGCGCTCCACGAGCGTGAACAGTCCGTCCTGGGCGGCCAGGCGATGCGCCAGCTCCGCGCCGCGCCCGGCGAACGCGGCGATGCCCCACTCCCGGGCGTCGGCGGCGCGCGCCGTGTACCAGGCCTGGTGCGCGCGGTGGAAGGCGCCGAGCCCGATGTGCACGATCCGTGCCGGCGGCCGCCCGTCGGCGACTCCCCGGGATCGCGCGAGGGCCTGGCGCGACAGCTGCCGCGCGGTCACGGCCTGAACGCCCGACACGCGATGGCGTCCACCAGGCGGGAGCCGGGCTCGAGGCCGAACCGTTCCGACAGCGGGATGTCGCAGCCGGTGTCCGGGCCGTTCGGGAGGCGGCAGAACAGCGCTCTCGCGTCACTCGCGTCGTGTGCCGCCATGGTCCCTTGCATCGGATGGGCAAATAGTAGTGATCGTTCACGATAACTACTGCCCGGCTACAGTAATCAATGATCACGACCGCGTCAATCGACCGTCCGGGGGAGGGGATCGTGGCCCAGCACACAGTGGCCCAGCACACAGGGACGGCTCGGCGTCCGACCATCCTCGAGGTGGCCCGGCTGGCCGGCGTCTCGCACCAGACCGTCTCCCGGTTCCTCAGGTTCAACGGCGACGGGCTCAAGCCCGCGACGCGTGAGCGTGTCACCGCCGCGATCGAGGAGCTGAACTACCGCCCGAACCTCCTCGCCCGCTCCATGCGCACCCGCGTGACCGGCCGGGTGGCCGTGCTCATGCCGGCGCTCGCCTACAACCCGGCCCGCATGCTCGCCGGCGCGACGCGGACGGCGCACGACGCCGGCTACACCGTGGAGGTCATCAGCCCGGAGGGCGGCGCCGCCTCCCGCGCCGAGCGCATCCTGGAACTGTCCGACACGCGACAGGTCGACGGGATCCTGTCGCTGGCGGCCGCCGACCTCGCCGACGGCGACCTGCCGACCGACACGGTCGTCGTCATCTCCTCGAGCCTCGACGACGAGATGCGCAGCACCGGGGAGCTGACCGACGCGACGCCGATCGTGAGGTTCGTCGAGCGCCTCGCCGAACTCGGACACCGGCGTTTCTACCACGTGGCCGGCGAGGCCGACTTCCCGTCTGCGCGGACTCGGGCGGCCGCGTTCACCGAGACCGTGGAGCGCCTGGGCCTGGAGTCGACGGGGATCTACGCGGGCGACTGGAGCGGGGAGTCGGGCGTCGCGGCGGTGCGGGCGATCCGCGCCGGCCACGAGCCCACCGCCATCATCGCGGCCAACGACGTCACGGCCGCCGGCGTGATGCGCGGCGCCGTCGCCCGCGGCTGGAGCATTCCCGGCGACATCAGCGTGACCGGCTGGGACAACAACCCGATGGGACCGTTCCTGAGCCCGTCGCTGACCACCGTGGAGGTGAACCACGAACGGGTCGGCAGCAACGGGATGGCGCGGCTGATCGCCCTGCTGCGCGACGAGGAGCCCCAGATCACGGATGTCCCGGTGAACCAGATCATCTGGCGGGAGTCGACCGGCCCCGCCGCCTGACGAACCGGGACCCCGGCGGCTCGGCGCCGGTCCACGGGCGTGCGTCCATCCACAGTCGACACCGGCCGATGGACGCCAGCACCGGCCGATTGACGCCAGAGTGATCGTTCATTATAGTCAGCCGGCAGAGGGTGAACGTTCACGTTTATGGCGTGGGCGTTGTACAACGACGTCCCCTCCATGACGCGTGCAAGGTCGCACCGCGCCCAGGCTCGTGGACTCACGCACGGAGCACCCCTCGGGACGTCCCGAAGGAAAGGATGACAGCCCATGAGACGACCGCGTCTATGGATGCCCGCTCTCGCCGCTCTCACGATCGCCACCCTCGGCGCCGGCACGATACTCGCCAACGCGACCACGGCCTCCGCCGCGACGACCGTGACGACCGTGACGACGAGCGCCGACACGACGTTCGCCGGCTACACCGACAAGGACGACCTCGGCACCACCGGACGCGAGATCGTCACGGACGGCGAGCTCCCGGTGACGGACGGCTCGGCGCCCACGGGAACGGGCACCACCTACTACGTCGACTCCGTCGACGGCGACGACAGCGCCGACGGCACCTCGACCGACACGGCCTGGCAGTCGTTCGACAACGTGAACGACACCGTGTTCGAGGCGGGCGACCGCATCCTGCTGAAGGCCGGCAGCGTCTGGGAGGCTGACGGCGACACGGTCGCGACCGAGGCCTACGACTACACGACCTGGAGCGACGGCGTCGGCACCGACGTCGAGGGCGGCGACCCCACCGCGCTGCTGGCGCCGCAGGGCTCGGGAACCGAGGACGACCCGATCGTGCTCTCCAGCTACGGCGACGGCGCGGCCCCGGAGCTGGACGGCCGCGGCACCGTCAACGACGTGCTGCAGCTGACGAACCAGGAGCACTGGGACATCTCCAACATCGAGATCACCAACGTGACCGACGGCTTCGACGCCACGACGAACGACGCCACAGGCCTCGCGCCGGGCGAGGAGGACCCCGACCAGGGAGACCTGCGCGGCATCCACATCCAGGGCGAGAGCGCGGGGGTTCTCAGCGGCTTCGACATCCACGACGTCTTCATCCACGACGTCAGCGGCGTGACCTGGTCGGTCACCAATGCCGGCGTCGACCGCTCGAAGCGGACCGGCGGCATCGTCTTCGAGGGGCTCAAGGGCGACGGCGTCACCGCCAGCCAGCTCGAGGACATCGTGATCAGCGACAGCGTGATCGCGAACACCTCCTTCGCGAACATCGCCTTCCGCCAGTTCTCCGGAATGGGCACCTGGCGGTATCACGACGTCGACCCGGGATGGGGCGACCGCGCCGCGGCCTCGGCGACCACGACGGGTGTGATCACCGAGGACCCCGACTGGACCCCGTTCACCGACGTCGAGATCTCGGGGAACTACCTGACCAACAGCGGCACCGCCTACGGCTGGGACGCCATGTACCTGACGAGCGTGCAGGACGCGACGGTCGAGGACAACCTCATCGACGGCGCCGGCGTCACGGGCATCGAGATGTACTGGGACGACAACATCGTGGTCCAGAACAACGAGGTCGCGGACATCGAGGAGCGCACGGACGCGGCGGACAAGAACGGCATCGACATGGACCGTGGGACCTCGAACATCCTGGTCCAGGGCAACTACGTCCACGACAGCGGCGAGGGCATCCTGCTCTGCGGGTTCTCGTTCAGCACGGCGGTCGTGCGGTACAACATCATCGCCGACATCGATCGCAACTACATCAACCCGCACGGCGACAGCGGCGTCAACGTCATCTACAACAACCTGATGTACAACGCCCAGGAGGGCGAGAGCGACGAGATCGGCTTCTTCCGCTCCTCGGGGACGGAGTCGACCTACCTGACGTCGAGCAATCTGCACTACGTGCTGAACAACGTGTTCATCAACACGCAGTCCGACGGGGTGACCGGCTCCGACTTCGAGACCGACTATCCCGGCGTGACCTTCAGCAACAACTCCTACTCCGGGGTGGAGATCAGCGCCCCATCGGCCGACGCGAACGCCATCACGGCCGACCCGCAGCTGATCGGGGACCCGCTGGACGACATCACCAACGCGGAGATCGGCTCGGTCTCCTCGCCGCTGATCGCGGCCGGCACCACCGTCGACCTGGCCACGATCGCGCCCGGCTTCGACGCCAGCGGGGAGTCGGACGACAGCCAGCTCACGGCCAGCACCGACTTCTTCGGCGAGAGCCTCTCGACGCCGCCCACGGTCGGCCCCACCTCGTACACGCCCGCCGACGGCGACGGCGTGATCGCGGGTGAGGTGCTGGACGAATCGGGTGAGCCCGTGCCCGACGCGACCGTCAGCTACGACTCGGAGTCGGTCACCGCCGACGACGACGGTCATTATGCGATCGAGGTCGAGGCCGGCACGTACACCCTGACGCCGAGCGCCACGGACTACGAGTCGGGCGACGGCGTCGAGGTGACGGTCGCCGACGGGGAGACGCTGGGGACGGACCTGACCCTGGGCGAGACGACCACCACCCTCGGCACGGTGACCGGCACGGTCACCGCCGCCGGATCCGTCGTCGCGGACGCGACCGTCGTGCTGTCGGAGGGCGAGGAGACCGTGGCGACGACCACGACCGACGACACTGGCGTCTACGCTTTCTCCGACGTGCCGGCGGCGAGCGACTACACGGTCGACGTGACCAAGGACGGCTACCTGGAGAGCTCCACGTCCGATGTGACCGTCGCGGCCGCGCGCACGACGACGGTCGACGTCACGCTCTCCCGCGATCCGGGCGAGACCGACTACGCGATCAACGAGACCTTCGACGACGAGACCACCGGCACCTTCACCGGCACCGCTGACGGCGTCTTCGCCGTGACCTCCTCGTCCTCGTCGGCGGCCACGCTCAGCATCGTGGAGGACGCCGACCAGTCGGGCAACAAGTACCTGGACATCGACAAGACCGCCAGCGGCAACATCGCGGTGTACACGCCCGAGGCGCAGGGCCTCACCGGCACGGTCACGATCGAGGCGAGGGTCAAACGCACCTCGACGACCTCCTACCCCAACCAGGTGGGCTTGTACTCCTACGCCGCGTCGGGCTGGGATGCCACCTCGCCGTGGTCCTCGTCCGACCCAGCGGCGACGTTCGCCTTCTCGAACGGGAACATCATCACGCACAACGTGACCGGGTCGAGCACGACCGTGGCCGCCGAGGCCTACACGGTCGACCAGTGGTACACGATCCGCAACGTCGTCGACCTCGACACCGGGACGTTCGACTTCTATGTGGACGACATGACCACGCCGGTCCTGTCCGACCAGCCGTTGCGCAGCCAGGTGGACGAGCTCGACTACTTCTCGTTCCTGTCCACCTCGTCGAACATCGGCGACATGCTCGTCGACTACTTCCGGGTGAACACCGGCGAGCCGTACGACTACGACGACTCCGTCCTCGGCAGCGTCGACGTGGAGACCGACGACGGCCAGGTGACACTGGACACGTCGGACGACGGGCTGACCTACTCCGGCACCGTCGACCAGTTCACCGACGAGGTCACGGTCGCCGCGACCGCGGACAGCCCGTTCGCGAGCGTCTCCGTCGACGGGACCACGGTCGCCGACGGTGAGACGGTGACCGTGCCACTGGACGAGGGAGACGACCAGGAGGCGACGATCACGACCGACATCCCCGTCGTGGTCACCGCCGAGGACGACAGCACGACCTCCTACACGATCGCCATATCGCGGACCAATCCAAGCCAGTCGACACAGTTGCGCGACCTCTCGGTCGTCGGCTACGAGCTGAGCCCGACGTTCGAGCCGGACCTGCAGGGAACCGACGAGCCGTACACGCTGACCGAGACCCTGGACAGCTCGGTGACCTCGGCGGAGATCGAGTGGGTGGTCGGCTGGGACGACCAGAGCGTGCAGGTCGACGGTAAGGACATCGCATCCGGCACGACCGAGACCACGGTCGATCTGGAGGCCGGCGAGAACACGATCGAGGTCGTGGCGAGCTCGTACGCGGGCGAGACGGGCACCTACGTGATCACGATCGACGTGGCCGAAGAGCCCACCTCCGTCACCGTGACCGGCACGTCCAGCGTTGTGGTCGGCGAGACGACCACGCTGACGGCGACGGTCGCGCCCGACGACGCGGATCAGAGCGTCACCTGGTCGTCGTCGGACACCGCGGTCGCCACCGTCTCCTCCGCGGGAGTCGTCACCGGCGTGGCGGAGGGGACGGCGGTGATCACGGCCACCTCCGATGCCGACGACGACATCTCCGGCTCGCTCTCGGTCACCGTGTCGCCCGCGGCTTCGGTCGCCACGGCTTCCACGGCGGCGGCGATATCGGCCGGCACCGTGACGGTGTCGGGTACGGCGAGGGTCGGTTCGACGCTGCGAGCGCACACGGGGAGCTGGTCCCCCACGGGCGTGACGTTCACGTATCAATGGCTGCGCAATGGCGTCGCGATCAGCGGGGCCACGGGCTCGTCGCACAAGCTCGTGGCGAAGGACGCCCACACCCGGCTGAGCGTGCAGGTGACGGCCTCGGCCACCGGCTACACGAGCACCACGGCCGTGTCCGCCGCGACCACGAAGGTGAAGCTCGGCAAGCTGACGACGAAGAAGCCCACGATCGCGGGGACCGCTAAGGTCGGCAAGAGGCTGAAGGCCAAGTCGGGCACCTGGAGCCCGTCGGGCGTGAAGCTGCACTACCGGTGGTACCGCAACGGCAAGGTCATCAAGGGCGCCACCGCGTCGACCTACCGGCTCAAGAAGGCCGACAAGGGCGCCAAGATCACCGTGAAGGTCACCGGCAAGAAGTCCGGCTACGCGACGGCCGCCAAGAAGTCGAAGGCGACCGCGAAGGTCCGCTGACCTGACGGCGGATCCCGACGGCGGATCCCGAATAGAGGCCCGGCTCCCGTCCCACGGGGGCCGGGCCTCTCGTGTTCGCGCCGGAGCGCCGGCACCCGGCCGGACTCCACGTGGTCGACGCGAGGCAACGGACTCGGCCCCCGCCGGGTCGGCAGACCGGTTACGGCGCGAGAACGCGCGCCTGAGCCTGCGCGCGGACGCTGAGCTCGGCCGCCTTGAAGGCGTGCGCCTGCGTCATCGCGTTCTCGGTGCGGTTCAGGCAATCCAGTATGAGCTCGCCGAAGAAGGGGTAGCCGACGGTGCCCGCGGCGTCGATGCGCCGCTCGCCGTCGCCGTTGACCAGGAACAGCTGGCCGGGGCCGTGGCCCGTGGCCACATCCACGTACTTGCGCAGCTCGATGTACCCCTCGGTGCCGAGGATGAAGGTGCGGCCGTCGCCCCAGGTCCTCAGCCCGTCGGGGGTGAACCAGTCGACGCGCACGTATCCGGTGGTGCCGTTGTCCAGGACCAGGTGGGCGTCGCCGAAGTCGTCCAGCCCCGGCGTCTCGGGGTGCGCGTGGTTCGCGATCGTCGCACTGCTGATCTCGGCGTCCTGCGCGCCGGTGAAGTGCAGCAGCTGCTCGAAGTTGTGGCTGCCGATGTCGCACAGGATGCCGCCGTACCGCTCGCGCTCGAAGAACCAGTCGGGCCTGCCGGTGCCGAGCCGGTGCGGCCCGAAGCCGGCGACGTGCAGCACCCGGCCGATCGCGCCCTCCTCGATGAGCCGGCCGGCCAGGACGGCCGCCTCGACGTGGATGCGCTCCGCGTAGTAGACCGCGTATTTGCGCCCGGTGCGCTCGGTGGCGGCGCGGGCGGCGGCCAGCTGGTCAAGGGTGGTCAGCGGCGCCTTGTCGGTGAAGTAGTCCTTGCCCGCTGCCATCACCCGCAGTCCCAGCTCGCAGCGCTCCGAGGCGATCGCGGCGCCGGCGACCAGGCGCACCTGCGGATCGTCGAGCACCTCGGCCTCGCTGCGGGCGATGCGCGCCTGCGGGAAGGTCTCGCGGAATCTCTCGGCCCGCCCGGGCACCGGGTCGTAGACCCACTTCAGTGTGGCGCCGGCGTCGACGAGCGCGCCGGTCATGCCGCGGATGTGCCCGTGGTCGAGGTGGGTCGCGGCGATGACGAACTCGCCGGGTGCGACCACGGGCCGGGGCACGGATGCGGGCGCGTAGTTGGCGCCGTCGGAACTGGGCATGGATTCCTCGCTGTCGCCGTCGCCGCTCAGCCGGCGTCCGACGAGGCGCCGACGATGATGGCGCCCTGCTCGCGCCGAGAGCCGGTCTTCTCGAAGAAGCGCGGGGCGCGCGACTCGAGCCCGCCGGAGCGGTAGTAGGGGCTGTCCGGCGGCAGCGGCAGGTCGATGGTGCGACGCTCGATCGCCGCCTGGTAGATCGCGGTGACCAGTTCGACGGCATTGCGCCCGTCGACGCCGGTGGCCTGCAGCGGCGCCTCGCCGCGGATCGCGGCGAGGACGTTGGCGATCTGCCCCGCGTGGCGCACGTGCTCCAGCGGCACGTGGCTCGCGGCGAGCGCGTCGAGTCGCGCCACGAGCTCTGCGTCGCCGCCCGGCGCGGGGAAGCCGTCCTCGCCGCCCCTCTCGGCGACGGCGCGCCACGGCTGGGAGACGCGCGCTCGCTCGCCCTGCACGACGATCGCCTGTTCCTCGCCGTGGTCGACGACGGAGCTCGTCAGCTCCGCGAGCGCCCGGTCGTACTGGAGCACGGCCACCGACAGGTCTTCGACCTCGGCGTTGTCGTGCTGTGCGTTGGTCATCATGGCGGCCACGGCGCGCGGGCGGCCCAGCAGCCACAGCAGCAGGTCGATGTGGTGGATCGCGTGGTTGAGCGTGCAGCCGCCGCCCTCCGAGGCCCAGGTGCCGCGCCACCACAGGTCGTAATAGGGCAGGCCGCGCCACCACGACGAGTCGACCCGCACATGGGAGATCGAGCCGATCAGACCGGTGCCGAGCACCTCCTTGAGCGTGGCGATGTCGTCGCGGTAGCGGTTCTGCGCGATCACGGACAGGATGCGTCCCGACTCCGCCGCCGCGGCGAGCATCGCGTCGCACTCCTCGAGCGAGGTGGCCATCGGCTTCTCGACGACGACGTTCACCCCGTGACGCAGGTACTGGATCGCCAGCGGCGCGTGCGCCGCCGGCGGGGTGACGATGCTGACGAGGTCGAGTCGCTCGGCCGCGAGCATCGAATCGGCGCTGTCGTAGGCCCGCACGTTCCGCAGGCCGTGCTCGTCGCGCTTGGCGGACGCCCGCTCGACGCCGAGATCGGAGATCGCCACGATCTCGACCTCCTCGGGGAACTGCAGGTACGCCTTGATGTGCGCGTTCGAGATCCCGCCGGCTCCGACGATTCCGACCTTGAGCATCCGCGCTCGTCCCCTCTCCGGACACCGAACATTAGTGATCGTTCACCAAATGCTACCGCGGCCCGCTCGCGTCGGCCAGGCCGCTGCCGCACCCCCACCCCGGGCCCCGTTAGGTAATTAGTTACTTGTCACTAACATGGCGAGCATGGCGGAGCGGATGCGGGGCGAGGACCGTCGAGCGCAGGTGCTGGGGATCGCCGCGAAGGAGTTCGCGGAACACGGCCTGCACGGGGCGTCGACGGAGACGATCGCGCGCGCGGCGGGGATCACCCAGGCGTACGTCTTCCGGATGTTCGGCACGAAGAAGGCGCTGTTCCTGGAGCTCGTGACGGGTGCGTTCGAGCGGGTCGGCGACGGCATGCTCGCCGCCGGCGCGGGAGCGACCGGGACGGGGTGCCTGCAGCGGATGGGCGCGCAGTACTACGGGCTGCTGTCGGACCGGACCTCGCTGCTGCTCCAGCTGCAGGGCTTCGCCGCCTGCGGGGACGCCGAGGTGCAGCGGGTCGTGCGCGAGCGGTTCGCCCGCCTGTGGCAGGTCGTCGCCCAGGCGACCGGGCTGGATGCGGTGACCGTCAAGTCGTTCCTCGCCTTCGGGATGCTGCTGAACATCGGGGCCGCGATCGACGTCGACGCGATCGCCGAGCCGTGGGCCGAGGGCGTGCGCACCCGCATCCTGCCGGGCCTGTTCGAGCACATCACGGCGGAGACGAACCGGTGAGAGACGAACCGGTGAGCGCGATGCCGGCGCACTCGCCGGCACGCGGCCTCGGCCCGGCGATCGTGACCGTCGCGTTCCTCGGGGCGGTGATCGGCGGCGTCGGCGCCCCGCTCATCACCTCGGCCGCCCTCGCCCTCGACGTGCCGCTGGACGCCGCCCAGTGGACGCTGACGGTCACGCTGTTCGCCGGGGCGATCTCCGCGCCCGTGCTCGGCAGGCTCGGCGCCGGCTGCCATCGTCGCGCCACGATCCTCGTCACCCTCGCCCTGGTCGCGCTCGGCGGACTGCTCACCGCGATCCCGCTGCCGTTCGGAGTGCTGCTGGTCGGCCGCGCCCTGCAGGGCCTCGGCCTCGGCGTCGTCGCGCTGCTGATGAGCGTGGCCCGCGAGCACCTGCCCGCCGGACGCGCGCAGTCCACGATCGCGACCGTCTCGGTCGCCTCCACCGTCGGCATCGGCGTCGCCTACCCGCTCCTGGGCCTCATCGACCAGCTCGCGGGCCTGCGCGTCGCCTACGGCGTCGGCTTCCTGCTCTCCGGCGCCGCCGTCCTGATCGCCTGGCGCACCATCCCGAAGGACGCCCCGCGCCCGGCCGTCCGCGTCGACGTGCCCGGCGCCGCGCTGCTCGGCCTCGGCACGCTCGGGGTGCTGCTGGTCGTCGCCCGGCCCTCGGTGTGGGACGCGCCCTGGGTCGGTTCCTCCATCCTCATCCTGGCCGTGATCGCGCTCGGCGCGTGGGTCGCGGTCGAACGGCGCAGCGCCGTTCCCCTGGTCGACCTCGGCCTGTTCATGACGGGCGGGGTGCTGCGTGCCAACATCGCGATGCTCGCCTCCGGTGTCGGGATGTACCTGCTGTTCTCGCTGCTCACCCGCTATGTGCAGACCCCGGTGGATGCCGGGTACGGCTTCGGGCTCTCCGGGGTGCTGGCCGGCGCCGCGCTCATCCCGTTCTCCGTGCTCGGCTTCGTCGCCGGCCGGCTCACCCCCTGGTTGACCGGCCGCGTGAGCGCGCGGTGGACCTTCGTGATCCACGCCGCCTGCGTCGTCCTCGCCGCGGTCCTGTTCGCGATCGTGCCGGGCTCGCTCATCGCAACCCTCGCGGCGATGGCCGTCCTCGGCTTCGGTGTCGGCGGCGTCTCCGCGATCATGCCCCGCCTCGTCCTCGACGGCGCGCCCCAGCGGGAGACCTCGAGCGTCCTGTCGATCAACCAGATCGTCCGCAGCGTCGGCTTCAGCGTCGGCAGCGCCCTCGCCGGCCTCCTGCTCGCCACCACCACCCCGAGCGACGCCCTGTTCCCCGACGAGCGCGGCTACACCATCGCCGCCGTGTGCGTGGTCCCGTCGCTCGTGCTCGCCGCCGTCGTCGTCCTGCTGCCGCATCGCGGGACAGCGGCGGGCCCGGACCGCTGAGGCGCGCCTCGACAGCCCCGGCGGAGGCCCCATCGGACGGACCGGTCGAGAATGCTCCCGATCGTGGAGTCGGCCGCGTCCATGAAGACCCGACCCCCACCAGGCGGACTCGTCGGGCCGGCTCGTCTCGTATCCGCTTCGCAGCGGCCCGGTACTCGTGAGGGCTCAACCGTTCACGATGTCCCGAGACATCACAGTGTGGAGACGGAGGCGCGGAGACGGAGGGATTTGAACCCTCGGTCCCCGTGAGGGGACTCCACACTTAGCAGGGTGAGACCGTCGGCCAGCCAGTCACCTCATCCCCCGCCGCTTCATGCCTGAACTCGCGTGAGCCGCCGACAGTGACCGGCCTCTGCGGTCTCGTAGTAGCGGACGGCATCGAGGAACTCAGCCTCCGCCTCCAGGTGGACGTGCGGGCGGAGGGTCACTTACGCGGGTCGTCCAGGAGCGCGCGGGCCTTGTCGTGGGTCTGCTCGAAGGCGCCCAACTCGACTCGGTCGTTCAAAATGTCATCGACACGAGACCCGATCTCGTCGCGCCAGGCATCGTCAGTCTCCGACTGCGACGCGTCATCCTCGGGGTGCAAGCTGGCGAGAAGGCGGTGCGCGAGCACGGTGCGCTCGTCCAGGTCGAGCGCTAGACCCGCCTGATACACCTCGTCGGCCTTGAGCGCCATGTGTCGAGCGTACGGCGGCGCACTGACATCAGCCGGGATCACGCGCTTCAAGGCGAAGGCGCGGGCCACCGCTGGATGCTCTGCGTCGCGCGTCCCATGAGTGCGGGTGGCGTCGCTCGCAGCAACGCATCGCGGATGCCGGCACCGATCGGATGGGATGCCTGCGCGACCTTCGCCATCTGGCGCGACCGCCGCCAGATCGCCCGAGTCCGCTTCCTCCGCAGCTCGTCGTACCGGGAGAGCGCCGTGTGCAGATCGCCGTGTCGCAGCAGGAGCGTCAGTGTGGCGGCGTCCTCAATGGCCTGGCCCGCACCCTGTCCAAGATTCGGGGTCATGCCGTGGGCGGCGTCGCCGAGCAGCACCGTGCGGCCCTTGATGAACGTGGCCGGGAGGCGGGCGAGGTCGTAGATGTCGTGGTGGAGCACCGCGCCTGTAGGGGTCGCGTCGATGCAGTCCAGGATCGGCGGGTGCCAGTGGCCGAACCGCTCCCGCACCGCCTGGCGCTCGTCCTCCGCCCGCTGGCCCGCGGTCGTGGATTCGGTGGCGAACCAGTAGACCCGATCATCCGGCAGCGGCACGATGCCGAAGATGCGCCCGCGTCCCCACGTCTCGCCGGCCTCGCCATGCACATCGACGCCGGCCGCGGTGACGCCGCGCCAGGCGGTGTACCCGGCGTAGCGCACGCCGCGATCCAGTCCCAGCCGGGCGCGGGCGTCGCTGCGCAGCCCGTCGGCGGCGATCACCAGATCGAACCGCTCGGCGGCTCCGGCGACGGTCACGACCGGCTCGCCGTCCTCCGCGACGACGGCGCCCTGCCCGAGCCGGAGGCTCCCGGCGGGCAGAGCATCGACGAGCGCGCGGTAGAGCTCGGCCCGGTGCAGACTGCGCAGGCTCGGCACCGCGCTGGGTGGCAGCGACATCAGCCGGTCGCCGGACGGCACGCGCTGGCCCGCCCGCAGCCGGGCGATCGCATCGCTGCTGACCCGACGCACCGTGTCGCCCCGGCCGATCGCGTCGAGCGCGCCGAAGGCGTTGCCGAACAGCGTCAGCCCGGCCCCGACCGCGCCGGGCTCGTCGCGGCGCTCGTAGACGACGACCTCGTGCCCGTCGGCGCTCAGACCCGCGCCCGCGGTCAGCCCGCCGATCCCCGCTCCGATCACCGCGACACGCATCCAACAACCCTCGTGCTTCCTGTCCACCAAGCCTCCCAGACAACCCACGAGCACAGGGCGGACCAGCCCACCGGGCGCTGCGCGGGATCGACGGGGCGGCGGTCGACGGAGATGCGCCGCCGCAGGCTCACCCGCGCATCGACCAGTTCGATCCGCTCGGCCGGTCGGGTCCGCTCGCCCGTCCGACTCTTGCACCCCGTCGTTGGTGGCAGCGGTGATCGCGTCGCCGTCGCGCGCGTCGAGCCACGCACAGCCAAGGCGGACACGACAGCTGAGCAGTGTCGCCCTGCGCGTGGTGGGCTCGAACGAGATTCCCTCCCCACACCGAGTCGCTGGCGTGCTCGCCGCCTTGCGGCAGCGGCGCAGCGACATCGCGGACGTGTTCGAGTTCATGTCGCTGACCGGCGTGCGCTGGGGCGAGCTGCGCGCGATCCGCGTGAACTGGCTCTCCGAGGTGCCCCTCGCACAGCTCAACGTCGAGCGGCCTCGGCCTTCACGCACACCTCGCACTCGTCGCACTCAGGAATGGGGCGACAATCGCCATCCTCGGGACACTCGGGACACTTTCGGGACACTCGGGCGGGTTCCTGAGAGCCGCGTTGAGTCCTTCGGAGACCGCTCGACGCGGCTGCCGATCCGCGGTATTGTGTACGCAATGATTACACAACGGAAGGAGGCGGCGATGGCTGTGACCGTGGGGGTGCGCGAGTTCCGTCAGGACCTCGCTGACTACATCGACGGCGACGAGCCGGTGACGGTGACGCGGCACGGGCGCCGGGTGGGCGTGTTCATCCCGACCCGCGGTGATCGTGCGGAGGCGATCGCAGCCTACAAGGCAGCGACGGACAAGCTTCACGCGCTGATGGCCGAGCATGGCATCGATGAGGACGAGGTCGTGGCCGAGTTCGACGCGATGCGAAAGGCGCGCTGGAAGGCGCAGCGAGAAGCCACCACCTCCGCATCGTGACAACGAGGCGAATCGTTCTCGATGCCAACATCCTCATCCGAGCGGTGCTCGGTAAGAAGGTGGGCGGGTTGCTGACGGAGTACGCGGATTCCATCGACTTCTGCGCGCCGTCGATCGCGTTCAAAGACGCTGACGAGAACCTGCCCGGCATCATGGCCAAGCGCGGGATCAGCCCGGCGCAGCTCGCCCTGGGGCTGGACGCGGTTCGTCTGCTTGTCGAGGAGCTGCCCAGCGAGGTCACTGATCCAATGCGGACAAAGGCTTTGCAGCGCATCGGCCGCCGTGATCCCGACGACTGGCCCATCGCCGCTGCGGCACTGATCCTCGACTGCCCGATCTGGACCGAGGACAAGGACTTCTTCGGCGCGGGCATCCCCACCTGGACCAGCGACCTCGTGGAGATTTACCTGCGCGACAACGACGAGCCGGAACCCGTCACAGACTGAGACCGAGGCCACCGCGCTCCGGGCCGGTGCGGCGGGTGGTGGTGGTCGAGGGGAAGTGGCCGAGCTTCGCGGCGCGCGCCTCGGCAGCGGCCTTCTCCCGTTCCGCGGCGAGTCTGGCGGCCTCGGCCTGTGCGGCACGTTCGTGGACGAGTTGCGCGGCTTCGCGCAGCGGCAGCGCCTCGATCTGGGCGAGGTCGCGGCGGTCCTGCTCAGCCTGCTTCCTGAGCGTGGCGGCGCGGGCGGCGATGCTGCTGGGCCTGGCGTCTCCGATCGTGCGGCGGCGTAGCGCCGTCTCCTCGCGCAGTTGCCGGGCCGTGAGGCCCTGGCCCGCGCGTCGATCCCGCTCCGCGACCTGTCGCGCTTCGGCCACGCGCGGGTCGGTGTCGGCCTGCTGGCCGGCTACGGCCTCGGCCCACTCAGGGATGCCCGTCGCGGTCTGCGGCAGTCGCCCCCAGCGGTCCCGTGTGATCGTCTCAGCCTCTCGGTGGACGGCGGTCGCCTCCGCGACAGTGCGGGCGGCTGAGCGTCGTCGGAGCCGCCCTGCGCTGGCCTGGACGCGGGTCGCTTCCTGCATCCGGTCGCGCGCGGCAAGGTAGGCGGTGCCATCTGCGACAGCCTGTTCGACCAAGGGGGCGGCGACCTTGGCGCGGACTTCGGCGGCGTGCTCGATCCGTTCCGTGAACCGGGCGCGCTCGGTGTTCACTTCGCGCGCCGGCCCGTCCGCGACGATGCCCGCCACGGCGAATTGTGCCCGCTCGGTCGCCTCGGTCAGTCCGCGGTCGGCGCGGTCCCGCTCGAGTGCGGCCGTACCCGGTGCGGACGATGAAGAAGATTCCCGAGCTGGGCGCCGTCGCCCTGCGCGTGGTGGGCTCGAACGAGATTCCCTCCCCACGCCGAGTCGCTGGCGTGCTCGCCGCCTTGCGGCAGCGGCGCAGCGACATCGCGGACGTGTTCGAGTTCATGTCGCTGACCGGCGTGCGCTGGGGCGAGCTGCGCGCGATCCGCGTGAACTGGCTCTCCGAAGTCCCCCTCCCCCAACTCAACGTCGAGCGGTCACACTCCGATCGCTACGAGGAGAGGGCACCGAAGTCCTGGCGCGGCACCCGCCCCGTCCCGCTCTCACCGCGAGCCCTGGCGATCTTCCGGCACTACGCGACAGGCAAGGCCGCCGCCGACTACCTGTTCACCAACCAGCAGGGCGGACAGCTCTCCGCCGGGGTCGTCCGCAAGTTCCCGCTCGGCTTCCGCCGCCACGCGCTCCGCCACCACACCGCATCCACCTGGCTGCGGCTCGGCACGCCCCTCCACGAGGTCGCCGAGTACCTGGGCGACGAAGCGCGCACCGTGCTCGCGGTCTACGCGCACGTCCTCGGCGAAGGCCAGCGGCGCGACCACGTGCGGCGTCTCGCGGCCGCCGAAGAGTTCGACCGGAAGTCGGAACACTCACGGGACGCTCGGAGCGGCCCAAGCCTCGGACTCTGATCGCCAACACCCGACAGTCGAGCCGTAGAAATGGCTCTTGACCTGGGAAGTGGCGGAGACGGAGGGAT
Organism: Microbacteriaceae bacterium; assembly: GCA_047605685.1. GTDB lineage: Bacteria > Actinomycetota > Actinomycetes > Actinomycetales > Microbacteriaceae > JAUASV01. The sequence goes on from JASGFF010000001.1 coordinate 88,620, forward strand.
TTGAACCCTCGGTCCCCGTGAGGGGACTCCACCTTAGCAGGGTGGTGCACTCGACCGGACTATGCGACGTCTCCCGAGATGGTGCTCGAGTCATCATAGCCGAGCCCGGAGGCGCGCCCGCTCAGTTCGGCACGACGCAGGTCTGCTGGTCGGCGGTCTGGCCGAGGCCGAGGCTCGAGGTGGCGGTCGAGGAGGACGTCGCGGTGCTCGTGGCGGATGCCGTGGACGACTTCGTGGACGACTTCGTGGAGGAGCCGGTCGCGCTCGCCGTCGCGGTGTCGGTCGCGGTCGCGGTGGCATCCGGGTCTTCGGTGACGGCGTTGCGGGTGCTGAACTCGCTCGGGCTGAACTGCTCGTCGTTCTCGATGTACTCCATCATCTGCGCGGCCTGCGCCGTCACCGGCGCGACCTTGCCCTCGTACACCCCGCCGACGCCCGTCGTGCTCGGGTACTGCACGAGTGTGATGTCCGCGGCGGGGATGTCCTTGAGCGCGAGGGCGATCGAGACCAGCCGCGGCACCGAGGCGAGCGACTCCGAGAGCTCCATGTTCTCCGTCGCCGCCTCCGCGAGCGCGTAGACCTCGGTCGCGTTGCTGAGGGTCGCCTCGGCCTGCAGGGTGCGCACCATGGAGGCGAGGTAGACCTGCTGCGCACCGATGCGGGAGAGGTCCGAGCCGTCGCCGAAGGAGTGCCGGGTGCGCAGGAAGGCGAGCGCCTGCTTGCCCTTGACGTAGGTCGTGCCGGCCTTGAGGTCGAGGCCGGTGTTGGCGTCGGTGACATCCGCGGTGACGCAGACCGGCACGCCGCCGATCGCGTCGGTCATGGCGATGACGCCCTGGAACGTGATCAGGCCGGCGAACTGGATGTCGAGGCCGGTGAGGTCGGAGATCGTGCTGGCCACGCAGGAGAGCCCACCATCGGAGAGCGCGACGTTGAGCGGCTGGGCGGACTGCGCCGGCGTGGTGCCGCTGCCGTCCTCCTTCTCGCAGGCGGGGATCGGCACCACCAGGTCGCGCGGGAAGCTCACCGCGACGGCCCAGGACTGGTCCTGGGCCACGTGCAGCAGGATGTTGACGTCGTTGAGCTTCGAGGAGCGCACGCCGTAGCCCGAGCAGTCCTCGGTGCACTGGTCGCTGCCGACGATGAGGATGTTGAAGCCGCCCTCGATCTTGCCGATCGCCGGGATCTCCTCGTCGTCCCCCGCGATGTGCACCGTGTCGATCTGCTCGGCCAGCCGCCAGGTGACGAAGGCGCCGAGCGAGACCGTGCTCACGAGCGCGACGACGACGACCGCGGCGACGATGCCGATGACGCGGCGGGTGAGCGTGAGCTGGCGCAGGCGGCCGTGGCGCACCGGGCCCGGCCGCTCGGCATTGCCGGCCGCAGTGTTCCCCGCCTCGGACCCGGGCTCGCCGTCGGACATGTCGTTCCCTTCGACCGTTCCCGGTCGACCGGGACGCACTTCGCGCCATGCTACCCGGGCGACTGGGTGTCGCCGGTCAACGGCCGCGCGGCTCGCCCGGTGCACGCTGCTCGGTGCACGCCGTTCAGTGCGCGTGCGGCCCGGCGAGCTTGAAGCCGAGACGCCCGTGGGCGTAGGCGGCCCCCGCGCCGATCGCGGCGGCGACCCAGGCCGCCTCGGCGAGCTCGCCCTCGCTCGCACCGGCCGCCGCGGCGTTGCCGCCGTGGGCGTCGATGCAGTACACGCACTGCTTGGAGAGGCCGACCGCATAGGCGATCAGCTCGCGATACTTCAGCGGGATCTCGCGGCCCTCCGGGGCGAAGACCGCGGCGTCGAAGGCGGAGAAGGCCGCGAGCACGTCCGGGGTGCTCTGCCGGTAGCCGCTCGTGTAGCGCTTGTCAGCGTCGCGGTCGTAATAGGCGTCGGTCATCGGTGCTCCCTCGTTGTCGTTGTCGGCGTCGGCCGGGACGGGTGCCGGCTCGCCGGACGGGCCAGGCCCAGATTCTCTCGCAGCGTCGCCCCCGCGTACTCGCGGCGGAACAGACCCCGGCGTTGCAGCTCGGGGACGACGAGCTCGGCGAACGCCACGAGCGTGCCGGGCTGCCACGGGAACGACACGGTGAAACCGTCCGCGGCGGCCGAGCTGAAACGCTCCTCGATGTGATCGGCGACGTCCCGCGGCGAGCCGACCACGACACCGTCGCCGGCCGCGACGAGCGCCACCAGGTCGCGCACCGCCAGGCCGGATGCCGCGGCCTGTTCGTAGAGCTCCCGGCTGCGCCCGCGGCTGCGGCTCGTCGCGCCGCCGGCGTGCGGCGGCAACGGGGCGTCCGGCGGCAGCCCGGCGAGCTCGACACCGAGCCAGTACTCCACGTCGGCGAGGGCCACGCGCGGGTCGAGGAGCCGCTGCACGGCGGCGAAGCGGTCCTCGGCCTCGGCGCGGGTCGGGGCGACGACCGTGGCGAGCTCCGGCAGCACGAGCAGCGTCTGCGGGTCGCGCCCCCACCGCTGCGCACGGCGCTTGACATCCGCGTAGAAGGCCCGCGCGGCCTCGATCGGAAGCTGCGCGCTGAACACCAGGTCGGCCTCGCGGGCGGCCAGCTCCCGCCCGGCATCCGAGCTGCCCGCCTGCGCGATCACCGGATGCCCCTGCGGCGGCCGCGCGATGTTCAACGGGCCGGCCACGGCGTAGTGCTCGCCGACGTGGCCGAGGGCGTGCATCCGCTCCGGCTCGAAGTAGCGCCCGGAGTCGACGTCGTGGCCGAAGGCGTCGTCGTCGAAGCTGTCCCACAGCCCCCGCGCGACCTCGACGAACTCCGAGGCGCGGCGATAGCGCTCGCCGTGCCCGAGGTGCGCGTCGAGGCCGTGGTTGCGCGCCTCGGAGTCGTTGAGCGAGGTGACGACGTTCCAGCCGGCCCGTCCCCGCGAGAGATGGTCGAGCGAGGCGAGGGTGCGCGCGAGCGTGTAGGGCTGGCTGAAGCTCGTCGAGGCGCTCGCGATCAGCCCGATCCGGCTCGTCACGGTGCTGAGCGCGGCGAGCAGCGTCGTCGGCTCGAGCGCGTCGTTGACGACCGCCACCGCCTCGAGCACCGTGTCCTCGACGTCCGGCAGGCCGGCGAGATCGGGCAGGAACACCGCGTCGAAGCGGGCCTGCTCGAGACGGCGGACCAGACCGGCGATGAACGCGAAGTCGACGCCGGCCGCGGCGGGGGCGTCGGGGTGCCGCCAGCCGGCCGGATACTCGCCGGCCGGCTTCAGGAAGCCGGCGAGGTGCAGCTCACGGCTCATGCCCGGCTCCCCTCCGGCCGGCTCAGCCCGAGCGTCTCGCGCAGCGTGGCGCCGTAATGGCGGCGGAAGACGCCGCGTTCCTCGAGGATCGGCAACACCTCGTCGACGAAACGGTCGAGCGTCTCGGGCAGGTACGGGAACGAGACGTTGAAGCCGTCGGCGGCGCCGGCGCGGTACCAGTGCTCGATACGGTCGGCGACATGCTCGGCGGTGCCGCAAACAGTGCCGCGCTCGTTGAACGCGAGGGCGAGCTGCCGCAGCGTGAGACCCCGCTCCCGGGCCATCGCGAGGATCCCGTCGCGCCGCGACTTCGACCTGTTCGACTCGGGGACCTCGGGCAGCGGCGCATCCAGGTCGAGGTCGCCGAAGTCGACATCGCCGATGTTGTCCTGGATGCTGCGCCGCAGCACGTCCTCGTGCAGCAGCGACTGCAGCCGGTCGAGACGCTCCCGCGCCTCGGCGTCGCTGTCGGCGATGACCGGGCTGAGCACCGGCCACACCTTCACCGCCTCGGGGCGACGGCCCGCCGCCACAGCGAGCTCGCGCACGCGGGTGCGGTAGCCGATCGCCTGCTCGATCTCGGTCGCGGCGGTGAACAGCACCTCGCCGTGCCGGGCGGCGAAGGCCTGGCCGGCGGCCGAGGCGCCCGCCTGGAACAGCACCGGATGCCCCTGCGGCGGCCGGGACAGGTTGAGCGGGCCGGCGACCCGGAACCACTCGCCATCGTGATCGATGCGACGGCGGCGGGAGGCGTCGAGGTAGCGTCCGCTCGTCTTGTCGCGCAGCGGCGCGTCATCCCCGGTGCTGTCCCATAGCCGGCGGACCACGTCGACGAACTCCTCGGCACGGCGGTAGCGCTCGCCGTGCTCGAAGTGCTCCGCCCGGCCGAAGTTGGCCGCCTCGAGCGGCACGACGCTCGTGACCACGTTCCAGCCGGCGCGGCCACCGGAGATGTGGTCGAGGGTCGCGAACTTGCGGGCGAGGGTGTAGGGCTCGTTGTAGCTCGTGGTCGCGGTGCCGACGAGGCCGATGCGGGAGGTGCCGGCGGCGATCGCGGCGAGCAGCGTGATCGGCTCGAAGAAGTCGGCCCGGGCCGTGCGGCTGAGCGAGTCGAGGTGCTCGCCCCAGACGGCGACGACGTCGGCGATGAAGAGCGCGTCGAAGCCGCCGGCCTCGAGCCGGCGGGCCGCGGCGAGATAGCTGCCCACATCGAGCTGCGCGTGCGGATCGGCGCCCGGGTACCGCCAGCCGGCGAGATGGCCGCCGGCGCCGTAGAACAGCGCGCCGAACTGGATGCTCGCGGGCTCGACGTGCGGGCCGTCGAGAGTGGTCATGACCGGGGGCTCCATCCCAGTTCGGGGGCGATCTCGGTGGCGATCGTCTCGAGCGCGGCGATCGCCGTGCCGATGCTCGTCGACTCCGCCTGCACGGCAAGGACGAGGTCCGTCGCGGCGGGAAGCGCCGGGTCGGCCCGCAGCGAGGCGACGATGTCCTCGCCGCGGCCGTACTGCACGTTGAGCGCGTCGAGCAGCTCGGGGAGGGTGGCCTCGGGCCCGAGCCAGCCGTAGCGCACGTGGTAGTCGAGGTGGCGGGCGACATCCGGGGCCAGCCGGGCGGATGCCGCCGAGCGGCTGGCGTCGGGGAAGGCGCCGCGCACCACCGCAGCCCGCGGCCGGCCGCGCCGGCCGGACG
>JASGFF010000002.1:0-76935 GCA_047605685.1 Microbacteriaceae bacterium
AGTCCTGCATGACGACGCGGGCCGGCGTGAACTGGATCTCCGTGTCGGGCTCGGCGCTCGGATCCCAGGAGCCGAGCGCCTCGATCTGCTCCCGGGTGATGTTGGCGCCGTCCTCGGTGCGCAGCAGGTTCTCCAGGAGGACCTTGAGACTGAACGGCAGCTTCTCGTAGCCGGGCACCGTGTCGACACGGAAGATCTCGTAGTCGATGTCGCCGACCGTGAGCGTGTCCTTGGCGCCGAAACTGTTCACTGCGGACATGTCGTCTGCTCCCTCACTGGCTCGGGACCCATCCTCGCGCCCGGGCCTTCGCACGATCCAGCAAGGCAAGCCTAAGCCGGGCGCCCGGCGCGCGCGGGACGGATGCCCCCATTATATATCTCGATATCAAGATAGTTTTACGCGGCGGCCGGACCCTCGTCCGGGCTCTCCTCCGGGGCATCGCCGGCCGCGAAGACCGGGCTGACGAACAGCCAGGTCAGCCAGAGCACGAGCGCGTAGAACGGCACGCCGAGCACGAGCTTCACTGCCGCGAGCCAGGCGGTCTGACCGGCGAGGAACAGCGGCAGCTCGGCGGCCAGCCGCAGCGCGAACAGGCCGACCCAGAACCAGGTGCCGATCGTCAGCACCCGTCGCCGGGCGGCATCCGCCCGCCAGCCGGAGACGTCGCCGGCGAGCGCGCCGACGAGCACGCCGATGAACGGCCATCGCACCGCGATGGACAGCAACAGCACCGCGAGCGAGACCGCGTTGATGACGATGCCCGGCACGAAGCTGTCCTGGGCACGTCCGGTGAGCAGCGCGAGCACCGCGGTGACCGCGGCGACGAGCACGCCCGTGATCGCCGGCCGCAGCGGCCGACGGGCCAGCAGGCGCACCACGAGGAACAGGGCGCACAGCGCGACGGGCGCGCCGACCGACCAGAGCAGCACCGTGCGCTGCGGCACCACGAGCACGATCGAGGTGACGGCGAAGGCGAGGAGGAAGGCCAGGCCCGGCAGCACCGACTCGACGACGCCGCGCAGGCCGCCGACCGCCCGGAGCAGCTCCCGGCCGCTCGGCAGCCGGCCGGGCTCGAGGTGCGCGAACGCCGAGCCGCGCATCGCCCGCGCGACGAGCTCGCCGAAGCTCGGCTCGCGCTGCCCGACGGGCTCCCGCTGGCCTGGCTCGCGCTGCCCGACGGGCTCCCGCTGGCCTGGCCCGCGCTGCCCGAGGGGCTCCCCGGGCGCGCTCATGCCCGCCCGGACTCCGCCGTGGCCGGCATGTGCAGCGGGATGAGGTCGCGCGGCGGCATCGGCGCCGAGCCGCGCACCACGACGATCGAGCGGAACAGGTCCTCCACCTGGGCGGCGGCGGCCTCGTCGACGGCGCCCTGGCCCGAGATCACGCCACGCAGGAACCAGCGCGGCCCGTCGACGCCGATGAAGCGGGCGAGCCGGTGCCCGGATCCGCCCTCGGCGGTCGCCGCCGGGATCTTCGCGAGCACCTCCGGGCCGAACACTCCCTCGGCGATGCGCGTCTGGCCACCCTGCTTGTCGATCTGCGCGACGATCTGCTCGCGGATCTCGTGCCACAGGCCCGTGGAGCGCGGGGCCGCGAACGCCTGCACCTGCAGGCTCGAGCCGGCGTAGTCGAGCCCGACGGCGACCACCCGCTTCGTGCCCTCCTCGACCTCGAGACGCAGTTGCAGCTCGGGCCGCGGCAGGATCTTGACCCCGCCGAGGTCGACATAGGGGCGCACCGGGTTCGCCTCGCTGTCGTCCAGCGGGCCGTTCTCGGCGCGGTCCGCCGGGGCGGACTTCGCGTCCTCGGGCACGGCCTCCGGGACGCTTTCGGCCTCGACCGGCTCGCCCGCCCGGCCCGTCTTCTTGGTCACGCGTGTTCTCCTGACTGCTGGCCGCCCGTCACCGTGACGGGCTCGGCGTAGCCGGTCGAGCCGAAACCGCCCTCACCCCGGTGACTGCCCGGGAGCCGCTCCACCGGCACGAATCGCGCGCGGGCCACGGGAACGAGGACCAGCTGGGCGATCCGGTCGCCGACCGCGACAGGATACGCCTCGCGGGCATCCGTGTTGAGCAGGGTCACCCGGATCTCGCCGCGGTAGCCCGCGTCGACGGTGCCCGGGGCGTTGACGACGGTGATGCCGTGCTTCGCGGCGAGACCGCTACGCGGCACCACGAGGGCCGCATAGCCGTCGGGCAGCGCGATCGAGACGCCGGTGCCGACGGTGCGGCGCTCGCCCGGGGCGAGGGCGACGGCCTCGGTGCTGCGCAGATCGGCGCCGGCGTCGCCGGGATGCGCGTAGGCCGGGATCCGCTCGGCGACGATGAGGACCTCGACGGCATCGGTCTCGGATCGAGGGGGCACCCATCGAGGGTAGGGCACGATGGGACCATGCCGCTCTACCGGGAACGCCTATGGCCCTCGCCCTGGCTGTTCGTCACGACCGCGCTCATCGTCCCGGCGAGCCTGCTGGTGTTCCTGCCGATCTCCGTCACCGCCGGCATCATCGTCGCGATCGTGCTGTACGTGCTCTGCGTACTGGCCCTGCTGCGGGCCGCCGCCGTCGTGGCGGTGACGGACGGCATGCTCGTCGCCGGCCCGGCCCGGGTGCCGATCGGGGCGGTCGGCACGGTCACCGCCCACATCGAGGATGCCCGTGCGGAGCGCGGGCCCGGGCTCGACGCCCGCGCCTGGCTGCTGATCCGGGGCTGGGTGGCGCCGGTGGTCCGGGTCGAGATCACCGACCCGGCTGACCCTGTGCCCTACTGGCTGGTCTCGACCCGGCATCCGGAGGCGGTCGTCGAGGCGATCGAGCGGGCGCGGTCGGCTGAGAGCTGAACGGCCACGCGCCGCCGTGCTGCGCGTTCGCGAGTCGTCACGCGGCGCACTCGCGACAGATCGGCCCGAGCTTCTCCTCGTGATCCATCTGCGAGCGGTGCTTGACGAGGAAGCAGCTGACGCAGGTGAACTCGTCGGCCTGCGGCGGCAGCACGACGACATCGAGGTCGAGGTCGGAGAGATCGCCGCCCGCGAGCTCGAAGCTGCCGGGGTTGTCGGCGTCGTCGACGTCGATCGAGGAGGATGTCTTGTCCGGCACGCGCTCCTTGAGAGCCTCGATCGATTCGGAGTCGTCGTCCGTCTTCCGCGGCGCGTCGTAGTCGGTTGCCATGACCATCCAGTTCTTAAGTTCGCACGTGTGAATCGAAATCGGCGCGCACAGTCTGCATCATCGACCTGGTATGCGCAAACCGGTTCGAATGCCCCGGTTGAACCCGCGGCACGCCCGCGATATTCCCCGGTTCGGGGGCCCTGACATGCCACCATGAACCACAGTGGAACCCGCGGCCAGGACCGCCCTGAGCCCCGGGCGCGAGGACCGGGCCGGAGGGCTGGAAGCATGCAGGATCTGCGACTGACGGGCGTCGAGGACGGCGCCCTCGTGCTCGTCGCCGAGGACGGCGCCCGCTATCGCGTGCCGGTCGACGAGGACCTGAAGACCACCGTGCGGCTCGCGATGCCCGAGCAGGGCACCGACCGGCGACTCAGCCCGCGCGAGATCCAGGCGCTCATCCGCTCGGGCCGCACCGCGGCCGAGGTCGCGGCCGCCTCCGGCGTCGCTCTCGACTACGTCGAGCGCTTCGAGGGACCGGTGCTCGCCGAGCGCGACTTCGTCACCCGGCGGGCGCAGGAGGTGCCCGTGCGCACCGCCCTCGACGCCGAGCCCTCGGGTGCGACGTTCGGCTCGGTGATCACCGGCCGGCTCGAGACGATGGCGGCGCGGGGCGTCGCCTGGACGAGCTGGAAGGAGGACAGCGGCTGGCTGGTCGTGCTGACGTTCAGCCTCGACGAGGTGGAGCACGACGCGCGCTGGCAGTTCGACCCGAAGCGCGGCGCGCTCTCCCCCGCAAACGCCGAGGCGATCCGGCTATCCCAGCAGGGCGAGGCGCCCAGCGGGCTCATCCCGCGACTGCGCGTCGTCGGCGACGGCCGCGTCGCCGACACCTCGCGCTTCGACAGCGGCGCCTTCCTCGTCGAGGATGCCGAGCCGGCGCAGAGCGCCGCCGAGCCGGTGGGGGCGCGCGCGGCCGAGGAGCCGGAGCTCAGCCACACGGCCGATCTGCTCGAGGCGCTGCGCCGGCGGCGCGGCGAGCGCGAGCCGGCCGGATACGGTGAGGGCCGTCACGGCGAGGACCGCGTCGAGCCCGACGGCGCGCCGGCGCCCTTCGATGCGGCCGTGCGGCTCGTCGACCTTCCACTCGACTCCCAGCCGCTCAACTCCCAGCCGCTCGGAGCGCAGCCGATCGAGGCACAGCCCGCCGAGGACCGCTCCTCGTCGGATGCCGCGGGCCAGACGCCGGCCGGCCGTGCCGCCAAGCCCGGGCGCAGGGGACGGGCCTCGATGCCGAGCTGGGACGACATCGTCTTCGGCACCCGCAGCGACGACGACTTCGCCTGAAAGCACAAGCCTGACACTGTGAGGACTCCGTCCTCACATCTGGAAACCGAGCGCTCTCATCATGTCGCGCCCGTCGTCGGTGATGCGCTCCGGGCCCCAGGGCGGCATCCACACCCAGTTGATCCGGAACTGCTCCACGACGCCGTCGAGCGCCTGGGCCGTCTGATCCTCGATGACGTCGGTGAGCGGGCACCCGGCGCTCGTGAGCGTCATCGAGATGATGAGGGCGTCGTTCTCGTCGTCCCAGGTGAGGTCGTAGATCAGGCCGAGGTCGACGACGTTGACCCCGAGCTCGGGATCGACCACGTCCTTGAGCGCCTCCTCGACCCGATCGAAGAGCGCCGGCGCGAGGGCTGAGGTCATGCCTGTCAGGCTACGCCGGTCGCGCCCTCGGCGACATAACGGTCGTAGCCCTCCTCCTCGAGGCGTTCGGCGAGCTCTGGGCCGCCCTCCTCAGCGACCCTGCCCGCGACGAAGACGTGCACGAAGTCCGGCTTGATGTAGCGCAGGATGCGTGTGTAGTGCGTGATCAGCAGGATGCCGAGCCCGGTGCGCTCCTTGGCGCGGTTCACGCCCTCGGAGACGACCTTGAGCGCGTCGACGTCGAGACCGGAGTCGGTCTCGTCGAGCACGGCGAACTTCGGCTTCAGCAGCTCGAGCTGCAGGATCTCGTGGCGCTTCTTCTCACCGCCGGAGAAGCCCTCGTTGACGTTGCGCTCGGCGAAGGAGGCGTCCATCCGCAGCGCGTCCATCGACTCGCGCACCTCCTTGATCCAGGGGCGCAGCGCCGGAGCCTGGCCCGCGAGGGCGGTCTTCGCGGTGCGCAGGAAGTTCGAGACGGTGACGCCGGGGATCTCCACCGGGTACTGCATGGCCAGGAACAGGCCGGCGCGGGCGCGCTCGTCGGGACTGAGCTCGAGCAGCTCGACGCCGTCGAGCCGCACGCTGCCGCCCTCGACCGTGTACTTCGGGTGTCCGGCGATCGTGTAGGCGAGCGTCGACTTGCCGGAGCCGTTGGGGCCCATGATGGCGTGGGTCTCGCCCTCGTTGATGGTCAGGTCGACACCCTGCAGGATGTGCTTCGTGCCCTGGTCGGTCTCGACGCTCACCTGGAGGTCGCGGATCTCAAGCGTGGACATGGGTGTTCTCTCTCAGACTGCTTTTCGTTCGCTCGGGTCGATGTAGACGTCGCCGTCGACGAGTCGGACGGCGTAGACGGGGACCGGCTCGTAGGCCGGAAGGGTGAGGGGGCTGCCCGTGGTGAGCGAGAACTTCGAGCCGTGCGCCCAGCACTCCAGCGTGTCGTCCTCGACGAAGCCCTCGGCGAGCGAGATGTCACCGTGCGTGCAGGTGTCGCCGATGGCGTGCACGGCGCCGGCGCTGTCGAGCACCAGGGCGATCGGGGCGCCGTCGACCACGACGCGGCGAGCGGTGTCGGGCTCGAGCTCGGCGAGGGCGCAGACCCGCGTCGCTGCCATCAGCCCGCTCCCAGCTCGCGCTCGACCGCGGCCTGCAGATGCTCCTCGAGGGAGGGGTCGCCGATCTTCTGCACGATCTCGGCGAGGAAGCCGAGCACCACCAGGCGACGCGCCTCGTCCTCGGGGATGCCGCGGGCCTGCAGGTAGAACAGCTGCTCGTCGTCGAAGCGGCCGGTGGCGCTGGCGTGCCCCGCGCCGACGATGTCGCCGGTCTCGATCTCGAGGTTCGGCACCGAGTCGGCGCGCGCTCCCTCGGTGAGCACGAGATTGCGGTTGGCCTCGTACGAGTCGGTGCCCACAGCATCCGGTCCGATCAGCACGTCGCCGATCCACACCGTGCGCGCCCCCTCGCCCTGGAGGGCGCCCTTGTACAGCACGTCGCCGCGCGTGTGCGGGCCCTTGTGGTGCACGTACACCTGGCTCTCCAGGTGCTGACCGGCGTCCGCGTAGGCCAGTCCGTACACTTCGGCGGACGATCCGGGACCGGCGAGCTCGATGCTCGGGTTGACGCGCACGACGCCGCCGCCGAAGCTCACGACGATGTGCCGCAAGTAGCCGTCGCGGTCGACGCGGGCCTGGTGGGACGCCGCGTGCACCGCGTCGTCCTCCCACTGCTGCACCGTCACGACAGTGAGGGCGGCGCCGTCGCGCACGACGACCTCGACGTTCTGCGCGTACTGCGCGCTGAGCTCGTGCGCGAGGATCACGGTCGCCTTCGAGTGCGGCATCGCCTCGACGACGATGTGCTGGTAGGCGACGCGCTCCGCGCCCGCGCCGGTGAGCGTCACGACGACCGGCTCGTCGACGGCGGCGTCCTGCGGCACGCGTAGGTGCAGGGCCGTCTGCGTGCGCGTCCACGCCAGCGCGGCGGGCAGGTCCTCCGGGGTGAAGACGTCGCCACGCGGCCAGTCGCCGACGCCGAGGCCGCCCACCGCGATGCTGTCGGCGCCCTCGATGCTCACGCCCACGCCGCGCGTGTCGTCGTGCGCGGTCCACAGGGCGGCCAGGCGCGCGATCGGGGTGTGCTTCCAGTTGACCTCGCGGCCGCTCGGCGCGTCGAAGTCCGCCGGGTCGTACGACGTCGGGCGCTCTGAACGGGTCTGCACGGGAACGAACGCGCCGTCCGAGTGCGCTCGGGAACCGGGCACCACGTAGGGCGCCTGCTGAGTGGCCGCCATCTAGCCGACCGATCCTTCCATGCCCATCTCGATGAGCTTGTTCAGCTCGAGGGCGTACTCCATCGGCAGCTCGCGCGCGATCGGCTCGATGAAGCCGCGCACGATCATCGCCATCGCCTCGTCCTCGGGCAGGCCCCGCGACTGCAGGTAGAACAGCTGCTCCTCGCTCACCCGCGAGACGGTCGCCTCGTGGCCGAGCTGCACGTCGTCCTGGCGGATGTCGATGGCCGGATAGGTGTCGGAGCGCGAGATCGTGTCGACGAGCAGCGCGTCGCAGCGCACGGTGTTGGCGGCGTGGTGCGCGCCCGCGTCGACGCGCACCTCGCCGCGGTAGCCGGCGCGCCCGCCGCCGCGGGCGATGGACTTCGAGACGATCGAGCTCGTGGTGTGCGGCGCCATGTGGATCATCTTCGCGCCGGCGTCCTGGTGCTGGCCCGGGCCCGCGAAGGCCACCGAGAGCGTCTCGCCCTTGGCGTGCTCCCCCATGAGGTAGATCGAGGGGTACTTCATCGTCACCTTGGAGCCGATGTTGCCGTCGATCCACTCCATCGTCGCGCCCTCGTGCGCCACGGCGCGCTTGGTGACGAGGTTGTAGACGTTGTTCGACCAGTTCTGGATCGTCGTGTAGCGCACGCGGGCGTTCTTCTTGACGATGATCTCGACGACCGCGGAGTGCAGCGAGTCGGACTTGTAGATCGGGGCCGTGCAGCCCTCGATGTAGTGCACGTAGGAGCCCTCGTCGGCGATGATGAGCGTGCGCTCGAACTGACCCATGTTCTCGGTGTTGATCCGGAAGTAGGCCTGCAGCGGGATCTCGACGTGAACGCCCTTCGGCACGTAGACGAAGGAGCCGCCGGACCAGACGGCGGTGTTGAGCGCGGCGAACTTGTTGTCGCCGGCCGGGATGACGGTGCCGAAGTGCTCCTCGAAGAACTCGGGGTGCTGCTTGAGCGCCGTGTCGGTGTCGAGGAAGATCACGCCCTGGCGCTCGAGGTCCTCCTGGATCTGGTGGTAGACGACCTCGGACTCGTACTGCGCGGCGACGCCGGCGACGAGCCGGGAGCGCTCGGCCTCGGGGATGCCGAGACGCTCGTAGGTGTTGCGGATGTCCGCGGGCAGCTCCTCCCAGCTCTGGGCCTGCCGCTCGGTGGAGCGCACGAAGTACTTGATGTTGTCGAAGTCGATGCCGGAGAGGTCGGCACCCCAGGTGGGCATGGGCTTGCGCTCGAACAGGCCGAGGGCCTTGAGCCGGTTCTTCAGCATCCACTCCGGCTCGTTCTTGAGCCGCGAGATGTCGGTGACGACGTCCCGGTTCAGCCCGCGCTTCGCGGATGCCCCGGCGGCGTCGGAGTCGGCCCAGCCGAACTCGTACTGGCCGAGGGAGTTGATCTCGGGTCGGTCGATGAGCACGTCGGACATCGATACCTCTTTTCCTGCCGAAGCGGGCTGTCATGCCCGTGTCGGCCTCGACTGCGTTCTGAGGACGGCCGCCTGGACGGGCGGCCGGCACCGGTGTCGCGGCGGATGCCGGAGCCGGCGTCCGTCCCGCGCTCCGGCGCGTTCCTGAACCCTGGAATTCTACAGGGCCGGCCCGGGCACGCGCTCGGCCGCGCCGGCGGGGCTCGCCGGGCGCGCCGCGAACAGCCGCGGCTCGGCCTCGAGCAGCACCCGGAGCGCCCCGACCCAGACGAGCGCGGCGCCCAGCAGGTGCACAGAGACGAGGCCGGCGGGCAGCCCGGTGGCGGCCTGGACGATGCCGAGCGTGCCCTGCAGCGCGACGACGAGGAGGAGGGCGCCGGTGCGGCGGCGCACCGGGCGCGGGGTGCGGCCGCGCGCGAGCAGCGCGAGGGCGAGCAGGAGCGTGAGCGCGCCGAGCAGGCCGTGCACGAGCGTGACCGCGACCCAGGGCAGGCCCATCCGCGGCACGTCCGAGGAGTCGCCCGAGTGCGGGCCGGAGCCGGCCACGAGCGTGCCGACGAGGATGAGCACGAGCGTCACCGCCACGAGGGCGACGGCGAGCGAACGGGTGCCGGCGTCGACGGCGGCCCGTTCGGCCCCGGGATGGCGTGCCCGGTGCCAGGTGAGCGTCGTGGTCGCCAGCAGTGCCATCGCGAGCACGAAGTGCGCGGCAACGACCCAGGGGTTGAGCGCGAGCAGCACCGTGACGCCGCCCGCGATCGCGTTGGCGACGACGAGCCAGAACTGGCTCCAGGCCAGTCGGGTCACGGCGCGGTCCTCGGGCCGCTGCAGCCGGGCGGCGACGATCACGGCGGCGACGGTGAGCACGATGAGGCCGGTGAACATCCGGTTGCCGAACTCGATGAGGCCGTGGATGCCGAGCTCGGGCGTCGTCGTGAGCGAGCTCGCCGTGCAGCTGGGCCAGCTGGGGCAGCCGAGGCCCGAGCCGGTGACCCGCACGACTCCGCCGGTGAACACGATGAGGACGCTCACGAGGAGCGCCGCGGTCGAGGCCCGGCGCAGCGCGCGCGGGCCGAGAGACCAGCGGGCGGCCGCCCAGCCGAGGGGGGTCTGCTGCGCCGTCATCAGAACGGCAGCAGCGGGTCGATGCCGACCGCGATGAACACCAGGGTGAGGTAGCTGATGCTCGCGTGGAACACCCGCATCGGCCTGGCCTCCTCGTGCCGGATCGCGCGCGCGTACAGTCGGTGCGACTCGACGAGGAACCAGGCGCCGGCGAGGACCGCTACGGCGCAGTAGAGCAGCCCCATGTCGGCGACCGGGACGAGCAGCAGCGAGCAGGCGACCGTCGCCCAGGCGTAGAGCACCACCTGGAGGCCGACGACGCTGCGTCCGCGCACCACGGCCAGCATCGGCACATCCGCCCGGTGGTAGTCCTCGCGGTACTTCATCGACAGCGGCCAGTAGTGCGGGGGCGTCCAGAGGAAGACGATGCCGAACAGGATGAACGGTGCGAGGCTCAGCGAGCCGGTGACGGCGCTCCAGCCGATGAGCACCGGCATGCAGCCGGCGATGCCGCCCCAGACGATGTTCTGCGGCGTGCGGCGCTTGAGCCACAGCGTGTAGACGAAGACGTAGAACAGGATCGCGAACAGGCTGAGCGCCGCCGAGAGCCAGTTGACGAGCAGGCCGAGCCAGGCCACCGAGGCGGCGCCGATGACCACGGCGAAGGCGAGGGCCTGCCGGTCGCCGATCTCGCCGGTGACGAGCGGGCGGCTCTCGGTGCGCTTCATCAGCCTGTCGATGTCGCGGTCGATCCAGCAGTTGACGGCGTTCGCGCTGCCGGCGCTGAGCGCGCCGCCGACGAGCGTCGCGAGCACGAGCCACAGGTTCGGGATGCCGTCGGCGGCGAGCACCATGACCGGGGCGGTGGTGATGAGCAGCAGCTCGATGACGCGCGGCTTGGTGAGCGCGATGTAGGCGCCGACCGTGCGACGGAGGCCGCGGGGCCCGCCGAAGGGGCGGGACTGTACGGCGAGATCCATCGATCCCCTTCTCGCGTTCTCGCGACTGTGGTGCGGCTCGCGCCGTGCGGCGCCCGTCCAGTGTATTCGCCGGGGGTCGTGCCCGCGGGAGGCGCCGGCTCAGGCGCGGGACCGGGTCGCGGTGCCGCCCGGCACGGCGAGCCGGGGCTCCGTGTGGCTGAACACCAGGCTCGTGCGCGTGGAGGCCACCGAGGGGTGCACCGAGAGGTTGTCCACCACGAACTGCCGCAGATGGTCGCTGTCGCGGGTGGCGACGTGGACGATGAAATCCTCCGCACCACCGAGGAAGAACACCTGGATGACCTCGCTCAGCCGTTCGAGCTCGCTCGCGAACGTCGCGACCGCCTGCCGGGCGCCGACCTTGATGTTGACGCTGACGAGCGCCTCGAGGCCGAGGCCGAGGGCGCGCGGGTCGAGCGCGGCGTGGAACCCGGTGACGGCGCCGCGCTCGATGAGCGCGCGCACCCGGGCGAGACAGGTCGAGGGGGCGATGCCGAGGGATGCCGCGAGGCTCGCGTTCGAGGCGCGGGCGTCGGCCTGCAGCAGCGCGAGCAGCCGACGGTCGACGTCGTCGAGCACCGGGCGCAGATCGTTCTGGCTCGAGGCCACCGCGAGCCCTCCGATCATCCGTTTATTCGGCTGAGTGCGCCTATCACAGCAGCATATTCGAATCCAACACGAGAACGACGAACATCCGCCACCATGGACCACGGAAGACGCACCCCCGGCCCGACGAAAGGACAGCGCGATGCGCGTCGGCATCCCCACCGAGATCAAGAACAGCGAGTCCCGCGTGGCGATCACCGCCGCGGGGGTGCACGAGCTGGCCCGGCGCGGGCACGAGGTGCTCGTGCAGGCGGGCGCCGGCGCCGGCGCCGGCATCGAGGACGCCGACTTCCGTGCCGCCGGTGCCACCCTCGTCGAGGGCGCCGAGGATGTCTGGGGCGACGCCGAGCTGCTGCTCAAGGTCAAGGAGCCCGTCGAGGCGGAGTACCCGCTGCTGCGCGCCGGCCAGGTGCTGTTCACCTACCTGCATCTGGCCGCATCCCGTGCCTGCACCGAGGCGATCCTCTCCAGTGGCACGACCGCGATCGCCTATGAGACGGTGCAGCTCGCCGACCGCTCGCTGCCGCTGCTCGCGCCCATGAGCGAGGTGGCCGGCCGGCTCTCGGTCGTCGTCGGCGCCCAGCAGCTCACCGGCCCCGCCGGCGGAACCGGCACGCTCATGGGCGGGGTGCCGGGCACCCCGAAGGCGAAGGTCGTCGTGATCGGCGGCGGGGTCGCCGGCGAGCACGCCGCGGTCAACGCCCTCGGCCTCGGTGCCGAGGTGACCGTCGTGGACATCTCGCTGCCGCGGCTGCGCGCGCTCGAGGCGGCCCACCCCGGGCTTCGGACGGCGCTCAGCACCGCCTACACGATCGCGGCCCTCGTCGCGGAGGCCGACCTCGTGATCGGCTCCGTGCTCGTGCCCGGCGCGGCGGCGCCCAAGCTCGTCACCGACACGATGGTGGCCGGCATGAGACGCGGCAGCGTGCTCGTCGACATCGCGATCGACCAGGGCGGCTGCTTCGAGGGCAGCCGCCCGACCACCCACCAGGAGCCGACGTTCCGGGTGCACGACTCCACCTACTACTGCGTGGCGAACATGCCGGGGGCGGTCGCGCGCACGTCGACGGTCGCGCTCACCAACGCGACGCTGCCCTATGTGCTGCGCCTCGCCGACGCCGGATGGCGTGCCGCCCTCGCCGCCGACCCGGCGCTCGCCGCGGGCCTGCAGGCGCACGCCGGGCGAGTGCACCACGCGGGCGTCGCCGAGGCCCTCGGACTGCCGGTGTGGGCCGGGCTGCCCGACTGACCGCCGGCCCGTCCCCGCTGCCTCCGCGCCCTTGCTGCTACCGGGCCCTTGCTGCCTCAGGGCCCTTGCTGCATCCCGGGCCCCGGCCTCAGCCGTGCAGCAGCGTGCCATCCTTGGCGAGCACGTTCTTCTCGCCCGCCTCGATCGGCACCGCGAAGCGGTTCTGCCGCGGCGGCATCGGGCAGTTGAAGCTGTAGCTGAAGGCGCAGGGCGGCAGCACGGCCCGGTTGAAGTCGAGCGTGATCGAGCCGTCGGCGTTGGGCGCGACGAACAGGAAGCGGCCGACGCCGTAGCTCGACTCGCCGGTGGTGGCATCCGCGAAGACGAGCTGCAGCGCCTTGCCCGACTTGAAGGCGGCGAGGTCGTAGGCGACGCCGTCCTTCTCGAACAGGATCCCTCCCGGGATCGGCAGGTCGCGGGTGCGGCCCTCGTCCTTGACGTGCTCGAAGCCGACGACCGCACCGCCCTCGTTGGGGCGGAAGCGGGCGGTGATCACCCAGTCGTGGTTGTAGGGGAAGCGGTCGATCGAGCCGAAGGCCCGGATCGCCTCCGACTCGGCGTCCCAGACCCGCAGCGCGTAACGGCCGTCCTCGCCGGCGATCACGAAGCCCGAGACCGTCGGGCCGAACGTGAGCTCCCCCGGATCGTCGCTGTCCTTCCCGCGCACCTCGACGGTGCCCTCCACCGGGACGCCGTCGAGCAGGATGCCGTCCTCGGCGCTCGCGGTGAGCGCGAGCCCCGAGCGGCCGGCCGGCAGCGGAGCCCAGGTGCCGGGCACGCCGTAGATCGTCTGTTCGACGTCGACCCACTGGGTGTTCACGAGCGCGAGGTTCCCCTTCGGCTGGGTCACCGCGAGCTCGCGACGGCTGTGGAACACCTCGAGGAGCTCTTCGGGCGTGGTCGGCGGGGCGGTCTCGGTCATGGCATCCATCCTGTCGTTCCTGCACTCTACGGCCCGCGCACCGCGCGCGCCGGGCCCGGAAGCCTACGCTGGAGCGGTGATCGACGCCATCGTCGTCGGCAGCGGTCCGAACGGCCTCGCAGCGGCGGCGACGCTCGCGCACGCGGGGCTGGGGGTGCGGGTCGTCGAACGGGAGCAGACCGTCGGCGGCGGGCTGCGCACCGAGGAGCTCACCCTGCCCGGCTTCCGCCACGACCTCTGCTCGGCCGTGCACCCGGCGGCGCTGCACTCGCCGTTCTTCCGCGCCTGGGGCCTGGCCGAGCGGGTCGCGCTGCACGTGCCGGAGGTGTCGTACGCGCATCCGCTCGACGGCCGTCCGGCCGCGCTCGCCTGGCGCGACCTCGACCGGACGGTGGCGGGGCTCGGTCGCTCCGGCCCCGGCTGGCGGCGGCTGTTCGAGCCGTTGCTCGACCGCCTGGACGGGGTGTGCGCGCTCACCGGCGGGCCGCTGCTGCGCCCGCCGGCCGATCCGGTGGCCGCCGGACGGTTCCTCGGCCGGACGCTCGCCCGGGGCGCCGGGCTGCGGGACGAGGCCGCCGCGCTGTTCGCCGGCGTGGCCGCGCACTCGGGCGGGCCGCTGCCCTCGCTCGCCGCGACCGGTGCCGGGCTCGCGCTCGCGGTGCAGGGGCACGGCCGCGGCTGGGGCCTGCCGCTCGGCGGCGCACAGGCGATCGCCGACGCGCTCGCGGCGGACATCCGGGCCCACGGCGGCGAGATCGTGACGGACGTCGACGTCGAGGACCTCGGCGCCCTGGAGCCCGCCCGCGCCGTGCTGCTCGACGTGGCCCCCGAGCGGCTGGCCCGGATGGCGCCGCTGCCTAAGCGCTACCGCCGAGCCCTCGCCCGGCTGCGCCGCGGCGTCGCCGTCGCGAAGCTCGACCTCGCGCTCGCCGCCGCCGTGCCCTGGTCCGACCCGGACGTCGCCCTCTCCCCCACGGTGCACCTCGGCGGCACGGCCGCGGAGCTCGCCGCCTCGGAGCGGGCCGTGCACGCCGGCCGGGTCTCCGAGCGTCCCTTCGTGCTGGTCGTCCAGCCGAGCGTCGCCGACCCCTCGCGGGCGCCGGCCGGCCGGCACACGCTGTGGGCCTACCTGCACGTGCCGCTCGGCTCGGGCCTCGACCCGACGCCGTTCGTGCTGGGCCAGCTGGAGCGCTTCGCGCCCGGCATCGGGGACCTCGTGCTCGGGACGGCGGTGTCGCGAGCGCCGGACATCGCCGCGCGCAACGCCAACGACGTCGGCGGCGAGATCATGGGCGGCGCCGTCACGCTGCGGCAGCTGCTGGCCCGGCCGGTGCTCTCGCCGCAGCCGTGGCGCACGCCGCTGCCGGGCGTGTACCTCGCCTCCGCCTCGACGCCGCCCGGGCCGGCCGTGCACGGCATGGCGGGCTGGCTCGCGGCGCGACTCGCGCTGCGGGAGCGCTTCGGCATCCGCGAGACGCCCTTCGGCGACTACTTCAGGTAGCCGCGCGCGCAGGTCTCCTGGTCGGCGGTCTGGCCGTAGGTTCCCGAGATCGTCTCGCTCGTCGCCTCGTCCGTGGGCGTCGCCGAGTCGGTCGCGGTCGCGGTGTCGCTCGGCGTCGCGGTCGCGGTATCGGTCGCCTCGTCCGTGGCTGTGGCCGTCGCCGTGGACTCCTCGGAGGCGCGGCCCACGCTCGAGGCCTTGACGGCCTGGTCGTTCTTGAGGGCCGTGAACAGCGCCGTCGCCGCCGTCACGTTCGGCACCACCTTGCCCGGATAGGTGGTGCTGCCGGTGCTGCCCGGGTACTGGATGAAGCTGATCTTGTCGAGGTCGACGGTGCGCAGCGTCTTCGCCATCGCGATCATCGTGTCCGCGCTCGCGAGCGACGTCGACAGCTTGACGTAGGTGGCCGCGGCGTCGGCGAGCTTGTACAGCTTCGTCGGGTTGGAGAGCGTGTCGGAGCTCTTCACCTTGCGCATGAGCGCCGAGAGGTAGATCTGCTGCACCGAGATGCGCGACAGGTCGCTGCCGTCGCCGACGCCGTGTCGGGTGCGCAGGAAGCCGAGCGCGGTCTTTCCGGAGATCGTCTGCATGCCCGCCTCGAGGTGCAGGCCAGCGTCGTCGTCGTCGATGTCGTCGGAGAGGCAGACGGTGACGCCGCCGACGGCATCGGTCATCTTCACGACGGCCTTGAACGTGAACTGCGCGGCGTAGGCGATGCTGAGCCCGGTGAGGTTCTCGATCGTCGAGACGACGCAGGACATGCCACCGCGGCTGTAGGCCACGTTGACCGGCTGCGCGCTCATCGCCGCGTACACGGTGCCGGTGTCCGAGTCGGTGCAGCTCGGGTGGGCGATGATCAGATCGCGCGGGATGCTCACCGCCGTGACGCTCTCATGGTCGGCGGCCACGTGCACCAGGATGTTGACGTCGTTGAGCGTGCCGTTGCGCACCCCGTAGGCGTCGCCCTGCTCGGGGTCGTTGTCGACGCCGACGACGAGCAGGTTGAAGCCGCCCTCGATCTCGCCGACGGAGATGTTCGGGACCTCGGCCTCGGTGCCGATCGTGAAGGCGTTGTCGCTCACCTTCTTGGCCAGGGACCAGACGGCGAAGGAGGAGAGCGAGACGGACGACACCAGCGTGACGACCATCACGGAGACGACGATGCGCAGGATCCTCGGCCAACTGCGCTCCGGCTTCAGCCGACCGTGTCGAACGGGCTTGAGCGCGCCACGACCGCGCCTCTCGGCTGCGAGATCACGCCTGGTCGGTTCCGCCACTGTCCCCCCGGGTCGATGAAGCCGCTCGGGACACAGCGATACCCGCCGTGTGCCCGTGCACGGACGTCAGAGTACCGGGCGTTCATAAGCCGTTCCTGGGAGCGGACGGATGCGGGCCCGGTGGCAGGCACCGTGCGCACTCGGCCCCACGACGTGAAGGCGGGCAGTGGGGCGGACGGGACTTGAACCCGTGACCGACGGATTATGAGTCCGCTGCTCTGACCAGCTGAGCTACCGCCCCGCACCGGCGCGCCACGGCACCGGCTGAGCACACCCTACCCGTCGGCGAGGCCGGTTCCGCGCCGGGGCCAGTCGGGGCTGCGCTGCAGACGTTCGCGAAGGGCCTGCAGCGAGGCGCGGGCCGAGCGCGGCCGAGGAGCCTCCTTGATGGTGTCCTCCACCTGCTCCCCGCGGTAGATCGCCTCGAACGTCGAGATCGTCTTGGTGATGTCGTGGGCCTCCACGATGCGCAGGCTCTCGCGCTTCATCCGCTCGTACTCTGCGGGTTCGGCGGTGAGCACGTCGGTGAGCCGGGCGGCGAAATCCTCGGGGTTGTCGGGCTCGAAGAGATAGCCGTTCTCGCCGTCGTGCACCAGGTGGGGCAGCGCCATGGCATCCGCCCCGACCACGGGCAGCGCGCTCGCCATCGCCTCCATCGTCGCGATCGACTGTAGCTCCGCCGTCGAGGGGATCGCGAAGACCGCGGCGCGCGAATACGCGGCCCGCAGGTACTCCTCGGAGACATAGCCGGTGATGGTGACCCGATCGGCGACGCCGAGGCGACGCGCGACGGCCTTGAGATGGCTCTCCTGCTCACCGCCGCCGACGAGCTCGACGCGGGCGTCGAGCGCCGGGTCGAGCAGGGAGAGCGCCTCGAGCAGCACCTCGAGACGCTTCTCGCCGGTGATCCGACCGACGAAGAGGATCAGGTTCTCGGCCCGCGGCTCCCAGCTCGGCGTGTAGTTCGCCATCTCGACGCCGTTCGACAGCGCGAGCACGCCCTTCACGTGGATGTACCGCTCCAGGAAGTCCGCGGCCCGCCGCGTCGGCGAGGTGATCACGTTGGCGCGGGTGTAGGAGCGGGCGGCGGCCTCCCAGAACAGGCGGTAGGCGAAGCGGTGCATGAACCGGGGCACCGGTGTGTGCTCGATGAGGTTCTCGGGCATCACGTGGTTCGTGCCGATCACGCGGATGCCGCGCAGCTGCGCCTGGTGCGCGAGCCCCCGGCCGGTGATGATGTGCGACTGGAAGTGCACGACATCCGGCCTCACCTCGTCCAGGATGCGCGCCGCGTTCTGCTCGATGCGCCACGGCAGCGCGAAGCGCAGCCACGGGTGCGGGTACCAGCGCAGGCTGCGCAGCCGATGCGCGATGACGTCGTGGCCCTCGTACTGCTCGACGCGGGTGACCTGCCGGCCGATGTCGGAGGGGACGACGACGTGCACATCGTGGCCACGTGCGGCGAGCTGCCCAGCGAGTACCGAGGCGAACCGCGCCGAGCCGTTGATCTCGGGCGGGAACGTGTCCGCGCCGATCACGATGCGCAGCGGACGCGACGGGGCATGATCAGACACGATGTCTCACGGTAGCGCAGCCGCGTCCGTTGACTGCGGATGATGTCTGGCGAGTTGGAACACGCCGAAGACCGCGATCCCGCCGGAGGCCAGGAACGCCGGCAGCGCCCAGGCCGGCGCGCCGCCGGCCTCGCCGAGGATGGCGACGCCGATGACGACGGCGACGAAGGGGTCGACGACCGTGAGCCCGGCGACGACGAGGTCGGGCGGACCGTTCGCATAGGCGGATTGCTGGTAATAGGTGCCGAACAGCAGCGACACGATCCAAAGCACGATGCAGCCGATCGTGAGCAGCTCGGTGGGGCCGACGTCCACGCTGAGCACCAGCAGCGTCTTGACCCGGTCGATGACGACCTTCGCGAGCGTGGCGACGAAGCCGAACAGGATGCCCGCGCCGACGACGTACATCATCGCCGTCATCCGGGCGCCGTACAGTCGCAGCGCCACGGCGAGCAGCACGACGACGACACCGAGCACGATCAGCACGGTGACGAGCCGCCGCTGGGTGACCGGCGTGGAGACCGTGGTGAACGAGGCGACGCCGACGAAGAGCGCGACGCCGAGGACGCACAGCGCGATGGCCCGGATGGTGGGCACATCCAGCCGCACGCTGTTCACCCGGGCGTTCAGCACCGAGGTGGCCACGAGGCCGACGACGCCGACCGGCTGCACCACGGTGAGCGGGGCGATCGAGATGCTGGTGAGCTGGAAGACGAGCGCGAACAGCACGAGGCCGGTTCCGGAGAGCCAGGACGGGCGTCGCAGCAGCGCGAGGAGCTGTTTGAACGAGAGGGCGCTCGTGGTGTCGTCCGGGTCGTCGACCTTGCTCACCCCGCGATGCTGCAGCTGGGCCCCGACCGCGAGCAGCACCGCGCCCACGAGCGCGACGACGATGCCGACCGGCGTGTTCGAGGAGAGGTCGACGTCGGGGAGCACCGCACGAATCTACCCGCTGCCCGCGCCGATAGGCTGGCCAGATGGCCGTCCTGCCCATCCGGATCACCGGCGACCCGGTGCTGCACGAGCCGGCGCAGCCGGTGGGCACGGTGGACGGAGGGCTGCGATCCCTCGTGGCCGACATGATCGAGACCATGGCCGCGGCGCCCGGTGTCGGCCTCGCCGCGCCGCAGGTGGGCGTGGGCCGGCGGCTGTTCGTCTACGACTGGACCGACGGTGACGGCGTGCGCCACAGCGGCGTCGCGATCGATCCCGAGCTTTGGCTCAGCCCGCTCGCCCTCGGCGCCCTCGACGTCGAGGGCGAGTCGGAGGGATGCCTGTCGATCCCGGGCGAGCGCTACCCGCTGCGCCGCGCGCAGCGGGCGCTGCTGCGGGCGACGGACCTCGACGGGCGGCGGCGCGAGGTCACGGCATCCGGATGGCTCGCCCGGATCTTCCAGCACGAGTACGACCACCTCGACGGCGTGCTCTACGCGGACCGGCTCGACGCGGCGTCGCAGCGGGCGCTCGGCAAGGTGGTGCGGCGCAAGGCCTGGGGCATCCCGGGGCACAGCTGGACGCCGGGCGTGGACGACGTCGAGGCCTGATCCGCCTCGTTTCAAGACCGCCTCGTTCAGGCGCCCAGGTTCACGCCGTGGATGCCGTTGTGGTACTTGAGCGCCGGGAAGCTCGCGCTCACACTGAAGCCGACGCCCGGCAGCACGCTCGCGCTGAACACCCCGCCAAAGAGCTCGGCGCGCTCGCGCATGGCGGTGATCCCCGGCCCGGTGATGACGCCGGTGAGCGCGCGCAGGTCGTCCTCCACGGTCGGCCGCTCGGGCGCCTCCACGCCGCGGCGAGCACGCACCCGCTGGCCGTCGTCGTCGACGCGCAGCTGGAAACCCTCCTCGGTCCAGGTGAAGGCCACGAGCACCTCGGTGCCCTTGCCGCCGTGCTTGAGAGCGTTCGTGAGCGACTCCTGCAGGATGCGGAACACCGTGAGCTCGGCGCCGGACTTGAGCTCGAACCGGCGACCGCTCTCCTCGAAGCGGATGACGAGGCCGGCGTCGCGCATGACCTCGAACAGCTCCCGGACGCTCGCGAGCCCCGGCTGCACCGGTACCTCGGTCTCGCCCTCGTGCACGAGTGTCATCACCCGGCGCACGTCGCCGAGGGCCGAGCGGGCGACGTCGGCGATCGCGCCGAGGGCGCGCACCGCGGCGCTCGGGTCTTCGGAGGCCGCGTAGCGCGCGCCGTCGGCCTGGCTGGCCATGGCCGAGAGGTTGCGCACGGTGACCTCGTGCAGCTCGCCGATGATGCGCAGCCGGTTGGTCTGCTCGGCGAGGGCGAGCTCGAGGTCGATGGCGTCGAGCTCGGCATCGACCCGGACAAGCTGCTGGCTGCGCCGGGCCCGCCGGGCCCGCAGCCAGAGCACGAGGAGCAGCAGCACCAGCACCAGCAGCGCGCCCGTCGCGATCTCGAGGAGACCCGAGGGCAGCGAGGGGCCCGGCGCGATCCATGCCTGCACGGCTGTCGTCCCTTCCGACTCTCCCGCCTCCCGAGCGGGATGGCCGAAAGGGAACACTACTCCGGCGGATCGACGCGCGGGTGGCCGGGGCGCGTTCGACCGCAGCCCCTCGAGGGGTGCGAGCCGGGCGCCGTCCCCGACTCTGGTAATGTTGACGCGCCCCGTGAGGGGATGATCCTCGATAGCTCAATTGGCAGAGCAATCGGCTGTTAACCGATAGGTTCTTGGTTCGAGTCCAAGTCGGGGAGCCAACTCGGGGCACGTGCCGGGCCGCGACGGCACCGCGTTGTTACGGCACTACGGTGTTACAGCACCGTGTTGTTTACAGCACCGCCCGCGGCGTCAGACGCCGCGCTCCTTCATGATCCGGTCCGCCCTCACGAGCCCGTCGACGTAGGGATGCCAGGACTGGTCCAGGATCTCCGCCATCGTGCCGATGCCGGCGACGAGCCCCTCGTGCATGACCACGATCCGGTCGCCGAGCGCCCGCACCTCGTCGAGGGCGCCGGCGATCACGAGCGCGGAGATGCCGCGGGCACGCTGCAGCTCGCGGAGCGTGTCGACGATCGTATGCCGCACCGTGACGTCCACGCCCGCGGTGGGGTTGTCGGCCACGAGCAGCTCCGGCTCCAGGATGAGCGCGCGCGCGATGGCGACCCGCTGTCGCTGCCCGGTGGAGAGCTCGTAGGGGTATTTGTTCATCGTCATGAGCGGCAGCCGCACCTGGTCGACGAGGGTCGCGACCGCCTGCCCGGCGAGGTGCTGGTCGAAGCGCCGGTCGCGCGCGTAGATGGGTGCGGCGATGTTCTCCCCCGCCGTCAGGTGCGGGTCGAGCCGCGCGCCCGCGTCCTGCGGCAGGTAGCCGACCCGGAACTGGAGCCGGTCGCGGGCGCGGGCGCCCATCCGGCGCACGTCGGTGCCGAGCACCGTGAGCCGTCCGCCGTGGATCACCGGCGTCGCCTGGCCGTGCGAGCCCGCGACGCCCGCGATCGCGGCGGCGAGTGTGGACTTGCCGCTGCCGGACTCACCGATCATCGACAGCGACTCGCCCGCGGCGATGCGGAACGTGACGCCGTTGACGGCGTCGACACGGTCCCCGTCCCTGCGCGCCGGGTAGTGCAGGGAGAGGTCGTCGGCGACGACGACCGGTGCCGGCATCCTCAGCCCTCCCCGGCGAGACCGGCGAGGCTGCGCCGCCGCTCGGCCTGCTCCGCGGGGTCGGGCACGGGCAACGAGGCGAGCAGCCGCCGGGTGTAGGGATGCCGCGGCGTGCCGAGCACCTCGGCGGCGGTGCCCTCCTCCACGAGCGCCCCGCGCAGCAGCACGCCGATGCGGTCGGCGAGCAGGTCGACGACGGCGAGGTCGTGGCTGATGAACAGCGCCGCGAAGCCGAGGCGCTCCTGCAGCTCGCGGAACAGCTCGAGCACGCGCGCCTGCACGCTCACGTCGAGGGCGCTCGTCGGCTCGTCGGCGATGAGCAGGCGCGGCTCGAGAGCGAGCGCACGGGCGAGGCTCACCCGCTGGCGCTGGCCGCCGGAGAGCTCGTGCGGGTAGCGGTCGCCGTAGCCGGCGGGCAGCTGCACGGAGCGCAGCAGCTCGTCGACGCGGTCGCGCGCCTGCTGGGCGGTGCGCGCCCGCCCGTGCACCACGAGCGGCTCGGCGACGCACTGCGCGATCGTCAGCAGCGGGTTGAAGCTCGTCGCCGGGTCCTGGAACACGAAGCCGATGTCGGCTCGGGCGGCACGGAAGCCCCGCTCGCGCAGGCCGAGCATCTCGTGGCCGAGCACCCGCAGCGAGCCGGACGAGATCGGCTGCAGTCCGGCGATGGCCCGGCCGATGGTGGTCTTGCCGGAGCCGGACTCGCCGACGAGCCCGAGCACCTCGCCGGGGGCGATCCGCAGGCTCACGCCGTCGACGGCCCGGAACGGCCGGCGGCCCAGACGACCGGGGTACTCGATGACGAGGTCCTCGGCGACGACGGCCGGCCCGACGGCAGCCGACCCGGCAGCGATCGGCCCGACGGCAGCCGACCCGGCGGCGGTCGGCCCGACGGCAGCCGACCCGGCGGCGGCATCCGGCCCGGCAGCGGCGCGCGCGCTCGTGCGGGCGCCGATCCGCGGCACCGCGGCGAGCAGGCTGCGGGTGTAGGCCGCCCGCGGCGCCGCGAACAGCTCGCGCACGCCCGCCTGCTCGACGATCTCGCCCTGGTACATCACGGCCACCCGGTCGGCGAGGTCGGCCACGACGCCCATGTTGTGGGTGATGATGAGGATCGCGGTGCCGAAGTCCCGGGCGATGCGCCGCAGCAGCTCCAGGATCTCGGCCTGCACCGTCACATCCAGGGCGGTCGTCGGCTCGTCCGCCACGATGAGGCCGGGCTCGAGCACGAGCGCCATGGCGATCACGATGCGCTGCTTCTGCCCGCCCGAGAACTGGTGCGGGTAGTGGTCGACGCGCTCTTGCGGGTCCGGGATGCCGACCTTGCCGAGGATCTCGATCGCCCTGGCCCTGGCCTGCGCCCGCGAGAGCCGGCCGTGGGCGCGCAGTCCCTGGGCGATCTGCCAGCCGACCGTGTACACCGGGTTGAGCGCCGTCGAGGGCTCCTGGAACACCATCGCCGCCCTGCGGCCGCGCAGCTCGCGCAGCCGCCGGCCGGACAGCGGCAGCACGTCGACGCCGTCGAGCAGCACCGCGCCGCGCGCCGTCGCCGTCGCCGGCAGCAGGCCGAGCACGGCCTTGCCGGTCACCGTCTTGCCGCTGCCCGACTCCCCCACCACGGCGAGCACCTCGCCGGCACGCACCTCGAGGCTCACGCCGCGCACCGCGGCGACGTCGCCGCCGTCGCTCGCGAACGTGACCTCGAGGTCGCGGATCGCCAGCACCTCGGTCATCGTCCGGCCTCCACCGCGTCGCCAGCCACCGCACCGCTGGCCGCCGTGTCGCTGGCCACCGTGTCGTCGAGGATGGCGCCGCCCGGCGCGACGGCGACGTCCGCGGGTGGCGGGGCGGCGGCATCCGCTCGGCGCCGGGTGCGCAGCCGGGGGTCGGCGAGGTCGTTGAGGCTCTCGCCCACGAGCGTGATGCCCAGGATGACGAGCACGATCGCCGTGCCCGGGAAGATCGAGGTCCACCAGATGCCGGCCGTGACATCGGAGATCGAGCGGTTGAGGTCGTAGCCCCACTCCGCCGCAGCCGTCTGCTCGATGCCGAAGCCGAGAAAGCCGAGCGCGGCGAGCGTCGAGATCGCCTCGGCGGCGTTGAGGGTCGCGATGAGCGGCAGCGTGCGGGTGGCGTTGCGCAGCACGTGCCGGGTCATGATCTGCGGCGCGCGGGTGCCGATGACCTTCGCGGCGTCCACGAACGCCTCCGCCTTGATGCGGGCCGCCTCGGCGCGCACGACGCGGAAGTACTGCGGGATGTAGATGACCGTGATCGCGATCGCGGCGGCGAAGACGCCGCCCCACAGGCTCGACTGCCCGCCGGAGATGACGATCGCCGCGACGATGGCCAGCAGCAGCGAGGGGAAGGCGTAGACAGCGTCGGCGACCACGACGAGCACCCGGTCGATCCAGCCGCCGATGTAGCCGGAGACCAGGCCGAGCATCACGCCGAGCACGATGGAGAGCGCGACGGCGATCACGATCGTGGTGAGCGCGGTGCGGGCCCCCCAGATCACCCGGGAGAGCACGTCGAAGCCGCCGACCGTGGTGCCGAGCAGGTGCGCGGCGCTCGGCGGCTGCTGCGCACCGAAGGCGACACCGTCGGCGTCGCGCAGCTGGGCGAAGCCGTAGG
Source organism: Microbacteriaceae bacterium (assembly GCA_047605685.1). GTDB lineage: Bacteria > Actinomycetota > Actinomycetes > Actinomycetales > Microbacteriaceae > JAUASV01. The sequence continues at coordinate 23,963 of JASGFF010000002.1, forward strand.
GGGCGATGAGCGGCGCAAGGATCGCCACGAGCACGAAGGCGCCGGTGAGCACGAGACCGGCCACCAGCATCCCGCGCTGCACGCCCACGCTCTGACGCAGCTGGTGCACCACCGGGATGCGGGAGCGCGGCGACCTCCTCGACGCGGCGCCCATCAGTACCTCACCCTCGGGTCGATGAGTGCGGCGATCACGTCGACGATGAAGTTCGTCACCGCGACGATCACCGCGAGCAGCGCGACGATGCCCTGCACCGCCACGAAGTCGCGGGCGCCGAGGTAGTGGCCGAGCTGGTAGCCGAGGCCGCGCCACTCGAACGTGGTCTCGGTGAGGATCGCGCCGCCGAGCAGCATCGCGATCTGCAGGCCCATCACCGTGATCACCGGGATGAGCGCGGGCTTGAAGGCGTTGCGGGTCACCAGCCGCAGCTCGGTCACGCCGCGCGAGCGTGCCGCGTCGATGTAGTCGCGCGAGAGCGTGCCGATCACGTTGGTGCGCACCAGGCGCAGGAACACGCCCGCGGTGAGCAGGCCGAGCGCGAGCGCGGGCAGCACGGCGTGCTCCAGCAGGTCGGCGACATCCGTCCAACTGCCCAGTCGGATCGCGTCGAGCAGGTAGATGCCGGTGGGGTTCGTGATCGACTGCATGTCGATCTCGGTGCGCGTGGACGCCCGACCGGCGACCGGCAGCACGCCGAGCCACACCGAGAACACCAGCTTCAGCAGCAGGCCGACGAAGAACACCGGCGTGGCGTACCAGAGGATCGCGAGCACCCGCAGCACGGCGTCGGGCCAGCGGTCGCGCAGCCGGCCGGCGAGCAGGCCGAGCGGAACGCCCACGACAACCGCGACGAAGACGGCGTAGACGGCCAGCTCGAGCGTCGCCCCGCCGTACTCGAGGAGCAGCTGGCCGATCGGGGTGCCGTCGGTGAGCGCGGTGCCGAAGTCGCCGCGGGCGATCTGGCCGAGGTACTCGACGTACTGCAGCAGGATCGGCCGGTCGTAGCCGGCAGCGTGGATGCGGCGGGCGAGCTCGTCCGCGGCCAGGCGACCGCCCTGCGAGGCGGTGATCGGGTCGCCGGTGAGCCGCATGAGGAAGAACACCATCGTCACGAGGATGAACACCGTGGGGATGATGAGCAGGAAGCGCACGACCAGGTAGCGCCACAGCCCGCCGCCGGCGGAGCGCGAGCGACGACGCGGGGCCGAGGCCGGCGCCTGGGCTGCACTCGAGCTCACGGTCAGGGCCTTTCATGACGGGCGCCGACGGGCGCCTTCCCAGCGTAGGCGATCGGGTGCGGACGGCGGTCGGGGCGGCGCCTGCGCACCGCCCCGACCGCCCGCCGGCCTCAGCTCTTCGAGACGAAGCCGTAACGGAACTTGAACGAGGCGTCGAGGGTGACGCCCGAGATGTCCGTGCCGGTCACCGCCACCTGGGAGCCCTGCAGCAGCGGCAGCGTCGGCAGCTGGGCCGCGACATCCTCCTGGGTCTTCTCGATGGCCTCCTCGCGGGCGTCCGCGTCGGTCGTCGTGTACTCGGTCACGAGGTCCTCCTGCACGGTCGCGTCGTCGAAGTGGTTGCCGAGGAAGTTGTCCTCCGAGAAGAACGGGGTCAGGTAGTTGTCGGCGTCGGAGAAGTCCGGGAACCAGCCGAGCTGGTAGGCCGGATAGGCGTCCTGGGTGCGCTCCTGCGAGTAGGTGGCGTACTCGGTCGACTGCAGGTCGACGGTGAACAGGCCGCTCGACTCGAGCTGCTCCTTGATCGCCGCGTACTCGTCCGCGCTCGACGGGCCGTAGTGGCCGTCGGAGACGTACTGCAGCTTGAGGTCGATCGGGGTGTCCACGCCCGCGGCCTCGAGCGTCGCGGCCGCCTTGTCGGCGTCGGGTCCGCCGTCGCCGTCGCCGTAGAGGTCCTCGAGCACGGTGGTGGCTCCGGTGAGTCCGTCGGGCACGTAGGAGTACAGCGGCGTGTAGGTGTCCTTGTACACGTCGGTGGCGATGGCCTCGCGGTCGATGAGGTCGGCGGCGGCCTGGCGCACGGCGAGGGCCTTGTCGGCGTCCGCGTCATCCGTGTCGGTGCCGTAGGGCTGGGTGGCGAAGTTGAACACGATGTAGCGGATCTCGCCGCCGGGACCGTCGACCACGTTCACGCTGTCGTCCGAGCGCAGGTCCTCGATGTCGGTGGCCGAGAGGCTGCGGAACGCCACGTCGATGTTGCCCTGCTGCACGTCGAGCTTGAGGTTCGACGAGTCGGTGTAGTACTTGAGCGTCACCGACGTCGTCTGCGCCGCGCCGAGCAGCCCCTCGTAGCCGTCGTAGGCCTCGAACTGCACGAGCTTGTTCAGGTCATAGTCGGTGATCGTGTACTGCCCGGCGAAGGCGTTCGCGGCCACGATGTCGGCGTCGGAGGTGATCGAGTCGGCCGAGAACACCTCCTCGTCGACGATCGGCCCGGCGGGGCTCGAGAGCACCTGCTCGAACGTCTGGTCGTTCGCGGACTTGAGGTGGAAGTCGACGGTCAGGTCGTCGGGCGCGTCGACGCTGTCGAGGTTCGCCAGCAGCGAGCTCGGGCCGTTGCCGTTGTCCGCGCCGCTGGCACCGATGGTGAGCTGACGCTGGAACGTGAACACGACGTCGCTGGAGGTCAGGTCGTCGCCGTTGGCCCACTTGAGCCCGGACTTCAGAGTGACCTCGAACGTCGTCGGGTCGGTGAACTCGCCGGACTCGGCGATGTCGGGCTCGACGTCGGGCGATCCCGCGGGTGTGTTGAACAGGAACGGGAAAACCTGGTTCATGATCGCGAAGGAGCCGTTGTCGTAGCTGCCCGCGGGATCGAGGAACGTCACCGTGTCGGTGGTCCCGATGATGATGCTGTCGTCGTCGGACGAGTCGTCGCCCGAGGTCGTCGCGCAGCCCGCCAGCACGAGCGCGACGCCCGAGATGCCGGCGACGACCGCGAGGGCGCGCCGTGATGCGAGCACGGGTATGAGCCGGGATGTGAGCACGGATGCCATGTCCGCTACCTCTTCCTCTTTGTCTGATCCGGACGCACGGGGCCCCGGGATGCTGTGGCTTCCGGTCTAGCAGAGCGGTGCTCGCACCCGGGCTCAGATGACGGATGTTTACCCAAGCGCAACATCCGCGCCTCGCGCGGGCCCGCCACCGGGCGCGGCGTCCCGCGGCCGTTGCCCTTCTATTCCTCGCGCAGCGAGCGGCGCGAGGCCTCGATGTCGACGAGCTCACGCTGCAGCTCGCGGTAGCGCTCGGGGTCGGCGGCGGCGTCCGTGCGCTGCAGCGCCCCGACCAGGTCGCGCTTGCGACGGAACAGCTCGCGGTCGACGACGTCCGCGACGAGCCGGCGGGCGTAGCCGGCGATGCGGTCCTCGCTCGCCGGCAGCGGCGCGACGGCGAGCTGCTGCGCGAGGGCCGCATAGCCGCCGGGCACCTCCTCGACGATCGTGCGCACCCAGTCCGGCCGCTGGAGGGCGTCGAGGTGCAGGCCGATCGCGTCCCGGATCGCCGCGAGCGGCTCCCGGACGAAGCGCACCGTCAGCAGCCGGCCGATGAGCTCGGCGCCGACGTCGGCGGGCCGCTGCAGCACCGCCATGAGCGCGTCGCGCTCGGCGCGCGTCTCCGGGTCGTTCGGCAGGCTCGCGAGCGACACCTCGGCGGGGCGCGGCTGCTGATCCGGCGGCTCCGGCTCGGCAGCGCCACGGCGCCGACCCCCGCCCGCGGGCGGTCGGGCCAGGTAGCGGCGCACGTCGAGCGGGTCGACGCCGGTCCACTTCGCGATCTCGCGCGCATAGCCCTCGCGCAGCGCGGCGTCCCGGATGCCGGCGATGATCGGCGCCGAGGCGCGGATGGCCGCCGCCCGGCCCTCGGCGGTCTCCAGGTCGTGCCGGTCCAGCTCCCGGCGGATCATGAACTCGAACATCGGCTTGCGGCCGCGCACCAGCCGGCGCACCGCCTCGTCGCCGCGCTCGAGCCGCAGGTCGCAGGGGTCCAGGCCGTCGGGGGCGACGGCCACGAACGTCTGCGCGGCGAAGCGCTGCTCCTCGGCGAAGGCGCGCTGGGCCGCCTTCTGGCCGGCCTCGTCCGGGTCGAACGTGAACACCACCTCGCCGGTCGCCGCGACGTTGGGGTTGTCGGCGTCGCCGAGCAGACGGCGGATGACCTTGATGTGCTCGACGCCGAAGGCGGTGCCGCAGGTCGCGACGGCCGTCGTCACGCCGGCGAGGTGGCAGGCCATGACATCCGTGTAGCCCTCGACGATCACCACCTGCTTGCCGCGCGCGATGTCCCGCCGGGCCAGGTCGAGGCCGTAGAGCACCTGGCTCTTCTTGTAGACGGCGGTCTCGGGCGTGTTGAGGTACTTCGGGCCGGTGTCGGCCTCGAGCAGACGGCGGGCGCCGAAGCCGAGCGTCGCACCGGTGACATCCCGGATCGGCCAGACCAGCCGGGAGCGGAACCGGTCGTAGAGCTCACCCCGCTCGCCGCGGCCGACGAGGCCGGCGGCGGTGAGCTCCTCGGCGCTGAAGCCCTGCCGGCCGAGCTCCGCCGCGAGCGCGCCGCCGCGCGGCGCGAAGCCGATGCCGAAGCGCTGCGCGGCGGCCGGGTCGAAGCCACGCTCGCCGAGGAAGCGGCGGCCGGGCTCCGCCTCGGGGCCGCCGAGCTGCCGGGCGAAGAACTCCTCGGCGGCGGCGTTCGCGGCCAGCAGCCGGGCCCGGTTGCCGTGGTCGCTCGCCTGGCCGCCATCCTCGTAGTGCAGCTCGTAGCCGAGCCGCGCGGCGAGCCGCTCGACGGCCTCGGAGAACGTCAACTGGTCCACCTTCTGCAGGAACGTGAACACGTCGCCGCCCTCGCCGCAGCCGAAGCAGTGGTAGAAGCCCACCTGGGGGCGCACATGGAAGCTCGGGCTGCGCTCGTCGTGGAAGGGGCAGAGCCCCTTGAACGAGCCGCCGCCGGCGCTCTTGAGCGTCACCTGCTCGCCGATGACGTCGGCGATGTTGGTGCGCGAGCGGACCTCGTCGATGTCGCTGCGTCGGATGAGGCCGGGCACGCCAGAATCCTACGGTCCGGCCGGCCGGCGCCGCGGGCGCCCCTCCTCACGGGCCCGTGGTCGGCGACCGAGACCCGAGCGCCGAGGCCCCGCCGATTCAGCCGGCCAGGCGGGCGTGCCAGGCGGTGGCGGACTGGTCGGTGAGCGAGGCCACCTGATCGACGACGACGCGCTTGCGCGCCGCGTCGTCGGCCGCCTGCTCCCAGTCGACGGCGAACACGGAGTCGAGGTCGCGGCCCTCGCGCTGCAGCAGCGCGTCGGCCAGGTGGGTGAGCACCGCCCGCTGCTCGGCGTAGATCGGCTGCCGCGCATTGGTCGACATCACGTTCGCCGCGACGATGCCCTTGAGCACGGCGATCTCCGCGCGGGTGTCCTCGGGCACGACGACGTCGGCGGCGAAGCGGGTGAGCGCCCGGCGCGGATGCTCCCGCCGGGTGGCGTGCACGGCCGCGTGCGCGAAGCGGCCGATGAGCTGCGAGGTGAGGTTCTTGAGCCGGGCCAGGTCGACGCGGGTGCCGTCCCAGCCCTCCAGCCAGTCCGGCAGGCGCTCCAGCCGGTCGAAGGCCGCGGCGAGGGCGTCGTGGCCGAGCTCGCCGCCGATCCACGCGACCATGCTCGTCACGAGAGCGTCGTGGTCGACGCGACTGCCGAGCGCCCGCACGTCCAGGTATCCCGAGACGACGGCATCCTCGAAGTCGTGCGCCGAGTAGGCGATGTCGTCGGCCAGGTCCATCACCTGCGCCTCGATGCACAGCCGCCGATCCGGGGCGCCCTCGCGCATCCACCGGAACACCGGCTCGTCGTCGGCGTAGACGCCGAACTTGCGGCGGCCGCTCGGGTCGCCGACGCTCGTGGCCTGCGGCCAGGGGTACTTGCAGGCGGCGTCGAGGCTCGCCCGGGTGAGGTTGAGGCCGTAGCTGCGGCCGTCGGGGCCGAACACCTTGGGCTCGATGCGGGTGAGCACCCGCAGGTTCTGCGCGTTGCCCTCGAAGCCGCCGATGTCCTCGGCCCAGGCGTTGAGGGCGCGCTCGCCGTTGTGCCCGAAGGGCGGATGGCCGATGTCGTGCGCCAGGCAGGCGGTCTCGGCGACGTCCGGGTCCAGGCCGAGCGCCCCGCCGATCTCATGGCCGATCTGGGCGACCTCGAGCGAGTGCGTCAGCCGGGTGCGGGCGAAGTCGAGCCCCTGGGTGGGGCTGAGCACCTGTGTCTTCGCGGCGAGCCGCCGCAGCGCGCTGGAGTGCAGCAGCCGCGCCCGGTCGCGGGCGAAGTCACTGCGCGGGTTGCGGTGCTCCTCGGGCAGCCAGCGCTCGGCGTCGGCACCGCCGTAGCCGGCGCTCATCCGCGGCTCAGCCACCGCTGTGCTGCAGCTCGGCGGCGGCGACCTCGGCGCGGCGGGAGACGGCCAGCTCGCGGGAGGCGAGCCAGTGCTCGGGCAGGGCGGGCGTCTTCGGCGTGCCGGCGCGGCCGCGCTGGCCCTCCGCGTCGGCACCGGGATAGGGCTCGTCGCGGTCGAGCCTGCCCAGCAGCGCGTCGATCTCGGCGAGGCTCGAGCCCGTCGCGAGCGCGGCCCGCACGTCGCCGCCGACCGGGTAGCCCTTGAAATACCAGGCCACGTGCTTGCGGATGTCGCGGCAGCCCCGCTCCTCGCTGTCGAAGAACTCCACGAGCAGCTCCGCGTGCCGGCGGAAGGCGTCGGCGACCTCGCCGAGCGTCGGCTCAGCCCGCCGGCCCGCGCCGGTGAGCGCCGCGCTCAGCTCCGCGAACAGCCAGGGCTTGCCGAGGCAGCCGCGGCCGACGACGACGCCGTCGCAGCCGGTCTCGGCCATCATCCGCACGGCGTCGGCACCGGACCAGATGTCGCCGTTGCCGAGGACCGGCACCTCGCCGACCGCATCCTTCAGCCGGGCGATCGCGCCCCAGTCGGCGTGCCCGGAGTAGAACTCGCTCGCGGTGCGGGCGTGCAGCGCGATGTAGCCGACGCCGGCGCCGGCCGCGATGCGGCCCGCCTCGAGGTAGGTCAGGTGCGCGGCATCGATGCCGGTGCGCATCTTCACCGTCAGCGGCACCTCGCCCGCGGCGCGCACCGCGGCCTCGACGATCTCCCGGAACAGGTCGAGCTTCCAGGGCAGTGCCGCGCCGCCGCCCTTGCGGGTCACCTTGGGCACCGGGCAGCCGAAGTTCAGGTCGATGTGGTCGGCACGGTCCTCGGCGACGAGGATCGTCACGGCCTCGCGCACCGTCGCCGGGTCGACGCCGTACAGCTGGATGCTGCGGGGCGTCTCCGACTCGTGGTGGGCGATGAGCCGCATCGTCTCGGGCGTGCGCTCGACGAGCGCCCGGCTCGTGATCATCTCGCTCACGTAGAGCCCCGCTCCGTACTCCCGGCACAGCCGGCGGAAGGCGGTGTTCGTGATGCCGGCCATCGGCGCGAGCACGACGGGCACCGGGATGCGCAGCGGCCCGAGGCGCAACGGCCCATGGCACGACGGCCCGGGGCGCAGCGCGGGCGCGGAGGCGGCGAGGGTCGCGGACATCCGCTCCATTCTCGCAGAGCGGACGCCCCCGGCCCGGCCCTAGAGTGCGCCGCCGCCGAGGGCGCGCAGCCGCGCCCGCTCGGCGTCGCGCTCGGCGGCCACCTCGACACAGGCCTCGACGAAGCGCTCGCGCGACTGCTCCGGGCTGAGCGCGGAGAGGTAGCGGCGCACGAGCTCGGCGCGCGGCGCCGGGTCGTCGTGCGCGAGCAGCCCGGCCACGATCTCCGGCGCCCGGCCGGCGTCCGCGGCGCTCAGCCGCGGCAGGGCGGCGAGCATCCCGCCGTCGGCCGCTGCGGCCTGCGCGCCGGCCGGCTCGGTGACCAGCAGCGGCCGCAGCGTGGGCAGCCAGGCGCTCGCGACCGCGGAGACGTCGGTGATGAGCAGATCGGTGCGCGCGAAGCTCGCCTCAAGGCTCTCCCGCTCGGCGCGGACCACCCGGTTGCCGCTGCCGGCGGCCGTGACGGCGTCCGCGATCGCCCGGGTCGCGGCCGCGTACTCGCCGCTCGTGACACCGGAGAGCGGGTGCGGGCGGAACTCGACCCGGTAGCGGCCGTCGGCGAGCAGGGCGCGCACCATCGTCTCGCCGTGCGAGAGCACCGAGCTGTAGGCGACCGAGGGCTGGGCGCCCTCCCAGGTGGGGGCGTAGAGCAGCCGCCGACGCACGTCGGGGGCCGGGATGAGCGCGAGCGACGCGTTCTGCGGCTGCCCGATGACCTTGGTGTGCGCCGCGACGTCGTACTTCGCCAGCCGCAGCCGCACCCGCTCGATCGCGGCCTCGCCGGGCAGGAAGGCGTAGTCGTAGGCCTTGAGCTGGTTGGAGGCGGACACCCCCTTGTCGCTGTCGCCGTGGCCGAGATAGACGTGCATGAGGGAGGTGAAGCGCAGGCACTCGAAGTTGCGCGGGGCGTGCGAGACGTAGAGGGCGAGCTTGACGTCGCTGCGGCCGAGCAGGTCGTCGAGGGTGCCGTAGCGGGCGATCGTCGCGACCGGCAGCTCGGTGAGCGCGCCGAGTCGCGCCGTGACCCGGGAGTCCTGGGTGACGATCTGCACCGGCAGCCGCTCGTGCAACCGCTCGAGGGCCGGCAGCCAGGGCGTGAGCTGGTAGAGGCTGTCGAGGGCGTCGGGGAAGTAGACGAGCACGCGCGCGTCGAGACGGGAGCCGGCCAGGCGGGCGTCCTCGCCGAGGCGGTCGACCATCGTGCGGGGGAAGAGCCTGCTGCGGCGCACCGCCGCCACGAGCAGGGACTGCAGTCGGCGTCGCAGGCTCATGAGCACGCGACGACGATACCCGGGCGGGCTCGGCCGGCGTACCCCGCTCGCCCGGCATCCCCGCTCGCCCGGTATTCTCGGGACCATGCCTCGCGCCAAGGACCAGAACGCGGAGCCCGGCCGCATCCGCCAGATGTGGGACGTGCTCCAGATGACCCGCCGCCACGATCCCGCGGTCACCTGGCTCCTCGCCCTCGTCACCCTGCTGCCGATCCTCGCGGCCCTGCTGCTCGGCCTGCTGCTGGTGCCGCCCGCCAGCAACGTGATCGGCTTCGTGCTGCTCATCGTCGTCGGACTGCTCGCCGGGGTGCTGCTGTTCCTGCTCGTGCTCGGTCGGCGCGCGGAGCGCGTCGCCTACTCGCAGATCGCCGGGCAGCCGGGGGCCGTGGGCGCGGTGCTGAAGTCCTCGCTGCGCGGCAGCTGGATCGGCACCGAGATGCCGGTGAAGGTGAGCCCGAAGACCCAGGACGCCGTCTACCGCGCCGTCGGCCGCGGCGGGGTGGTGCTCATCGGCGAGGGCCCGCGCTCGCGCACGAAGCGCATGCTCGAGGACGAGGGCCGCGCCGTGCAGCGCTTCCTCGCGAACGTGCCGGTCAGCTACCTCTACGTCGGCCCGGACCCGGACTCGGTGCCGCTGCACAAGCTGCCGACGGCCATCCGCAAGCACCGCCGCGTGCTGCGCAAGCAGGAGGTCGCCGCCGTCAACAACCGGCTCAGCTCGCTCGGCAAGAACCAGCTGCCGATCCCGAAGGGCATCGACCCCGCGCGCGTGCGCGCCCCCCGACCGCGCTGAACGGGCCCGCTACGCTTCCGGCATGACCGAGGAGGCGCCCGACGTCCGCGACAGCGCCGAGCCGGCCGGGCCCTGGAACCACAGCATCCAGTACTTCCCGTTCATCCTCGGCCTCGTCGGCGAGAAGCCGCGGGCGAACGCCCTCGACGTGGGCTCGGGCGACGGGATGCTCGCGGTCCGCATCGCCGAGACGGTGCCGGCGGTCGTCGGCCTCGACCTTGCCCCCACCCAGGTGGCCGCGGCCGCGCGCCGCTACGCCGACGTGCCGGGGCTGCGCTTCGAGTGCGGCGACGTGCTCTCGCACACCCCCGCTGGGGCGCCCTTCGACGTCGTCACCTGCAGCGCCGTGCTGCACCACCTGCCGCTCGAGCCCGCGCTCGTCCGGCTGCGCGAGCTGACCGCGCCGGGGGGCACCCTCATCGTCGTCGGCCTGCTGGTGGAGCGATCTCTCCTGGACTGGCTGTTCTCGCTCGCGAGCATCCTGCCGAACCGGCTGGCGCGGGCGCGGCGCGGCTGGCACGACCACGGCGCTCCGCGGGCCGACCCGCGCGACGGCTTCGGCACCGTCCGGCACGCCGCGCGCCGCGCGCTGCCCGGTGCACAGCTGCGACACCGGCTGTACTGGCGGTACACGATCGTCTGGCAGCGGCCGGTCGGCTGAGACCCCGCTCGGCGCCCCGCCCGCGGCCCGGCTCAGCGGCGCACGAGCACGGTTCCGGCGAGCCTGTCGTGCAGGCCGCGCTGGTCCGCGTCCCAGATCAGCGCCGGGATGACCAGACACAGCAGCAGGGTGCGCACGAGCGGACGGAGCACGCCGACCCAGCGCCGCTGGAGCGGCACCACCCGCAGTCCCGTGATCAGCTGCCCGATGCTGCCGGCCGCGGTGGCGATGAAGACCACCTGCAGCAGTGCGAAGATGCCCGTGGTCACGAAGCTGTCGCGGTCGTACCAGTGCTCCGGCCGGGTGAGCAGCAGGCACAGCAGCTCGGCGACGGCCCAGTCGACGGCGAGGGCGAGGATGCGGCGGCCGAGCCGGCCGATCGAACGCGGCCCGCTCGCGGGAAGGCCGAGCCGCTCGCCCGGGTAGCCGCTCGCCGTCACGCCTCGATTCTACGAAGGCACGGCCCTGCGTAACCTGGCCGAAATAATCGGGACACTGCCGCGACATCCCGCCCGCCTAGGTTGGCGATGGCGTCGCATGCCGCCGACGAGAACCAACCTAGGAGACCTCACATGTTCAGTGATTCTTCCGAGGTGCTCAAGTACATCAAGGACGAGGACGTCGAGTTCCTCGACATCCGTTTCACGGATCTCCCCGGTGTGCAGCAGCACTTCACCATCCCCGCCTCCACGGTCGACGAGGACTTCTTCTCGGTGGGCCAGCTCTTCGACGGCTCGTCGATCCGCGGCTTCCAGGGCATCCACGAGTCCGACATGCAGCTGATCCCGGATGTCTCGACCGCCTACCTCGACCCGTTCCGGGTGCACAAGACCCTCATCATGGTCTTCGACATCTACAACCCGCGCAACGGCGAGATCTACCACCGCGACCCGCGCCAGGTCGCCAAGAAGGCCGAGAAGTACCTCGCCTCGACCGGTGTCGCGGACACCGCCTTCTTCGCGCCCGAGGCGGAGTTCTACATCTTCGACGACGTGCGCTACCAGGTCTCGCAGAACAACTCGTTCTACTTCGTCGACTCGCACGAGGGCGCCTGGAACACCGGGCGGGAGGAGCCGGGCGGCAACCTCGCCAACAAGACCCCGTACAAGGGCGGCTACTTCCCGGTCTCGCCGATCGACAAGCAGGCCGACATCCGCGACGAGATCTCCACCAACCTCATCGAGGCCGGGCTGATCCTTGAGCGCGCCCACCACGAGGTCGGCACCGGCGGCCAGGCGGAGATCAACTACCGCTTCGACACGATGGTGCACGCGGCGGACGACATCCTGAAGTTCAAGTACATCGTCAAGAACACCTCCCAGCAGTGGGGCAAGGTCGCGACCTTCATGCCCAAGCCGCTGTTCGGCGACAACGGCTCGGGCATGCACGTGCACCAGTCGCTGTGGCTCGACGGCAAGCCGCTCTTCTACGACGAGAAGGGCTACGGCGGGCTGAGCGACACCGCACGCTGGTACATCGGCGGCCTGCTCGCGCACGCCCCCTCGGTCCTCGCGTTCACCAACCCGACCATCAACTCGTACAAGCGCCTGGTCAAGGGCTACGAGGCCCCGGTCAACCTGGTCTACTCGGCCGGCAACCGCTCCGCCGCCATCCGCATCCCGATCACCGGCTCGAACCCGAAGGCCAAGCGCATCGAGTTCCGCGCGCCGGACGCCTCGGGCAACCCGTACCTCGCCTTCGCGGCGCAGCTGATGGCGGGCCTGGACGGCATCAAGAACCGCATCGAGCCGCACGAGCCGGTCGACAAGGACCTCTACGAGCTGCCGCCCGAGGAGGCCAAGCTCATCCCGCAGGTCCCCGGCTCGCTCGCCGAGGTGCTCGACGCCCTCGAGGCCGACCACGAGTTCCTGCTCGCCGGCGGCGTGTTCACCGAGGACCTCATCGAGACCTGGATCTCCTACAAGCGCGAGAAGGAGATCCTGCCGATGAGCCAGCGGCCGCACCCCTTCGAGTACGAGCTGTACTTCTCGGTGTGAATCTCGGGACGCTCTAGCGTCGCTCTCACCAGGCTGCGAGGCCAGTGGTTGCTTGGCCCCAGGCGGCAGTTGCCGTCTGGGGCCAAGTGTATTTCCGGGTGTCTACGGGCGACTAAACGGACAAGTTTGCGGGCCTAACGGAAGCCGTGGCGCATCTGCTCGTTCTTGCCTTGAGAACGGTCTGTCGTCGGCCGCACGACCGGTCGTGCGACACTGGTCGTAGCGTTCCTGCGGCATCAGCGTCGCGTGTGAGAGGGAACGAAGCGTAAGGACTTCTTGTGACGGGCATCGGCTCCAGCACTCATTGCTGACCGGTTCCCACGCCATCCTCTGTGTCTCCCGTGTCAGCTCCCCCTGACACCTTCCCTGGAGACGACGATGTCCATTACCGCTTCGGTCGTGCTGCACGACCTTTCCTTCACCTGGCCGGACGGTTCTCCGGCGATCACCAGCGTCTCCGCAGCGTTCGGTCGCGGGCGCACCGGGCTTGTCGGTCGAAACGGCGTCGGCAAGAGCACGTTGCTGCGACTGATCGCAGGCGAGCTGGCGCCTACGGCGGGCCGGATCACGACATCCGGCCTCGTCGACTATCTGCCGCAGCGCGTCACCGATCGCGCCCCGCACACGGTCGCGGAACTCCTCGGCGTGCACGAGACCATGGCGGCGATCCGCGCGGTCGCGTGCGGCGATCTGCGGTCCGAGTTGTTCGACCTCATCGGGGACGACTGGGACATCGAGGAGCGATCGCTCGCTGCGCTCTCCGCGCAGGGGCTGGATCTGCCTCAGCTCGATCACCCGGCGACGAAGCTTTCAGGTGGCGAAAGCATGCTGGCCGCGCTCGTCGGTATCATGCTGCGGCGGGCGGACATCGCCCTGCTCGATGAGCCGACGAACAACCTCGACAGTGACGCACGCAGGCACGTTTACGAGTTGGTCAACACCTGGCACGGCACACTCATCGTCGTGAGCCACGATCTGGCGCTGCTGGAGCTGATGGACGACACCGCCGAGCTGTGCGAGGGATCACTCAACGTCTACGGCGGTGCGTACAGCACATACCGGACGCAGGTCGACGCGGAGCAGGAGGCGGCTCGGCGGGCACTCCGCTCCGCCGAGCAGTCCTTGCGCGCCGAGAAGCGCCAACGGGTGCAGGCCGAGGAGAAGATTGCACACAGCGAACGACAAGGCCGGAAGGACACCGCAAATCGCAAGTACGTCGGTGCCGTCGTCAACGACCGGCGCAACTCGGCCGAGAAGTCGCAGGGCACGCGCCGCAGCCTCATGGACGAGAAGGTCGCACTCGCCAGGCGCGCGGTCACGGATGCCGAAGCCCGCATCCGTGACGATGACCGCATCGCCATCCAACTCCCCGACCCAAGCGTGCCTGCCGGTCGTCGGATCGCGCGTCTGATCGGCGTGGATGGCCGTGAACTCACCATCCAAGGTCCCGAACGTGTCGCGCTCAGCGGGCCGAACGGCGTGGGCAAGACGACGCTCCTGCGCCAGCTCGCCCGCTCTCCCGCCCCCGAGTCGTCCCCTGATCGAGCACGCGGCGAATTGCTCGTCGCCCAGGTCGGCTACCTCTCGCAGCGACTCGACGGACTCGACGACGACGCGAGCGTCATCACCAACATCCAGGACGCGGCCCCCGCGATCCCCACCCGCGAACTGCGCAATCAACTCGCCCACCTCCTGCTTCGCGGTGCGATGATCGAACGCCCGGTTCGCTCGCTGTCCGGCGGTGAACGTTTCCGCGTTGCGCTGGCACGGCTGCTACTCGCCGACCCGCCCGCGCAGTTCCTCATCCTTGACGAACCGACGAACAACCTGGACCTGCCGAGCGTCGATCGACTCGTCCAAGCACTTGCCTCCTATCGAGGCGCGCTGATCGTCGTCAGCCATGACCGCACGTTTCTCGACCAGCTCGGGCTCACCGCCGAAGTCACGCTCGACCGAGATGGTCTGCTCACGCGCGTACGGTGAACACGTCATCGCCAACGGCGCTAACCGAGGCACGCTCCGCGAGTCGCGGGGCGCGCCGCTCCGCGAGGGCGATCGCAACGCTGGCGGCAACGGAGCCCCGTGGGCTTCGGGTTCGGCGACGACCGCTGGGCCTGCTCGCTCAACAACGGCCCGCAGGTCGACGGCGACCGGGCCGACACGCTGGACGTCGTGATGCGAATCACCGCCGCACACCCCCGCTGAGAGCGACCCGCCCTCAACCGTAGAACTCGCGCTCGAAGACGTGACGGGCCTGGCGTGTGGTGCGCAGGTAGTCCTCCTCGAGGCGGGACGCCGAGCGGGGCGGGTACTCGAGCAGGCGGGCGACGCCCTCGAGCTGCTGCCGATCGGTCGGCAGCACGTCCGCCGTCCTCGCCGTCCACAGCGTGAGCGCGCTGCGGGCGCGGGAGGCGAGGATCCAGGCCGCCCGCAGCCGCTCGGCGTCCGGCTCGGCGACCAGGCCCGCCCCCGCGGCCACCTCGAGAGCGCGCAGCGTCGAGGTGGTGCGCAGCGCCGGCAGCCGGCCGGCGTGCTGCAGCTGCAGCAGCTGCACGAACCACTCGACGTCCGAGAGCGAGCCGCGACCGAGCTTGAGATGCCGGGCCGGATCGGCGGCCTGCGGCAGCCGCTCCGCCTCCACGCGCGCCTTGATCCTCTTCACCTCGCGGATGTCGTGCGCCGAGATCTCGCGCGGGTAGCGCACCTCGTCGGCGAGCTCCTCGAAACGGTCCAGCAGCTCGCGGTCGCCGACGACGCCGCGGGCACGCAGCAGCGCCTGCGCCTCCCAGGTCAGGCTCCAGCGCTCGTAATAGGCCCGGTAGGAATCGATCGAACGCACCACGACGCCGTTCTTGCCCTCCGGCCGCAGACCCAGGTCCAACTCGAGCGGCAGCCGCAGGTCCTCGGTGAGCCGGGCGATCTCGCGCACGATCCGCTCCGCCGTGCGCTGCCCCTCCTCGGCGCCCGCCCCGGCGAGCCGGTAGACGTACATGACATCCGCGTCGGAGCCGAAGCCGAGCTCAGCACCGCCGTAGCGGCCCATCCCGACGATGCCGAACTCGATGCCGTCACCCCAGCGGTGCACGAGCGCGAGCGCGCCGCTGAGCAGCGCGGAGGTCACCGCGGAGAGCGCGTGGCCGAGCTCCTCGATCGAGATCGTGCCGAGCACGCTCGCGATGGCGAGCCGGAGCACCTCGCGGCGACGTGCGCTGCGCAGCGCCACCGCCGCCGCGTCCACGTCGTCGCGGTGCCGGGCCACCGTCGCGGCGGCCTCCTCGAGCAGCGAGTCGAGCGGGCGCGGGCGCAGCTCCTCGCCGCCCGCGAGCCAGGCCGCGGCATCCGGGATCAGCTCGAACAGGCCGCCGATGAAACGGGAGCCGGCGAGCACGTGGGTGAGCCGCTCGGCGGCGCCCGAGGAGTCGCGCAGCATCCGCAGGAACCAGTAGCTCTCACCGAGATCGTCGGAGAGCCGGCGGAAGGCGAGCAGGCCGTAGTCCGGGTCGGCGCCCTCGGCCAGCCACTGCAGGATGACCGGCAGCAGGGTGCGCTGGATGGCGGCGCGGCGGGAGACGCCGCTCGTGAGCGCGGCGATGTGCCGCAGCGCCCCCGCGGCGTCGATGAAGCCGATCGCGGCGAGCCGGTCCTGCGCCTGCTCGCTCGTGAGCGCGAAGCCGTCCTCGGGCAGGGCGGCGACGGCGGAGAGCAGCGGCCGGTAAAAGAGCCGCTCGTGCAGTCCGCGCACGCTCGCCTTCGTGCGCTGCCAGCGCTCGCCGAGCTCGGCGCCGTTCGCGGCGACGCCGGAGGCGCGCGCGAGCACCCGCAACGCCTCCGGGTCGGTGGGCATCAGGTGGGTGCGGGCGAGCGAGCGCAGCTGGAGGCGGTGCTCGAGCAGGCGCAGAAAGCGGTAGTCGCCGGCGAACTCGGCCGCCTCGACCCGGCCGATGTAGCCGGCGTCCGCGAGCGCCGCGAGCGCCGGCAGGGTGCCACGCTCGCGCACGCCCTCATCGTTGTGGCCGTGCACGAGCTGGAGCAGCTGGATGGTGAACTCGACGTCGCGCAGGCCGCCGGGGCCGAGCTTGAGCTGCACGTCGAGCTGCTCCACCGGGATGTGCTCGGTGACGCGCTCGCGCATCCGCTGCACCGACTCGACGAAGCCCTCGCGCGCCGAGCTCGACCACACCATCGGGGCGATGGCGGCCACGTAGGCGGCGCCGAGCTCGGCGTCGCCGGCGATCGGCCGAGCCTTCAGCAGCGCCTGGAACTCCCAGTTGCGCGCCCAGCGCTCGTAGTAGGCCACGTGCGACTCGAGCGAGCGCACGAGCGCGCCGTCCTTGCCTTCGGGACGCAGGTTCGCGTCGACCTCCCAGAGCATCGGCTCGGCCGCGAGCTCGTCGATGCCGCGCATCGTGAGCATCGCCAGGCGGGTGGCGATCTCCACGGCGCGGTCCGAGGTCAGCCCCTCGGCGGCCTGGGCGACGAAGATCACGTCGACGTCGCTGCGGTAGTTGAGCTCCCGGCCGCCGGTCTTGCCCATGGCGATGATCGCGAGCCGCGTCGCCGCGACGTCCGCAGCCGGGAACGGCACCTGGCGCCGGGCGATGTCGAGGGATGCCTCGAGCGCCGCCCCGGCGAGGTCGGCGAGCGCCTCCCCCACCCGGGAGACCGCCCGAACCGGATCGGGCTGCGCGAGGTCCCAGTCGGCGAGCAGGGCGAGCTGCCGACGGTAGCGCACCCGCAGCGCCAGCCGGCCGGCCTCGCCGCTGAGCCCAGCGACGGCCCCGAGGAGCTCGGCGCGGTAGGCGTCCGCGCCCGGGGGCGTCTCGATCGGCTCGGCGAAGGCGGCGAGCTCCGCGGGACGGCGCACGAAGAACTCGCCGAGGGCCGAGGAGGCGCCGAGCAGCCGGATCAGCCGCGCCGCCGTCCGCTCCTCCGCCAGCAGCGGGGCGAGCGCCTCCGGGGCGCTCTGACGCAGCCGCAGCAGCAGCGAGAGCGCCTGGTCCGGGTCGGGCGCCACGGCAAACAGCGGCAGCAGCCCGCTGAGGCCGTCGATGCGCTCGTTCGCCTCGCCGAGATCGGCGAAGCCGAGCCGGGCGAGGTCGGTGAGGGTCGTCTGGGGGCGCGACATGCTGCTGGTGGTGCCGGCTACAGCGCGCGGAGGTTCGACTCCAGCTCGAAGGCGGTCACCTGGGCACGGTACTGCGTCCACTCGTCGCGCTTGTTGAGCAGCACGTACTGGAACACCTGCTCGCCCAGGGTGTCGGCGACCAGCTCCGACTCCTCCATGAGGTTGACGGCCTGGTCGAGGCTCGCGGGCAGCCGGGCGTAGCCGAGGGCGCGGCGCTCGGCATCCGTCAGCTCCCAGACGTTGCCCTCGGCCTCCGCCGGCAGCTCGTAGCCGCCCTCGATGCCCTTGAGCCCGGCGGCGAGCAGCAGCGAGTAGGCGAGGTACGGGTTCGCGGCCGAGTCGATCGCACGGTACTCCACGCGAGCGCTCTGCCCCTTGCCGGGCTTGTACAGCGGCACCCGCACGAGCGCCGAGCGGTTGTTGTGCCCCCAGGTGACGAAGCTCGGCGCCTCGTCGCCGCCCCACAGCCGCTTGTAGGAGTTCACGAACTGGTTGGTGACGGCGGTGATCTCGGGGGCGTGGGTGAGCAGGCCGGCGACGAACTGCCGCCCGATCGTGGAGAGCTGATAATGGCCGGCCGGGTCGAAGAAGGCGTTCGTGTCGCCCTCGAAGAGCGACATGTGGGTGTGCATGCCCGAGCCGGGCCGGCCGGAGAGCGGCTTGGGCATGAACGTCGCGTAGACGCCCTGCTCGATCGCGACCTCCTTGATGACGGTGCGGAACGTCATGATGTTGTCGGCCATGGTGAGCGCGTCGGCGTAGCGCAGGTCGATCTCGTTCTGGCCGGGACCGGCCTCGTGGTGCGAGAACTCCACCGAAATGCCGAGGTCCTCGAGCATCTGCACGGCGCGACGGCGGAAGTCGTGCGCGCTGCCGCCCGGCACGTTGTCGAAGAAGCCCGCGGTGTCGACCGGCACCGGGGCGCCGTCGACGAGCTCGGATGACTTGAGCAGGTAGAACTCGATCTCCGGGTGGGTGTAGAACGTGAAACCGCGCTCGGCGGCCTTGGCGAGCGTGCGCTTGAGCACGTTGCGCGGGTCGGAGATCGCCGGCTGCCCGTCCGGGGTGGTGATGTCGCAGAACATCCGCCCGGTCGGGTCGATGTCGCCGCGCCAGGGCAGGATCTGGAACGTCGTCGGGTCGGGATGAGCGAGCATGTCCGCCTCGTAGGCGCGGGTGAAGCCCTCGATGGCGCTGCCGTCGAAGCCGAGGCCCTCGCTGAAGGCGCCCTCGACCTCGGCCGGGGCGATCGCGACGGACTTGAGGGTGCCGACGACATCCGTGAACCAGAGCCGGACGAACTTGATGCCGCGCTCCTCGATGGTGCGGAGTACGAAGTCGCGCTGCTTGTCCATGGCTGCCTTAGTCTCTCGGTCGGGGGCGTCTGGGTCGGCCCGCTGGCCACTCAATAAACTACCGCCATGGCCCGTCTCCGCTTGGCACTGGCACAGACGAATCCGGTGCTCGGGGACCTCGCCGGCAACGCCGAGGCGATCCTCGCGGCCGCCCGCCGCGCCGCGGCCCGCGGCGCCGATCTGCTCGCCGTCGGCGAGTGCGCACTCTCCGGCTATCCCATCGAGGACCTCGCCTCCCGACCGAGCTTCCTCGCCGCCTGCCACGATCAGGTGCGCGCCCTCGCCAAGCGGCTGCAGGATGCCGGGCTCGGCGAGCTCCCGGTGGTGGTGGGGCATCCCGACGGCCCCGTCGAGCCGCGCCCGCTCGGCACCTCGAACGCGCCGACGGCGATCGCCCGGAACGCGGCGAGCGTGCTGCAGCACGGCCACGTGAAGGCGAGCTACGTCAAGCACCACCTGCCCAACTACTCGGTCTTCGACGAGTACCGGGTGTTCATCCCCGGGGACGAGCTGCTCGTGCTGCGGCTGCGCGGCGTCGACGTGGCCCTCGTCATCTGCGAGGACCTGTGGCGCGACGGCGGGCCGGTCACCCGGGTGCTCGACGCCGGCGCGAGCCTGCTGCTCGTCGTGAACGCGAGCCCCTTCGAGCGCGACAAGGACGAGGTGCGGCTGCCACTGGTCACCCGGCGGGCCACCGAGACCGGGGCGAGTGTCGCCTACGTCAACATCGTCGGCGGCCAGGACGACCTGGTGTTCGACGGCGACAGCGTGATCGTGGACGGCTCCGGCACGGTGCTCGCCCGTGCGCCGCAGTTCCGCGAGCACCTGCTCGTCGCCGACCTCGAGCTCGCCGAGGCGCGGGCCGGGACGGTGCCGGAAGAGGTGCGACGCGTCGAGCTCGCCTCCCCGGCGCACGCCCGGCCGGCGCTCGAGCCGGATGTCGCGCGACTGCCCGACGACCGCGAGCAGCTCTGGGACGCCCTCGTGACCGGCCTGCGCGACTACGTGGAGAAGAACCGCTTCCCGAGCGTCATCCTGGGCCTGTCCGGCGGCATCGACTCGGCCGTGTGCGCCGCGCTCGCCGCCGACGCGATCGGCGCGCACCGCGTGCACGGCGTCTCGATGCCGTCGCGGTGGAGCTCGTCGGGCAGTCGCGACGACGCCGACGACGCCGCCGCGCGCATCGGGCTGCGCTACCGGGTTGAGCCGATCGCCGGGCTCGTCGCCCCGGTGGAGGAGCAGCTCGCCCTCGACGGCCTCGCGGCGGAGAACGTGCAGGCGCGCATCCGCGGCGTGATCCTGATGGGACTGTCGAACCTCGAGGGGCACCTCGTGCTCACGACCGGCAACAAGACCGAGGTGGCGGTGGGCTATTCGACGATCTACGGCGACTCGGTGGGCGGCTTCGGGCCGCTCAAGGACGTGCCGAAGACGCTCGTCTGGGAGCTGGCCCGCTGGCGCAACGCCCGCGCCCTCGAGCGCGGCGAGACCCCGCCGATCCCGCAGAACTCGATCGACAAGCCGCCGAGCGCCGAGCTGCGCCCCGATCAGACCGACCAGGACACGCTGCCGCCCTACGAGCTGCTCGACGACATCGTGGAGAAGTACGTGACCCAGCGGCTCGGCGCGCGCGACATCGTCTCGCTCGGCTACCCGGCGGACGTCGTGGACCGCATCACGACGCTCATCGACCGCTCCGAGTGGAAACGGCGGCAGGGCGCGATCGGCCCGAAGATCAGCGGGATGGCCTTCGGCCGGGACCGCCGGCTGCCGATCACCTACCGGCCCTCCGCCTGAGCGCGGCCGGGCCGCCTCGCCCGACCGCCTCGCTAGACTCGCGGCATGGCCGACGCAGACCTCAAGCGCGTGCGCACCCGGCACTTCCAGCGGGCCAAGGAGAGCGGGATCGCGATCACCGGCCTCACCAGCTACGACACCCTCACCGCGCGGATCTTCGACGCCGCCGGCATCGACTTCCTGCTCGTCGGCGACTCGGCGGGCAACACGGTGCTCGGCTATGACACCACGCTCCCGGTGACGGTGGACGAGCTCATCCCGCTCACCCGGGCGGTCGCCACCTCGGTCAGCCGCGCCCTCGTCGTCGCCGACATGCCGTTCGGCTCCTACGAGACCGGGCCGGACGAGGCGCTGCACACGGCGTTCCGCTTCATGAAGGAGACGCACGCCCAGGCCGTGAAGCTCGAGGGCGGCGAGCGCAGCGCGGAGCAGATCCGCCGCATCGTCGGCGCGGGAATCCCGGTGATGGGGCACGTGGGCTTCACGCCGCAGAGCGAGCACCAGCTCGGCGGCCACGTCATCCAAGGCCGCGGGGATGCCGCCGAGCGGCTGCTGCGCGACGCACACGCCGTCGAGGACGCCGGTGCCTTCGCGATCGTGCTCGAGATGGTGCCCTCGGCGGTGGCCGCGCGGGTGACCGCCGAGCTGCGCATCCCGACGATCGGCGTCGGCGCCGGCCCGCACGTCGACGGCCAGCTCGTGGTCTGGACCGACTGGGCCGGGCTCAGCACGGGGCGTGTGCCGAAGTTCGTCAGGCAGTACGCGCAGCTCGCCCAGACCCTGACGGATGCCACGACCGCCTACATCGCGGACGTCGCCTCCGGGGCCTACCCCGCCCCCGAGCACGAGTACGGCGACTGAGCTGCGCCGCTGAGGGGCGGCACCACCGCTGAGCGGGGCCGGCTCAGAACCAGAGCGCGAGCTCGCGGGCGGCCGACTCGGGCGAGTCCGAGCCGTGCACGAGGTTCTGCTGCACCTTGAGGCCCCAGTCGCGGCCCAGGTCACCGCGGATGGTGCCGGGCGTGGCCGTCGTCGGGTCGGTGGTGCCGGCGAGCGAGCGGAAGCCCTCGATCACCCGGTCGCCGGCGACGCGCGCGGCGACGACGGGGCCGGAGAGCATGAACTCCACCAGCGGCTCGAAGAACGGCTTGCCGGCGTGCTCCGCGTAGTGCCGCTCGAGCAGCTCGCGCTCGGGCTGCAGCAGCCGCAGGTCGACGAGCGTGTATCCCTTCGCCTCGATCCGACGCAGGATCTCGCCGGTGAGCTGACGGGCGACGCCGTCGGGCTTGATCAGGACGAGTGTCTCTTCGAGGCTCATGGCTCTGCTGGTCTCCCTACTGCTCGGCTGCGAGCGCAGCCTTTTGATTATCGATGGCCCGACCCCTGACGAAGCACCACGCCCAGAGCGCCGCGAACACGGCGCCGATGAGCCACATGAGCGGCACCAGGAGGCCGGTGAGCACGAGCACGGCCTGCAGCAGCCAGCCGAGCCAGACGCCGGCGCGCCAGCGCACGAGCATCGCGCCGACCAGCAGCAGCAGGAACAACGCCGCCCCGGCGCCGAAGGCGATGGCGGCCGGCAGCGCCCGCAGCCCGTAGACGACGAGCGTGACGAAGAACACGAGCACGGCCTCGGTGCCGAGCGCTATCGACAGCAGCGACTCGCTCGTCGAGCGGATGCGACGCGGGCGCGCCGGCCGGCCGGTCACCGTGCCCAGCCTTCCCGGCGGGCGACGGCGAGGGCGTCGCCGACGAGCGTGATCGAGCCGGTGACGAGCACCCCGCGGCCGGGCTGCTCGGCCGCCCAGGCCCGGGCGAGGGCGAGGGCGGCGGCGGCGTCCGCGGCCACGACGGCCGGGACGCCGGTGTCGCCGGCCGTGCGGGCGAGCTGCTCGGCGCTCAGGGCTCGCTCGTCTGCCGAGCGGGTCACCACGAAGCGCGCGGCGATCGGGGCGAGCGCGGCGAGGATGCCCGCGGCGTCCTTGTCGACGAGCACGCCGACGACGACGACGAGCCCGGCGAAGGAGAAGCTCGTCTCGATCGCGCGGGTGGCGGCGGCGGCGCCGTGCGGGTTGTGCGCGGCATCCACGATCACCGTCGGCTCGGTGCCGACCACCTGCAGCCGTCCCGGCGAGCTGGCCCGGGCGAGCCCCTCGGCGAGCAGCTCGTCGACGAGCGGCCGCCGACCGTCGCCGAGGAACGACTCCACGGCGGCGATCGCGAGCGCCGCGTTGTGCGCCTGGTGCTCGCCGAACAAGGGCAGGAACAGCTCCCGGTACTCGCCGGCGAGACCGCGCACGTCGATGAGCTGGCCGCCGACGGCGAGCCTCGCCGAACGCAGCGCGAACCGCTCGCCCTCGACGGCGAGCGGCGCCTCGTTGTGCTCGGCCGCCGCGCGCAGCACCTCGAGCGCCTCCGGCTGCTGCGCCGCGCTCACCACACGGGCGAGCGGCTTGACGATGCCGGACTTGGTGCGGGCGATCGCCTCGACACTGGATCCGAGCCGCTGGGTGTGGTCGAGGGCGATCGGGCCGAATACCGCGACCTGACCGTCGGCGACGTTCGTGGAGTCCCACTCGCCGCCGAGGCCCACCTCGATGACGGCGACGTCGACGGGCGCCTCGGCGAAGGCGGCGAAGCTCAGCACCGTGAGCGCCTCGAAATAGGTGAGCCGCGGCTCGCCGGCGGCGCGCAGCTCGGCGTCGACGATGCCGATGTAGGGCTCGATGTCGTCCCAGACCGCCGCGAACGCCCGGTTCGAAATCGGCGCGCCGTCGATGACGATGCGCTCGTTGACCCGGCTGAGGTGCGGGCTCGTCATCAGGCCGGTGCGCAGACCGTAGGCGCGCAGGATCGACTCGGCGATCCGGCTCGTCGAGGTCTTCCCGTTGGTGCCGGTGACGTGCACGATCGGGTAGGCCCGGTGCGGGTCGCCGAGCAGCTCGACGGCGCGCCGGGTGGGCTCGAGCCGCGGCTGGGGGGCGCCCTCGCCGAGCCGCTCGAGCAGCGCGGAGTACACGGCGTCGGCGGCGTCCTGGAACTCGACGTCGTCCTCGTCAAGCCGTTCGGGCAGCTCGCCGGCGAAGGGGCTCAGGTCGTCGAGGTCCTGGCCCTCGGGCTGCGGGAGACCGGGCTGCGGGAGACCGGGCTGCGGGAGACCGGGCTCGCCCTCGCCGCCCGCGTCCGGCTCCCTGGGGTCAGACACCGATCGCACCGGCCTTCCACACGTCGATGACGAGCACGCCGCGGTTCGCGTACGCGCCCGCCTTCAGGGTCGCACGGCGGGAGCCCGCGGCGCTGCCGGTCGCGGCGTCGAGGGCCGCGTCGTCGGTGGCGTCCAGGTCGAGCTCGACGGCGAGGGTCTCGGCGGCGATCGTCTCGGCGTGGGCGGCGAGGGCGGCGACGTCCGCGGGGTCCTCGCCGCGGATGACGGCGCGGATGCGGTCGGAGACGGCGAGACCGGCGGCCTTGCGGGTGTCCTGCACGGCGCGGATGATGTCGCGCGCGAGCCCCTCCGCCTCGAGCTCGGGCGTCGTGGCGGTGTCGAGCACGACGAAGCCCCCGGCGCCGGTGGATGCGCCGCCGAGGAAGGCGATCGCGCTGGTCTCGGCGTCGGAGTGCAGCTCGAGCTCGTACTCGCCCGGCTCCAGCACGATGCCGCCCGCGGTCACGGTGTCGTCCTCGATCGTCCAGTCGCCCGACTTGGACGCCTGGATCACCTGCTGCACCCCCCTGCCGATGCGGGGCCCGAGCGCGCGCGCGTTGACCGTGAGCCGGTGCTGGATGCCGAAGGCATCCGCCGAGGTCTCGGCGAGCTCGACGAACACGACGTCCTTGACGTTGAGCTCGTCGCGCAGGATGCCCGCGAACTCGGCGAGCGCCGCCGGCGTCTCGGTGACGACGGTGAGCGTGGCCAGCGGCAGGCGCACGCGCAACCGGCGTGCCTTGCGCAACGCGAGGCCCGCGGAGGCGATCTCGCGGATGCGGTCCATCGTCGCCACGAGCTCCGGGTCCTCGGGGAACCGCCCGGCGTCCGGCCAGTCGGTCAGGTGCACGCTGCGGCCGCCGGTGAGGCCCTGCCAGATCTCCTCGGTGACGAGCGGGGCGAGCGGGGCGGCGACGCGGGTGACGGTCTCGAGCACCGTGTGAAGCGTGTCGAAGGCTGCCGTGTCCGCGCCCTCCCAGAACCGGTCGCGACTGCGGCGCACGTACCAGTTGGTGAGCACGTCGGCGAAGTCGCGCAGCGCCTGGGCCGCGAGCGGCGAGTCGAGCGCGTCGAGGTGCGCCTCGACGCGCTCGATCAGCACGCGGGTCTTCGCCAGCAGGTAGCGGTCGAGCACGTTGGTGCTGTCCGTCCGCCAGGCGCAGCGCTGCTCCGCCTGCGGGCGGGCGTTGGCGTACAGCGTGAAGAAGTAGTAGGTGCTCCACAGCGGCAGCAGGAACTGCCGCACCCCCTCGCGGATGCCCTCCTCGGTGACGACGAGGTTGCCGCCGCGGATCACCGAGGAGCTCATCAGGAACCAGCGCATGGCGTCCGCGCCGTCGCGCTCGAACACCTCCGAGACATCCGGGTAGTTGCGCAGGCTCTTCGACATCTTCTGGCCGTCGGAGCCGAGCACGATGCCGTGGCTGATGACGTTCTGGAACGCCGGCCGGTCGAACAGCGCCGTCGCGAGCGCGTGCATGACGTAGAACCAGCCGCGGGTCTGGCCGATGTACTCGACGATGAAGTCGGCGGGGTTGTGGCCTGCTTCTGAACCGGCACCGTCGAACCAGTCGCGGTTCTCGAAGGGGTAGTGCACCTGGGCGTAGGGCATCGAGCCCGAGTCGAACCACACGTCGAAGACGTCCTCGATGCGCCGCATCCTCGAGCGCCCGCTCGGGTCGTCGGGGTTCGGCCGGGTGAGCTCGTCGATGTAGGGCCGGTGCAGGTTCGGCTCGCCGTCGGGTCCGGTGGGCAGCCGGCCGAAGTCCCGCTCGAGCTCGGCGAGCGAGCCGTAGACGTCGACGCGCGGATGCGCCGGGTCGTCGCTCTTCCACACCGGGATCGGGCTGCCCCAGTACCGGTTGCGACTCACCGACCAGTCGCGCGCGTTCGCCAGCCACTTGCCGAACTGGCCGTGCTTGACGTTCTCCGGCACCCAGGTGATCCGCTCGTTCAGCTCGGCCATCCGGTCCTTGACGGCGGTGACGCGCACGAACCAGCTGGACACCGCCTTGTAGATGAGCGGCTGCCGGCAGCGCCAGCAGTGCGGGTAGGAGTGCTCGTGGCTCTTCAGCCGCAGCAGCCGGCCGTCGGCGCGCAGCAGCTGGATGAGCGGTTTGTTGGCCTCGCTCCACAGCAGCCCGGCGACCTCGGGCACCGCGCTCGTGAAGCGGCCCTTCTCGTCGAGGGAGAGGATCGTGGGGATGCCCGCGGCCTGGCAGACCAGCTGGTCGTCCTCGCCGTAGGCGGGAGCCTGGTGCACGATGCCGGTGCCCTCGCCGGTGGCGACGTAGTCGGCGACGAGGATGCGCCAGGCCCGCTCGTTGCCGTAGTCGGCGTCGGCGAAGTGGTCCCAGAGCCGGTCGTAGTGCACGCCCTCGAGCTCGCTGCCCGGGATGCTACGGCTGACGGCCGCGCGCGCGGCATCCGCGCTCTCGTAGCCGAGGTCACTCGCGTAGGCCGGCAG
Organism: Microbacteriaceae bacterium; assembly: GCA_047605685.1. Taxonomy (GTDB): domain Bacteria; phylum Actinomycetota; class Actinomycetes; order Actinomycetales; family Microbacteriaceae; genus JAUASV01. The sequence continues at coordinate 50,222 of JASGFF010000002.1, forward strand.
CGTCTCGGCGGCGAGCAGGTACTCGGCCTGGCCCTCGGCGGTGCCGTCGCCCGCACCGGCGGGGCCGGTGGGCAGCACGACGTACTCGATCGCCGGGCCGACGGCGAGCGCGGCGTTCGTCGGCAGCGTCCACGGCGTCGTCGTCCAGGCCAGCGCCCGCACGGCGGTGAGGCCGAGCGCCTCGGCCCGCTCGCCGACGAGCGGGAACGACACGGTGACCGAGGGGTCCTGCCGCGTCTTGTAGACGTCGTCGTCCATGCGCAGCTCGTGGTTCGACAGCGGGGTCTCGTCTCTCCAGCAGTAGGGCAGCACCCGGAAGCCCTCGTAGGCGAGACCCCGGTCCCAGAGCCGCTTGAAGGCCCAGATGACGCTCTCCATGAACGTCACGTCGAGCGTCTTGTAGTCGTTGTCGAAGTCGACCCAGCGCGCCTGCCGGGTGACGTAGTCGCGCCACTCCTGGGCGTACTCGAGCACCGACTCGCGGGCCTTCGCGTTGAAGGCGGCGATGCCCATCTGCTCGATCTCGTCGGTCGTGGTGATGCCGAGCTGGCGCATCGCCTCGAGCTCGGCCGGCAGCCCGTGGGTGTCCCAGCCGAAGCGGCGGTGCACCTGCCTGCCGCGCATCGTCTGGTAGCGGGGGAACAGGTCCTTCGCGTAACCGGTGAGCAGATGGCCGTAGTGCGGCAGGCCGTTGGCGAACGGCGGGCCGTCGTAGAACACCCACTCGGGGCATCCCTCGCGCTGCGCCACGGAGGCCTCGAACGTGCCGTCGCGCTGCCAGAAGGCGAGGATGCCCCGCTCGATCTCGGGCAGGCGCGGGGATGCCGGCACGGCGCGGCCGTTCAGGGGGTATGCCATCGGGGTCTCCATCGGTGCTGCTGTGCACGAGGACGACGGATGCCGCGGTACCACCTCGCTTGCCGCGCCCCCGGCGGTGGCCGGCGAGCGCGACCGCTCGTTCTCGGCTGTGACGGGCCGGCCCGGCGGGTTCTACTGGGCGCTCACGCGCCGTTCTTCCCGCGACTCCCCGGTGATGGCCGGATCAGTGTCGGTAGCAGCATTCTAGGCGCTCGCCACGAGCGGGCGGCACGATCGGCGGCACGACCGGGCGCCGTGACCGCACGGAACGCGGTGGAGGGCCCACCGAAGCGTGACGGGACGTCACGACGTGATCAGCCGGGTGGCGCGCGGTAGCTGTCGTCGCCGTCGGGCGGGCCGACGAGGTAGCGGCGGCCCGTCGGTGAGGTCCAGGCGAATCGCCCCGCTCCGACCTGCTCCAGTCGCCACCGGGTGTGGTGTTTGAGCCGGTGGTGTCTGCGGCAGAGGTGACCGAGGTTGTCATGGTCGGTGCCGCCGCCACCGGCGTAGTCGTCGCTGTGGTCGAGGTCGCAGCTCACGGCGCGTCGCCGGCATCCGGGATGTCGGCAGGTCTCGTCGCGCAGCTGCAGCCAGGTGCGCAGATCGGCCGGCACCGCGTACCGATCGCGGCCGACGGAGAGCACCGTGCCGGTCTCGGGGTGGGTGAGCAGCCGGGTGAACGACGGGGCGCGAGCGGCGAGCTCGCGGGCGGTGTCGGCGTCGATGGGCCCGTAGCCGTCGAGCGAGCCGGGTGTCTCCTCCCGTCCGAGCAGGGTCAGCACGGGAACCTGCACGAGCACGCGGGCGCGGATCCCGGCCGGAACATCGGGGGCCTGCCCTTCGATGAGCAGCTCGGCGAGATGGTCCAGGCGCAGCTGTGCGATCGTGCGTGGATCGCCGTCGGCGCGGGAGGAGCGCGCGAGATCGGTCAGGCGCTGGTCGATGGCGAGGCCCTGCACGGCGGGCAGGTAGGCGGTGAGCGTGGTCATCCCGTCCCGCTCCGGGTCGACACCCACGCAGCGCCGCTCGTGCCGACTGCGGTGCCGATCGGCCATCGACTCCGGGTGCATCCGCTCTCGGATGCGACGGGCCCGCTGCCCGAGCTGCGCCGCGGTCAACCGCTGCGCGCCCGGAGCGACAGCCGCGTCGAACCCGGGCCGCGCCTCGGCGGGCAGGTCGTCCGCCTGCTCGACGACCTTGAGGGCGTGCCGGTAGCTGATCGCCCCGGACCGCATCACCGCTAGAGTGCGCGGCAGATCCGCGGTCAACAACTGCGCATCGTGGATGAGATGCACCGCGGCCACGTCCGGCACATGCAGGACGGCCGCGACCTCGGACTCGACCGTTCGGCGGGCGATGTCCGCCGGGCTCATCCCCGCCGGGACGCCCTCGCCGTCCAGGTCGACGGTCGCGGCGAGCTCCGCCCAGCGGGCGGCATCCGCCAACAGCTGGGTGCGCCACGACGTGATCGTGTTGATCAGCTGATCCGTGTGCGCGATCGCCCCGATCAACTGGTCCAACAGGGGCAGGTCGCCCGGCGCGCGGGCCGCCGCGGGATCATCCCGCAGCAGCGCGACACCCGCGTCGGCAGTCGCACCGGCAGTCGCACCGGCAGTCGCGTCCGTCACCATGCGACCAGTGAACAGGCGACCACCGACATTGATGCCCGGCGAGCGAAGGTGTCGCCCTTCGCCGCGTGCGCACCGGCACCCAGGCACGTCGCCCTCCCACCGGGGGCTTGGGTGATATCGCGATATATGGCGGGATGACCGACATCCTCATCCGTGGGCTCAGCCCTCGTGCCGTCGCCCGCATCGACGCGGCGGCGCGGGAGCGCGGCCTGTCGCGCAACGAGTACCTGCGCCTCGAGCTCGAGGCGGGCGACACCGTGTTAGACGACACCGTGTCGGGCGACACCGTGTCGGGCGACACCGTGTCGGGCGACACCGTGTCGGGCGATCGGCCGTGGCTCACGATGGAGATGCTCGAGCGCTCCGCGGAGCGCGTCAAGGACCTCCGCGATCCGGAGTCCGTGGAGCGAATGTGGCGGTGACCGCCTGGCTCATCGACAAGTCGGCGTACGTGCGGCTCCGCGAATCGCCTGACTCGGACGTCTGGCTGACAACGACCTGCTCATCGCCGCGGTGGCCGAGAGGGCCGGCCTCACGGTGCTCGCGGTCGACAAGGACTTCGACCTCATCGCCGAGGTCACCGGCCAGAGCGTCGAGCAGCTGCGGTTGGGCTGACCCGGCCCTCGACGCACGCGCACGGAGTCGGCGCGAGCGCATCCCCGTACCATGGACGCACAACCCCACACTCAGGCACCTTTGACACGGTGCCGCACATACGAACCCGGAGATCCCATGCCCGCGAAGCCGCCCGAGCGCCCCGCCCTCGAAGGGCTCGAGTCGAAGTGGGGCGAGGTGTGGGAGGCCCGCGGCAGCTACCGCTTCGACCGCGCGAACGCGACGAAGGAGAGCGTGTTCAGCGTCGACACCCCGCCGCCCACGGCATCCGGCTCGCTGCACATCGGCCACGTGTTCAGCTACACCCACATGGACCTGATCGCCCGCTATCAGCGGATGCGCGGTCGCAACCTGTTCTTCCCGATGGGCTGGGATGACAACGGCCTGCCCACCGAGCGCCGGGTGCAGAACTACTACGGGGTGCGCTGCGACCCCTCGCTGCCCTACCAGCCCGACTTCGCGCCGCCGTTCGAGGGCGGCGACAACAAGAGCTCGAAGGCCGCCGACCAGGTGCCGATCTCGCGCCGCAACTTCATCGAGCTGTGCGAGCGGCTCACCGTCGAGGACGAGAGGCAGTTCGAGGACCTCTGGCGCACCCTCGGCCTGAGCGTCGACTGGTCGCAGACCTACCGCACGATCGGCGAGCACGCGCGGGCGACCGCCCAGCGCGCCTTCCTGCGCAACCTCGCCCGCGGCGAGGCGTACCAGGCCGACGCGCCGACGCTGTGGGATGTCACGTTCCGCACCGCCGTCGCCCAGGCCGAGCTCGAGGACAGGGAGACGCCGGGCGCGTACCACGGCCTCACGTTCCACCGCGACGGAGCCGACGACGTCGTCATCCAGACCACCCGCCCGGAGCTGCTGCCCGCCTGCGTCGCGCTCGTCGCCCACCCCGACGACGAGCGCTACCGGCAGCTGTTCGGCAGCACCGTGCGCACGCCGCTTTTCGGCGTCGAGGTGCCCGTCCTCGCCCATCGGCTCGCGCAGATGGACAAGGGCAGCGGCATCGCGATGATCTGCACGTTCGGCGACGTCACCGACGTCGTCTGGTGGCGCGAGCTGGACCTGCCGAACCGCACGATCATCGGCGCTGACGGCCGCATCGTCGCCGAGCCGCCGGCGGCCCTCACCACGGATGCCGCGCGCGCCGCCTACGCCCAGCTCGCCGGCAAGACCGTGTTCGGCGCCAAGGCGCGCATCGTGGAGCTGCTCACCGAGTCGGGCGAGCTCGTCGGCGACATCCGCCCGATCCAGCACCCGGTGAAGTTCTTCGAGAAGGGCGACCGGCCCCTCGAGATCATCTCCACCCGGCAGTGGTACATCGCCAACGGCGCCCGCGACGAGGCGCTGCGCGAACGGCTGCTCGAGCGCGGCCGCGAGCTCGCCTTCCACCCCGACTTCATGCGGGTGCGCTACGAGAACTGGGTGAACGGCCTGACCGGCGACTGGCTGATCTCGCGCCAGCGCTTCTTCGGCGTGCCGATCCCGGTGTGGTACGAGCTCGACGCGGACGGCGGACGCGGCGCCGTGATCGTGCCGCCGGAGTCGTCGCTGCCGGTCGACCCCTCCTCGGACGTGCCCGAGGGCTACACGGAGGCCGACCGCGGCATCCGCTTCGTCGGCGAGGTCGACATCATGGACACCTGGGCGACGAGCTCGCTCACCCCGCAGATCGCCGGTGGCTGGGAGAGCGACCCGGAGCTGTTCGAGCTGGTGTTCCCCTACTCGCTGCGCAGCCAGGGCCAGGACATCATCCGCACCTGGCTGTTCTCCACGGCGCTGCGCGCCGAGCTCGAGCACGGAACGGTGCCCTGGGAGCACGCCGGCATCTCGGGCTTCATCGTCGACCCCGACCGCAAGAAGATGTCCAAGTCGAAGGGCAACGTGGTGACCCCGGCCGGCCTGCTCGAGGAGCACGGCTCGGACGCGGTGCGCTACTGGGCCGCCTCCTCGCGGCTCGGCACGGACGCCGCCTTCGACCCGCAGAACCCGAAGCAGATCAAGATCGGCCGGCGACTCGCGATCAAGGTGCTCAACGCGGCGAAGTTCGTGCTGTCGTTCCCCATCGAACCGGACACGGCCGAACCGGACGCGGCCGAACCGGACGCGGCCGGGCCCGGCACGGCGACCGCAGCAGTGACCGAGCCCCTCGACGTCGACATGCTCGCCGAGCTGGACCGGGTCGTCGAGGCGGCGACCGCCGCCTTCGACGGCTTCGACCACGCGCGCGCCCTCGAGGTCGCCGAGCAGTTCTTCTGGACGTTCTGCGACGACTACCTGGAGCTGGTCAAGGAGCGCGCCTACGGCGGGGGCGCCGGCCGGGCGTCCGCGGTTGCCGCCCTGCGCGAGGCGCTCGACACGCTCGTGCGCCTGCTGGCGCCGTTCCTGCCCTTCGCGACCGAGGAGGTGTGGAGCTGGACGCACGATGACAGCGTGCACACCGCCGAGTGGCCGCGCGCCCGCGCGGACCGGCGGCCCTCCGGGCTGCTGCCGCTCGTGAGCGAGGCGCTCATCGGCATCCGCCGGGCCAAGACGGATGCCAAGGCGAGCCAGCGGACGCCCGTGACGAGCGCCACGATCGCCGGGCCCGCGCTGCTCGAGCGGGGGCTCGCCGACCTCGCCGCCGTTGGCCGCATCGCCGCGCCGACGTTCGTCGTCGCCGACGAGGTGGCCGTGACCGACATCGTGCTCGAGGAGCAGATCGCGTGAGCGAGGGCGCCGAGGGCGGCCGGCCCGTCGTCGCCCGGCCCGTTCTCGTCCGACCTCTCGAGCCGCGTGACGCCGCCGCCTGGAGCGCACTGTTCCGCGCCTACGGGGAGTTCTACGACACGACGTTCGACGAGTCGGTGCTCGAGCGCGTCTGGGCGCAGCTGCTCGCCGCCGGCTCGGGCATCGACGGCCTCGTCGCCGAGCGACTCCCGGACGACGGCGACGGTGCCGTCATCGGCCTCGCGCACTACCGCTCGCACCCCGACACGTTCACCGGCGGCCGGGACTGGTATCTCGACGACCTCTACGTCGCCCCGGAGGCCCGCGGCGGCGGCACCGGGACGGCGCTCATCCGCGGGGTCGCCGCGCTCGCGAGCGAGCAGTCCGGCGGCACGCTGCGCTGGATCACCGCCGAGTCGAACGAGCGCGCCCGACAGGTCTACGAGCGGATCGCCGTGCGCACCAGCTGGGTCACCTACGAGATGACGCTCTGATGCGGCTCGGCACCCGGTGGCCCGCGGACGCCGAGCCGCCGGCACGGCTGCCGGCGGCGATCGTCCGGGCCATCCGCTCGGTCGAGGCCGAGCTGACGGACGCTGAGCGGCCGGGCTGGCGTTGGCAGCTCACCTGGCTGGAGGGGCTGCCGCATGTTGAGGCCGACGCCGGGCTGGTGATCCGCTACGACCCGGCCGCCGACGCCGCGGTGGTGCTCGGGCCCGACGACCTCCACGCCCTCGGCGACTGACCGGTCACCTGGCCGAACGCTCCCTGGCCGGACGCTCCCTAGGCTGAACGCTCCCTAGGCTGAACGGATGAGCAACCCGTTCCTCGCCCCCAGCGAGCTGCCCCACGGGCTGCCGCCGTTCGCCGAGATCCGCGACGAGCACTACGAGCCCGCCTTCGAGGCGGGCTTCGCCGAGCAGCTCGCCGAGATCGCCGCGATCACCGGCGACCCCGAGCCGCCGACGTTCGAGAACACCCTCGTGCCGCTCGAGCGCTCCGGCCGCACGCTCGACCGGGTCTCGACGGTGTTCTTCACCCGCAGCGGCGCCGACTCGAGCCCGTTCACCGACGAGCTCGAGGAGCGCATCGCCCCTCGGCTCGCCGCGCACGCCGACGCCATCCGGCTGGACCCCGCCCTCTACGCGCGCATCGCCGCGGTGCACGCCGCCCTCCCGCACTCCGACCTCGACGCCGAGTCCCGCTACCTCGTCGAGCGTCGCCACACCGAGCTGACCATCGCCGGTGCCGGCCTCTCGGACGCCGACAAGGGGCGGCTGCGCGAGCTCAACCGGCGGCTCTCCAGCCTCACCACGCGGTTCGAGAAGAACCTGCTCGCCGACACGAACGCGCTCGCCGTGCACATCACGGATGCCGCCGAGCTCGCCGGCCTCGGCGAGGGCGAGCTCGCGAGCGCCGCCGAGGCGGCCCGTGAGCGGGGACAGGGCGGCTGGCTCGTCACGCTCGTGCTGCCCACCGGGCACCCGTGGCTCGGCTCGATCGCCGACCGCGCCACCCGGGCGCGCATCATGGCCGCCTCGCGCTCGCGCGGCACCCGAGGCGGCGACCACGACAACCGCGACCTCGTGCTCGAGATCGTCCGGCTGCGCGCCGAGCGCGCCCGGCTGCTCGGCTACGACAGCCACGCCGCCTGGGTCACGGCGGACGAGACCGCCGGCTCCCCCGAGCGCGTCGCCGCGATGCTCGAGCCGCTCGCGGCGATCGCTGCGCGCAACGCCCGCGCCGAGAAGGTCGGGCTCGGCAGGCGCGCCGGGCACCCGGTCGAGGCGCACGACTGGGCCTACTACGCCGAACGGGAGCGCGAGGCCGCCTACGACGTCGACACGGGCGAGCTGCGGCCGTACCTCGAGGCGGAGCGGGTGCTGCGCGACGGGGTGTTCTTCGCCGCGTCCGCCCTCTACGGTGTGACGTTCGCCGAGCGCCACGACCTCGTCGCCTACCACCCCGAGGTGCGCGTGTTCGAGGTGCGCGAGGCCGACGGCTCCCCCGTCGGGCTGTACCTGCTCGACCTGTACACGCGCGACTCCAAGCGCGGCGGCGCGTGGATGAGCTCGCTCGTGACACAGAGCGCGCTGCTCGACATCCCGACCGCCGTCGTCGTCAACAACCTCAACGTGCCGAGGCCCCCGGCCGGCGAGCCCACGCTGCTCAGCCTCGACGAGGTCGAGACGCTGTTCCACGAGTTCGGCCACGCGCTGCACGGGCTGTTCGCGCGCGTCAGCTACCCGAGCTTCGCCGGCACCGCCGTGTTCCGCGACTTCGTCGAGTTCCCCAGCCAGGTGAACGAGATGTGGATGCTGTGGCCCGAGGTGCTCGCGAGCTACGCGCGCCATCACGTCACCGGCGAGCCGATGCCCGCGGGGCTCGTCGAACGGCTCGAGGCGTCGAGCGCCGCGGGCGAGGGCTTCGCGACGAGCGAGTACCTCGCCGCGGCGCTGCTCGACCAGCAGTGGCACCGGCTCTCGCCCGAGCAGGCCGCGGCCGTCGACTCGGTGGAGGCGTTCGCCGCGGCCGCCCTCGCCCGGGTTGGGCTCGACGACCCCGCCGTGCCCTCGCGCTACGAGTCGACCTACTTCGCGCACGCGTTCTCGGGCGGCTACGACGCCGGCTACTACTCGTACATCTGGAGCGAGATGCTCGACGCCGACACCGTCGAGTGGTTCCGGGAGAACGGCGGGCTCCGCCGCGAGAACGGCGAGCGCTTCCGCACGATGCTGCTCGGCGTCGGCGGCTCGATGGACCCGCTCGAGGCCTACCGGCGCTTCCGCGGCCGCGACGCGGCGCTCGAGCCGCTGCTGGAGCGCCGCGGCCTCACCGGCTGAGGCCGGGTCGACGTCGAGCCGGGCCGGACATCGGCTCAGCGGGCGAGCGCGCCGAGCATCGAGATGCGGCTCGCGAGATCGGGACCCTGCGGCACGACGACCAGCTCGTCGGCGGCCGTCTCCGCCGCGAGCGAGCGGAGGCGCTCGAGCACCTGCTCGCGCGTGCCGACGGCCTGGCTCGCGATCCGCTGCTCCACGAAGGCCAGCTCGGCGTCGGTCCACTCGTGGGCGAGCGCCTCCTCGAGGGTGGGCGTGCGGCCCGGGCTGCCGGCGCGCAGCCGGATCATCGCCAGCTGCTGCGGCAGCGTCATCCGCCGAGCCTGCTCGGTCGTCGCGCCCACGGCCACCGCGACCGAGACGGCGGCGTGCGGGGCGTCGAGCCACGGCGACGGCTCGAAGCGCTCCCGGTAGAGCTCGAGCGCGACCCGGGTGCCCTCGCCGCCGGCGAAGTGGTGGGCGAAGGCGAAGCGCACGCCGAGGATGCCGGCGAGCTGGGCGCTGAAGCCGCTCGAGCCGAGCAGCCAGATCTCCGGTGCCGCCCCCGCGCCGGGCGTCGCGACGACGCGCGAGCCGATGCCCGACTCCAGCGGAGCCGACATGCCGAACCAGGCGAACAGCTCGATCACCTGGTTCGGGAAGTCCTGAGCGGTCTCGTCGACGCCGCCGCGGCGCAGCAGCGATGCGGTCAGCTGATCCGTGCCGGGCGCCCGGCCGAGGCCGAGGTCGATGCGGTCGCCGTAGAGCGCGACGAGCGTGCCGAACTGCTCGGCCACCACGAGCGAGGCGTGGTTCGGCAGCATGACGCCGCCCGAGCCGACCCGGATCGTCGAGGTCGCGGCGGCGATCCCGGCGATGAGCACGGCCGGCGCGGACGAGGCGACGCCGGGCATCCCGTGGTGCTCGGCGACCCAGAACCGCCGATAGCCGAGTCGCTCGGCGGCCTGGGCGAGCGCGATGGTGTGGGCCACCGCATCCCTCGCCGTCTCGTCGGAGCGCACGCTCGAGAGGTCGAGCACGGACAGCGGCAGCTCGGGGCTCATGACGAGTGCAACCGGCTCAGCGCGACGGCGATTCCGCCCGGCGCCCCCGGCCGAGCCAGCACATCACGACGCCGCCGACGAGCAGTCCCCAGAACGCCGAGCCGATGCCGAGCACGACCACGCCGGATGCGACGACGAGGAACGTCGCGATCGCGGCGATCCGGTGCCGGGGGTCCTCGAGCGCGCTCACGACGCTGGACACCAGGGCGCCGAGCACGGCGAGCCCCGCGACGGCCGTGATGAGGATCGCGGGCGCGGCCGTGACGAGCGCCGCGGCGAGTCCGGCGCCGAGGCCGAGCGGCACATAGAGCAGACCGTTCGTGAGGGTCGCGATCCACCGGCGTCGCGGGTCCGGGTGTGCGTCGGGCCCGGTCATGATCGCGGCGGTGATCGCCCCGAGGTTGATCGCGTGGCCGCCGAACAGCGCGGCCGCCGCCGAACCGAGCCCCTGACCGACGAGGGCGAAGCGCACCGGCGGCTCGAAGCCGTGCGACCGCAGCACCGTGAAACCGGGCACGTTCTGCCCCGCCATCGTCACGATGAACAGCGGCAGACCGACGCCGACGACGACCCCGGGGTCGAAGGTCGGAAGGACGAGATCGAGGTGCGGCACGACCTCCGCCGATCGCGTCCAGCCCGTGCCGGCGATCACGACCACGGCGCCGATCGCGACGAGCATCGCCGCGGGCACCGCCCAGCGCGCGGCGAGACGGGACAGCACGAGCCAGACCAGCACGACGGGCCCCGCCGCGAGCGGCAGCGTCGCCACGGCCTCCACCGGCGCGAGGCAGATCGGCAGCAGCACGCCGGCGAGCATCGCGTTCGCCAGCGGACGCGGGATGCGCGTGATCGCCCGGCCGAGCATCGGCCACAGCCCGCAGAGCAGCATGAGCGCCGCCGACACCAGGAACGCGCCGATCGCGTCGGAGAAGCGGATGCCATGATCGGCCGCCGCGAGCAGCACGGCCGCCCCCGGCGTCGACCACGCGATCGCCACCGGCAGTCGCAGCACGACCGCGCCCACGATGCTCACGACGGCGATCGCGAGACACAGCGCGAACAGACCGGACGCCGCCTGGGCGTCGGTCGCGCCGACGGCCTGCAGCCCCGCGATCACGAGTGCGAACGAGCTCGCGAACCCGGAGATGGCGGCCACGAACCCGGCCGTGACGGGCGGGAGAACGGATGACGCGGTGATTCATCGAGCCTAGCGAGCCACGAGACGCTCATCGAGATCGGTGCAGAAGCGCACGGTCATAGCGCACGGTCACGGCCATGCCGTGAATGACACCAGATCGGCATCGGAGGGCGCAGGAGCTTCGAGACGGCGCGGCACGCCTCCCCTCGGCTGGCGAGGCTGGCGAGAAGCGGTTACGCGCTCTTCTCGCGCCGGAGGTCCTTGCGCGGCACGATCGTCGGCGCGGCGTTGGCGACGACGGCCTCGCGGGTGACGATGACCCGCGCCACGTGGTTGTCGGAGGGCACCTCGAACATGATCGGGCCGAGCACCTCCTCCAGGATCGCCCGCAACCCGCGGGCGCCGGTCTGGCGCAGCACGGCGAGGTCGGCGATCGCCTCGAGCGCGTCATCCGTGAACTCCAGCTCGACGCCGTCGAAGTCGAACATGCGCTGGTACTGCTTGACGAGGGCGTTCTTCGGCTGGGTGAGGATGTCCATGAGCGCCTCGCGGTCGAGGGGGGTGACGCTCGCGATCACCGGCAGCCGGCCGATGAACTCCGGGATCAGGCCGAACTTGTGCAGGTCCTCGGGCAGCACCTCGCTGAACAGGTTCTTCTCGAGCTCCTTGTTGTGCAACGGCGCCCCGAAGCCGATGCCGCGCTTGCCGGCCCGGCTGGAGATGATGTCCTCGAGGCCGGCGAAGGCGCCCGCGACGATGAACAGCACGTTCGTTGTGTCCACCTGGATGAACTCCTGGTGCGGATGCTTGCGTCCACCCTGCGGCGGCACCGACGCCACCGTGCCCTCGAGGATCTTCAGCAGCGCCTGCTGCACGCCCTCGCCCGAGACGTCCCGGGTGATCGACGGGTTCTCGGCCTTGCGGGCGATCTTGTCGATCTCGTCGATGTAGATGATGCCGGTCTCGGCGCGCTTCACGTCGTAGTCCGCGGCCTGGATGAGCTTGAGCAGGATGTTCTCGACATCCTCGCCCACGTAGCCGGCCTCGGTGAGCGCGGTGGCGTCGGCGACGGCGAAGGGCACGTTGAGGCGTTTCGCGAGCGTCTGGGCGAGATAGGTCTTGCCGCAGCCGGTGGGGCCGATGAGCAGGATGTTCGACTTCGCGATCTCGACCTCGCTGCTCAGGTCGTCGACGCTCGCGATGGTGTTCTTCGCGCGCACCCGCTTGTAGTGGTTGTAGACCGCCACCGAGAGGGCTTTCTTCGCCCGCTCCTGGCCGATCACGTACTCCTCGAGAAAGGAGTAGATCTCCTTGGGCTTGGGCAGGTCGAACTCGCTCTGCGCCTCGTCGCCGGCCTCGGCCAGACGCTCCTCGATGATCTCGTTGCACAGCTCGACGCACTCGTCGCAGATGTACACGCCGGGTCCGGCGATGAGCTGCTGCACCTGCTTCTGGCTCTTGCCGCAGAACGAGCACTTGAGCAGGTCGGCGCTCTCTCCGATGCGTGCCATCTCGCTCTCCCGTTCATCCCGGCGACCGTTCCTGAGAGCCTAACGCGTGCCGGCGACGGCCGCGGGCAGGCCGCCGGAACGCGCCGCTGCGTGTCGGCCGGCCGCGTCCTCAGCGGGTGAGCGCGGGCACGGAGACCGCCTTGCGGCTCGCGAGCACCTGGTCGATGAGACCGTACTCGAAGGCCTCCTGGGCGGAGAGGATCTTGTCGCGGTCGATGTCCTTGTGCACCTGCTCGATCGAGCGGTTCGAGTGCTTCGAGAGCGCCTCCTCGAGCCAGGTGCGCATCCGCAGGATCTCCGCCGCCTGGATCTCGATGTCGGAGGCCTGGCCGCCGCCCGAGCCGGAGGTGGCCGGCTGGTGGATGAGGATGCGCGCGTTCGGCAGCGCGAGGCGCTTGCCCGGCGTGCCCGCCGCCGCGAGCACGGCGGCCGCGGAGGCGGCCTGGCCGAGCACGACGGTCTGCACCTCGGGCCGGATGTACTGCATGGTGTCGTAGATGGCCGTCATCGCCGTGAAGGAGCCGCCGGGCGAGTTGATGTACATCACGATGTCGCGGTCGGGGTCCATCGACTCGAGCACGAGCAGCTGGGCCATGATGTCGTCCGCGCTCGCGTCGTCGATCTGCACGCCCATGAAGACGATGCGGTCCTCGAAGAGCTTCGCGTAGGGATCCTGGCGCTTGTAGCCGTAGGCGGTGCGCTCCTCGAAGGAGGGCAGGATGTAGCGGGCCTGCGGCATCGCCGGCGCCTGGGAGCTATGCCCCGGGGGGGATGCCTGGCCGAGGGAGGGCCGGCCGAAGGGGAAGTCGTTCATTGTGCTCTCTCGTCGCTCTCTCGTCCGGGCTCGCTCAGCTGGTCTTCTCGGTGCCGGTCTTCTCGGTGCCGGTCTTCGCCGGGTCGGAGGACACCGCCTGATCGGTGCCGCCGCCGCCGACGACGCCGGTGGAGAACTCGCGGATGTGGTCGACGAAGCCGTACTCGAGCGCGCCCCTGGCGTCGAACCAGTTGTCCCGGTCGTTGTCCGCGAGGATCTGCTCGATGCTCTTGCCGGTCTGCTCGGCCGTGAGCTCCGCCATCCGCTTCTTCATGTCCAGGATGACGAAGGCCTGCGTCTGGATGTCCGCGGCGGTGCCGCCGAAGCCGCCCGAGGGCTGGTGCAGCAGCACCCGCGCGTTCGGGGTGATGTAGCGCTTGCCCCTGGTGCCGCTGGAGAGCAGGAACTGGCCCATGGACGCCGCGAGCCCGATGCCGACCGTGACGATGTCGTTCGGCACGAACTGCATGGTGTCGTAGATCGCCATGCCCGCCGTGATCGAGCCGCCGGGCGAGTTGATGTAGAGGTAGATGTCCTTCTTCGAGTCCTCGGCGGCGAGCATCAGGATCTTCGCGCAGATCTCGTTCGCGTTGTCATCCCGCACCTCGGAGCCGAGCCAGATGATGCGGTCCTTGAGTAGCTGGTCGAAGATGCTGGAAACCAGAGCCGGCTGGGCCATGCGATGCGCTCCTTCAGTTGTCGCTTGGGTCCCGACGCTACCGGAGCGGTTTCGCCGTCGTGGCGCTGTTCGCCCTCGGCAGACGCCCGCCGCCCCGAGATCGGTTGTGCAGGAAAATCCGGTCTCTGACGACTCGTATCGGGTCGAGAGCAGAGGTTCTCCTGCACAACCGATGCGCGCCGGGCTGGACTTCGGCTCAGGCGTTGTCGGCCGGGTCGCTGTCGGCCGGGGCGTTGTCGGCCGGGGCGTTGTCGGCGGGATCGCTCTCGGCCGGCTCGTCGAACGCCGCGGTGAACTCGGTGAGGTCGACGGCCTTCTTGTCGCTGTCGACCACCTTCGCGCGGCCGAGCACGACGGCGAGCGCTTTGTTGCGGGCGACCTCGGCGACCATCGCCGGGACCTGGCCGTTGCTGTCGAGCACCTTGATGAACTCGCCCGGCTCCATGCCGTACTGCGAGGCGCCCTGGATGAGGTACTGGGTCAGCTCCTGTTGGCTGACCTGGATCTGCTCCTTCTCCACGATCGCGTCGAGGAGGATCTGCGAGCGGAAGGTCTTCTCGCTCGACTCGGCCACCTCCTTGGCGTGCTCCTCGTCCTCCGTGCGGTGCTCCGACTCGAGGTGGCGCTTGACCTCCTCCTCGACGAGCTGCTGCGGCACGGGGATGTCGACGCTCTTCAGCAGCTCGTCGACCACCCGATCGCGGGCCTGGACGCCCTGGGAGAACACCCCGCTCTTCGCCAGCTGCGCCTTCAGATCGGCCCGGAGCTCGTCGATCGTGTCGAACTGGCTGGAGATCTGCGCGAAGTCGTCGTCGGCCGCGGGCAGCTCGCGCTCCTTGACGGCGAGCAGGTTCACCGTGATCTCGGCCGTGTCGCCCTCGTTGTCGCCGCCGAGCAGCGTCGACTCGAAGATCGTCTCCTCGCCGGCGGAGAGCCCGTCGATGGCGTCGTCGATGCCCTCGATGAGCTCGCCCGAGCCCACCTCGTAGGAGATCGAGCTCGCGGTGTCCACCTCACGACCGTCGATCCTCGCCACCAGGTCGATCTGCGCGAAGTCGCCGGCCTTGGCCGGGCGGTCGACGGTGACCAGGGTGCCGAAGCGGCTGCGCAGCTGCTCGAGCTCCTTCTCGACATCCTCGTCGGAGACCGTCACGGCGTCGACGGTGAGCTTCAGGCCGTCGTAGCTCGGCAGCTCGAACTCGGGGCGGACGTCCACCTCGACGTCGATCACGAGCTCGCCGGAGAAGTCCTTCACCTCGGGCCAGCCGGTGACCTCCGCGGTGGGACGGCCGAGGACGCGGATCCTCTCGTCACGGATCGCGTCGCGGTAGAAGCGGTCGAGTCCGTCGCTCACCGCGTGGTTGAGCACCTCCTCGCGGCCGATGCGCTGGTCGATGAGCACCGCCGGCACCTTGCCCTTGCGGAATCCGGGGATCGACACCTGCGAGGCGATGTGCTGGTAGGCGTGGTCGATGCTCGGCTTGAGCTCGTCCGGGGTGACCGAGATGGTGAGCTTCACCCGGGTCGGGTTGAGCTTCTCGACGGTCGTCTTCACGTGGCTGTCTCCTGTTGTCGTTGCCTGAGGTCTGTCGGTCGGCTACCGCGGGAGCATCGCACGCCATCGCCCGGCATCGAGCCGCCCGAGCCGCTGCGTGACGAGCTGCGCAACCCGCTCAACGGTGTTCGCGCCACAGGCGCGGCCTCTGGGTCGAATGAGCTCCCGGCAAGCCTGGTCCAAGCTATCATCCGCGACCGCGAGGCCCGCGCCCTCACCGACCATCGCCGGCCGGCGGGGATGCCCCCGGGCTGATGCGGCTCGTCGCCACGGCGATGCCGCTGCTCAGGCGGTCCGGGTGCGGCGGCGCGCCTCGCGGGGCAGGAACGCGATGACCACGATGGCGAGCAGCGCGACCGTGCCGCCGATGACGAGCGCGAGCTGGAAGCCGGGCAGGCTCGGCACCGTGGCGCCGCCCGTGGTCGTGGTCATAGCGGCCAGGACAACACCGGTCACGGCGGAGGCGGCACTGGTGCCGATGGAGCGGATGAGCGTGTTGAAGCTCGTCGCGGAGGCGGTCTCCCCGGCCGGGACGGCACTCATGATGAGCATCGGGATGGCGCCGTAGGCGAGTCCCACGCCGATGTTGATCACCATGATCGCGGCCATGATGCCCCAGGTGGAGCCGAGCAGCAGCAGGCTCGCGCCGTACCCCGCGGCCACCGCGAGGGCGCCGAGAGCGAGCGTCGTCTTAGGGCCGCGGGCGGCGGTGAGCCGCGCGCCGAGCGGGGAGACGACCATCATCACGACACCGCCGGGCACGAGCCAGAGCGCCATCTGCAGCATCGACTGCCCGAGCCCGTACCCGGTCGAGACCGGCAGCTGGAGCAGCTGCGGGAGGATGAGCGACTGCCCGTACATCGCGAAGCCGATCAGCAGCGAAGCGACGTTCGTGAGCGTCACCTGCGGGTTCCGCAGGCTCCGCAGGTTCACCAGCGGCTGCTCGACCTGTAACTGCTGGAGCGCCCAGAGACCGAGGAGGAGCACGGCGGCCGCGAACAGGCCGAGGGTGACCGGCGAGGCCCAGCCCCAGGTGGCGCCCTTGGAGATCGGAAGCAGCAGCGCGGCCAGCCCCGCGGACAGCAGCAGCGCGCCGGAGAGGTCGAAGCGGGCGCTGTGGACGCGCCCGTCGCCGGCAGGGACCAGCCAGAGCACGAGGACGAAGGCGGCGGCGGTGATGGCGGCGAAGACGGCGAACATGATCCGCCAGCTCGCGTACTCGGCGATGGTGGCCGCGAACGGGAGGGCGATCGCTCCGCCGATGCCCATCGAGGCGCTCATGGTGGCGACGGCGGAGCCGATGCGCTCGGCGGGCACGACCTCGCGCAGCAGGCTGATGCCCAGCGGCACCACGCCCATGCCGAGGCCCTGCAGGACACGGCCGGCGATCATGAGCTCGAGGGAGCCGGTGACGGCGCACAGCACCGAGCCGATGATGAGCGGGATGAGGCTGGCGAGCAGGATGCGCCGCTTGCCGAGCATGTCGCCCAGGCGTCCGGCGATGGGCACCGCGACGGCGGCCGCGAGCAGGGTCGCGGTGACCGCCCAGGCGGTGTCGGCGGCGGCGGCCCCGAGCAGTGCGGGCAGTTGACCGAGCAGCGGGACGATGAGGGTCTGGGTGCCGGCGGCGATGATGCCGGTGATGGCGAGCACGGCGATGATCGCCGCGGGCGGGCGCCGGGCGGGCGCCGCGGCCTGGGCTGTTTCGGCCGGGTTGATGGTCGTCGTCATGGGATGTGCTCCTTCGATGGTCGAGGTGGGTCGGTCGGCGCAGAGCCCCGGGCCGCTGCCGAGACGGCCTGAGGCGGTCCTGCCTGCGTGAGGTGGTCCGGGGGCGGGCGGGGCGCCATCCGGGCCTCGGGGGCGTGTGCCGCCGGGACCCGGATCGCGCCCGGTCGTCACTTCAGCAGGCGGGCGGCCTGGTCGGTGGTCTCGTAGAGGGCGTCGAACTCGCGGTCGATGCGCGGGATGACCGTGGCCGTGCGGCGGGACCTCACACCGAGGTAGGCGAGGAAGCCGCCGCCCCAGCCGATCACGCCGATCACGCCGAGCACGATCGAGACGGCGAGCAGGCCGCCGTTCATCAGAAGGATCGAGCCGGCCAGGAACGCGGCGCCGACGATGCCGATGGTCACCGCGAGCACGATCGCCCGGGTCGTCTTCGACCTCTCCAGCCGGGCGATGGTCGACAGCGATCCCTCAGCCTTGCGCTGCAGGGTCTGCACCATCTGCCGGTTGCGGATGTTGCGGTCGCGCTTGAGTCTCAGCGTGATCGTCGTCGGCTGGACCGCCGGGGTCAGGGGCAGCGGCCGGATCGGGTCGGCGAGCTCGGTGGACTCGACCGTCCAGCCGAACCCGCGGTAGGTGTCCCGGTAGAGCGACTCGAGAGCGCGGGGGGCGCGCACCGAGGCGTACTCGTAGGCGGTGAAGCCGGTGCTCTGCTCGGTGACGGCGGTCTGAGCGGTCATGATCTGGGTCTCCTTCGGTGTTGTCGATTCCGATGCCCGGTGGGGCACGTATCGATCGTCCGCGGATCGCGCCCGGAGCGGATCGTCCCGGTGAACCGGCGTCGCTACTGCGCTTGCAGTACCTCCGCGAGCACGGTGCGGGAGAGGATGGAGAACATGCGAACGCCGGAGAGGCCCTGGCGTCGGCGGGGGGCGAGCCGGTGGGAGGTGCTGCCGCGCGCCCTCGAGTCCGGGGTGCTGGTCATCCTGCTGCTGGCCGTCGGCACGGAGATCGCCACCGCCGCGTTCGACGGCGCGACCGTCGCGCAGTACCTGCCCGTCGTCCTCATCGTGGCGGGCGTCGCGGCCAGCTACCGCGTCCCGTACCTCGGCCTGGGGATCGTGGCCGCGGCCCCGGTGCTCGCGGCGCTCGTCGGCCGGGAGCCGGCGACCGGGATCTGGTCGATGGCCTGCTTCGCCGTGTTCCTGTTCACGCTCCGCGGCCTCTCGGCACTGCTGATCGGCGCGATCGTCGCGGTCGTGAACTTTGCCGCCGTGGCCGGGGAGGTCGGCACGATCGACGTGAACGTCGACGCGAGCGCGTCGATCGCCGCGTTCGCCACGGTCGTGTGCGCGGCCATCGGCAGCGCGGTCCACGGCAACCACCGCTACCGGCAGGAGGCGGAGCGGCGCGTCACGGATGCCGAGGCCGGCCGTGTCGCCGCCGTCGAGCGCGGCATCGCGCAGGAGCGGCTGCGGATCGCCCGGGACCTGCACGACTCCATCGGCCACCAGATCGCGGTGGTCAACATGCGCCTCGGTGCCGCCGAGGTCCACCTGCCGCCCGATGCCGACGAGACTCGGGCCGATCTCGCCGCCGCCCGGGACGGCGTCCAGGCCGTGCTCCGGGAGACGCAGCAGATCCTCGCCGTGCTGCGCCTCGGCGACGCCGAGCACGGTCTGGAGCCCACCCCCGGGCTCACCGTCATCGAGAACCTCGTGGCCTCCTGCCGCGAGGCGGGGATGGTGATCGAGGCGAGTCTGGAGGATGTCACGGGGGAACTGTCCGCACAGGCGAGCATGGCCGCCTACCGGATCGTGCAGGAGGCGCTCACCAATGCGCAGAAACACGGCGAGGGCACCGTCTCGGTCACGGTCGGGCCGGACGAGCACGGCGGCGTGTTGATCGAGGTCGTCAACCTCCGCCGCACGCGCGGGGCGGCCGCCCCGGGCGGTGGCAACGGCCTGGTCGGGATGCGCGAGCGTGCCGAGTCCGTCGGCGGGACGCTCAGCACCCGTGCCGACGAGAGACTGTTCTGGGTGACCGCCGCGATCCCCGCCGAGAGATGAGGCCCCCCGATGACCACCGTGATGCTCGTCGACGACCAGGAGATGATCCGTGCCGGCTTGCGCGTCATCATCGACGCCAACCCCGACCTCGAGGTCGTCGCCGAGGCCGGCGAGGGGTACACGGCCGTCGCCCTGCTGGAGTCCACCGCGGTCGACGTCGTCCTCGTCGACCTCAACATGCCCGGCATCGACGGTGTCGAGACCGTGCGCCGCATCCGCGCCGACCACGGCCGCGAGCGTCCGCGCATCCTCGTGCTGACCACCTTCGATCAGGACCAGAACGTCCTCGCCGCCCTCCGCGCCGGTGCCGACGGCTTCTTCAGCAAGGGCGCCGGACCCGCCGAGCTCGCCGACGGCATCCGGCGCGTCGCGTCGGGAGAGCACGCCCTGTCGCCGACGGCGATCGACGCACTGGTCAGCCACGCCTCGGACGACCCTGCCCCGCCCGCGGACCCGGAGAAGGCCGCGCTGTTCGCCGCACTCACCCCGAGGGAGCGGGAAGTCATCGAGCTGATCGTCACCGGCCTGGACAACGCGGAGATCAGCCGCCGCATCTTCATCTCCCCCTACACCGTGAAGACCCACGCGAATCGCGCCATGACGAAGGTCGGCGCCCGTGACCGCGCCCAGCTCGTCTCGCTGGCCATCCAGGCCGGCATCCGCGGCTAGATCTCGGAGCTACTGCACCCGCAGTAGACACTGCGCTCTTCGAGAACGATGCTCTCGGACGGTGCCCCTGAGACCGTGGACATGTCGCCACCCGGGCGACCTGCCGCAAGCGGCGGACATCAGACAGGGAGCGGAGACGTCCGCCATGGCCAAGGCGCTCACCACCGGAATCGTCGCCACGATGCGTGACACCGGCCGCAGGAACATCTGCTTCTGCGCCGCGGCGATCCCGTCCCACCTGCTGATGGCCGGTTGGAAGGGCGCACTGCTGATCGTCACCCCGTCGCTCTTCATGTTCGCCAACCTCCTGTTCACACTGGGCCTCGCGGGCGTGAAGCTCATCGTGGTGCTGGCTGACCAGCAGCGGCGGAGGGCCGGCGACGACGCCGTCCGGACGCGCGCGTACCGTGCCAGCGGCCTCGTCCTGCTGCTGCTCTCCGTCGCCTACGCCGCCCTGTGCCTCCCTCTGGTGTTCACCGAAACGAGCACCGAGCGATACTCCTACGAGCTCGCCATCGCGATCGCCACGCTCACGTTCGTCGAGCTCGGCTTCTCCATCCACGGCTTCGTCTCCTCGCTCCGCCGGAAGGACCTGCTCATGGAGACCGTCAAACTCGGCAACCTTGCCGCCTCGCTCATCTTCCTCGTGCTCACGCAGACCGCTCTGCTGTCGATGACGCTTCAGACCGACCACTCGCGCTACAACGGCATCTGCGGGGTCGTCATGGGAACCGGGGCGGCCCTCATCAGCCTGCGGCTCCTGCTCCGCCGCATTCCGCAGACCCGTCACGAGACTCTCGGCGGGACGCCGGAATCGTAGGCTGGCGGCGTGGATCGCGAGCAAGACGGACGTCCCGGCGGTGCGGACGGCACGAGCGTGGACAGCAGGCCGCCGGAGTCGCCCGAGCGCCCCCGCTCGTGGTGGCGTGTGGCCTCGCTCCTGCGTGCCAGGCCCGTGGAGGAGCGGGGGCGGGCGCTCAAAGAGCAGGTCTACGCCTCGTTCACCGGGCTCGCGATCGTGACCGTGTTCGCCCTCGACGCCGACCACACCACCACGTTCGACGCCCTGCTCGCGCTGTTCGCCGGAATCGTCGGGATCACGATCGCCGGTTTCGTCGCCGAGGTCTTGAGCCATCTCGTGGTGCACCGCGCCCTGCCCACGCCGGCGGAGGTGCGCACGATGGCCCGGATCGCCGGTACCGCGATCGCGTCGGCCTCGGTCGCGCTGATCACGCTCGGCGCCGCGTGGCTCGGGCTGTTCAGCCTCGGCATCGCCCTGCAGGTGAGCGTCGGCATCTACCTGCTGACCCTCGGGGTGATCGCCCTGGTGGCGGCGTACCGCACGGGGTTGCCGTGGCGGCACCAGCTCATCGCGTTCTGCGGACTGGTCGGGCTCGGCGCGATCGTCGTCCCGGTGCTCGTGCTCGCCCACTGATTCCGTCCGGCACGGTCACGAGCCGGCGCGGCAGCTGAGCTGCATCGACTCCGGGATGCCGCACGGGTCGGCCTGGCACCGGCGCGGTGGAGACGGCGGCGCCCGCGGTGTCGAGGCGAAGACGCGCGCCCATCCTGTCGTCGATTGCCAATTAGTTAGATGAAAACGAATTATTAGGCAAGTGCTAAATTCATGGCGGAGGCACGGCAGATGACCCGGGAGACGACGGAGGAGCTGATCGCGCGGTTCGTGCGGGAGCGGCGCGCGATCACGGGCCTGCTGGCGACCCAGCGTTTGCAGCCGGTGCTCGGGCTGGAGCTCACGGTGCAGCAGCTGAAGATCGTGCTGCTGGTGGCGACCGGTGCGGCCAGCACCGGCAAAGAGCTCGCCGACATCCTCCGCATCACCCACGCCACCGTGTCCGCCGGCGTCGACAGGCTCGTTGCACTCGGCTACCTCGCCCGCGACGAGGCCAGCGCCGACCGGCGTGTGAAGCACTTGACCGCCACGCCGCTGAGCACCCGGCTCCACGACCAGTTCCTCGACGGGCGCGACGGGTCCGAGGAGCTGCTGTCATCGCTCGACCCGGCTGACCTGGCCGCGCTCGTACGGGGCATGACGGCGCTGCGCCGCGCCGTGGAGCAGCGGACCGCGCAACGAGACGAATAGGCGCTCAGGCGCGCACCAGAGCGGGAGAGACCCGACTCCGTCGAGAGGAGACCCCCATGTACCCGAAGCTGTCGATCCTCGATCCGGTGCCGATTCGCGACGGGCAGACCGCCGCGCAGTCGGTCGCCGCCTCGCTCGCCACCGCCCGCCTCGCCGACCGCCTCGGCTACGAGCGGTGGTGGTTCACCGAGCACCACGGCATGCCCTCGACCGGGGCGACCGCGCCGCAGGTGCTGATGGCCGCCACCGCCGCGCTGACCGAGAGCATCCGGGTCGGCTCGGGCGGCGTGGTGCTGCCCCGGCACGATCCGGTGACGATCGCCGAGCACTTCATCACCCTCGAGGCGATCGCTCCCGGCCGCATCGACCTGGGACTCGCGCGCGGCGTGGGCCCCTCCTCCTATCTCGGCGGCAAGGGCAAGGAGGACGCCGAGTTCACCACGAACGTGCGCACCCTGCGCGAGCTCGTCGACACCGGCCGGATCCGACGCCGGATCGGGCCGCGCACCGAGGACATCCTCGTATCCGCACCGCCGACGAGCGCTGCGCCGATCTTCATCCTCGGCACCAGCGAGAGCTCGGCACGGATGGCGGGACGGAACGGCTACGCCTACGTGTACGCGCACCACTTCAGCGGGCACGGCACCGAGGCGGCTCTGGAGGCATACCGGCGTGAGTTCCGGCCGTCGCCCGAGCTCGAGCGACCGCGGGCGATCGCCACCATGAACGCCGCCGTCGCCGACACCTCCGATGAGGCATACCTCCGCGCGTTGCCGGCCCTGTTGCGCTATGCCCGGATGTTCACCGGCGGCGGCGACCCGTTCGCCGTCGAAACGGTCGAAGCCGCTCAAGGCCGAGGCATCGACTCGGCCGAGCAGCAGGTGATCGATGCCCTGCTGCCCTCCTGGACGGTCGACTCCGGAGAGGCCGCCCGCCGCCGGATCGAGGCGTTTGCGGACGACCTCGGCATTGGCGAGGTCATGCTGCTGTTCGCCTCGAGCGCCCGCGACGGTGAACCGACGGATCGCTGGATCGGCGTCGAACAGGGACTGACACTGCTCGCGCCGCCTCGCCGCCCGTGACCGTCGAGGGGACCCGCACAGCGCGAGCACCCCGGCAGGCGGAGAACCCTGGCAACGGAGCACCCTGGCAGCCGGAGAACCCTGGCAACCGGAGAACCCTGGCAACCGGAGAGGCGAGCGCTGCGATCCATGCGACACGGAGCGCACCGACGGGCTCCGCCACCGAGCCGCACCGACCCCGCGCAGATCAGTCCAACAGCGGGCTCAGTGCCGCGACGAACGGTGCGAGCTCCGCGGTGACGTGCACGTCCAGGTCGACCGCCGGCTCCTCCCGGTCCGCCCAGTGCGCCGTCGCGCTGATGACGACGGCCATCAGCGCCTCGACGACGTGCGACACCAGGCTCGGAGCCGCCTGCGGCGCCCGGGCTCGGCCGTACTCGAGCAGCAGGTCGGCGATGTCCCTGGTGCGCAGCGCGACATCCGCGCGCAGCTCCTCGTCACTGCGCACGATCCGCCACCGCAGGGCCAGGGCATCGTGCTCCGCGCGGCCGAATCGCAGGGCCGCCCCGATCCCCTCGGCCATCGCCGCCACGACCGGCCGGTCCTCTGTGCCCTCCAGACTCTCGCGGAGTCGGGTGAAGCTGGCGTCGAACTCATCGGCCATGAGGTCGCGCTTGGCCCGGAAGTAGTGGAACAGGGTGGTGCGGCTGATCCCGGCGGCATCCGCGATCTGCTGCAGCGACGTCGCGGCGTAGCCCTGCTGCAGGAACAGGGCGCGGGCGACCTCGCGGATCTGATCGTGCGTGGTCTCCCGCGGCCGCCCTCGCCCTCGCGTCGTCACGGCCCGATTCTCCCGCACTTCCGAATTCGTCTGCCCGGAGCAGCCTGGCCAGAGGAGCAAATGAACACACAGGAATAAATGAACACGGGTGAGATATTCTGGTGAGCGGGTCGACCGATCCGACCGGCCCGCTGTCAACGAAGACACCGAGGAGGGTGGCATGACCACCGAAAGATACGACGTGATCGTCGTCGGCGCCGGGGCATCCGGCGGCCCGCTCGCGGCCCGACTGAGCGAAGACCCGGACCGCACCGTCCTGCTGCTGGAGGCGGGGCCGGACGCCCCGACCACGCAGGACTTCCCACCCGAGCTGCTCGACGCGGGTCTGATCGCCGGCGCGATGCCCGGGCATCCCAACAACTGGGGATTCATAGCGAACATCCGCCCCGGCTTCGCGTACTCCATCGCGCGCGGCAAGATCCTCGGCGGCTCGTCCACGCTGAACGGCGCCTACTTCATCCGGGCCCGCAGGGAGGACCACGACCGCTGGGAGGCCGCGGGGCTCACCGAGTGGTCGTACGAGAAGGCGCTGCCGTTCTGGAAGCAGCTCGAGACCGACCTGACCTACGGCGAGACCGACCTCCACGGCGGCTCCGGCCCCGTGAGGATCTTCCGCAACGACGCGACGAACATGCACCCTCTCGCGAAGGCGCTCGAGGAGGCCGCGCTGGAGCTCGGCTTCCCGCACGACGAGGACAAGGACGACCAGACCAGCCCTCCCGGCGTCGGGCCGCTGCCGCGCAACGCCGTCGACGGAACACGCCTGAACACGGGCATCACCTATGTCAACCCCGCGCGGCACCGGAAGAACCTCACCGTGCGCGGTGACACCTTCGTGCGCCGCGTGCTCTTCGAGGGCTCCCGCGCCGTCGCCGTCGAGGTGGAGTCCGGGGCCGGCGACGTCCAGCGCATCGACGCGGGCGAGATCGTCCTCAGCGCCGGGGCGATCAAGTCCCCGCACCTGCTCCTGCTGTCCGGCATCGGTCCCGCCGAGGAGCTGCGTGCCGCGGGCATCCCCGTGGTCAAGGACGCACCGAAGGTCGGCAAGGACTTCTCGGACCACCCCGACATCCCCTTCGCGTGGAAGTCGAAGCGCAAGACCGGCAAGCAGGCCGAGGGATTCCAGAACCTCCTGAACTGGAAGGCGAAGGAGCACGGCTACGATGGCGGCGACCTGGAGATCCTGTTCAGCATCGAGACCACGCAGATGCAGATCATGGGGCCGAGCATGCAGCCGACGGTGCGGCGCGCGCTGCGTCACCCGATCAGGCTCCTGCAGTCGTTCAAGGGGATGGACATCCGGCGCACCATCAAGCAGGGCGCCGCGATGCAGTCGATGTTCTTCGCCACCGCGATCCAGCACGAGGAGTCGCGCGGGCAGATGCGCATACTCTCCGACGATCCGCACCGGACACCGCAGATCGACTACAACTACCTGACCGACGAGCGCGACCTCATCCGGATGCGCGAAGTCATCCGCACCTCGGCCGCGATCCTCAAGACCACGGCCATGAAGCCGTGGTTCAAGGGCTTCACCGAGATCGACGAGACCACCCTCGCCGACGACGCGAAGCTCGACGCCTGGCTGCTCGCGCACCTCAGCACCGCGATCCACCTGTGCGGTTCGGCCCGGGCCGGGCGCGAGGAGGACGGCGCCGTCGTCGACCAGTACGGTCGGGTCTACGGGGTCCAGGGCCTGCGCGTCGCGGACACATCGATCCTGCCCGACGCGCCGTTGCGCGGACCGGCGGCCTCGGCGCATCTCGTGGGCGAGCTCGTCGCGCACTTCATCCGCACGGGCGCCGGCACACCCTCCGTGCCCAGCGCTGAGGCGCATCCCGTCAGCGCCTGAAAACGACACAAGGCCTGAACGGCACAAAGCCTGAACGGCACAAGAAAGGACACCACCATGCCGATCACGACCCTCGATCCGGCGACCGCCCTGCTCGTCATCGACCTGCAGAAGGGCACGACCGCGGCACAGACCGCACACCCGATCGAGGGCGTGATCGGCAACGCCGCGCGCCTGGCCGCCGCCTTTCGCGAACGCCGCCTGCCGGTCGTGCTCATCCGGTACGACCCGTCGCAGGCTCCGACCGGCCGTGCCGAGCTCGGCGGCGGACTCTCCGACCTTCCGCCGGACTTCGCCGAGTTCGTCGCCGGACTCCAGCCGGCATCGGGCGACCTCGTCGTCACGAAGGGCCCGTGGAGCGCCTTCGCCGGCACGGGACTCCAGGAGGAGCTGGCGGCGCGTGGTGTCACCCAGGTGGTGCTCTGCGGGGTGGCGACCAGCTTCGGCGTCGAGTCCACCGCGCGGGCAGCGTACGACCTCGGCTACAACGTGACCATCGTCACCGACGCGATCACCGACCGCTTCCCCGACGCACACGACCGCAGCGTCACCGGAGTGTTCCGCATCCTCGGCGAGACCGGTGTCACGGACGACGTCATCGCGCAGCTCACCGCCTGAACCGCCCGCCGCGCACCGACTCCCCTGTTCACCGACTCCCCTGTTCACCGACTCCCCGGGGAAGCACACCCGTGGAGTGAACCGTCCTCGATGTCGTGCGACATCACGGGGTCGGGACGACAGGATTTGAACCTGCGAATCCTCCCGGCGCTGCTCGACCAGGCGCGCGCCGACCTGGAAGAGGCCGAGCAGACCGTCGCCGACACCCAGCAGCGCCTCGGCCAGCCCTTCCGCCACGCACAGGCGCTCGCCGACGCCGAGGAAGACCTCACCCGTGTTGAGACGCAGCTCGCGGGAAGGCACGGCATCACCAGGGATGAGCGACGCGCCGGAGCGGCGGACGCAGTAAACACAGGCATGAGTCTGTAGCGCGTCATCCTGCCCAGAGCACGTCGAGCGGTACCGCTGCGAGCTTGTC
>JASGFF010000003.1:0-68016 GCA_047605685.1 Microbacteriaceae bacterium
CGCGGCCCGCGCGGCCGCCGAGGCGGCCGCCGCCGGGCGGGACGCGACCCTCGAGCTGGTGGCCCGCAAGGGCCGCGCTAGCTACCTCGGCGAGCGGAGCGCCGGCCACCTCGACCCCGGCGCGGCTTCCACCGCCTACCTGTTCCAGGCCCTCGCGGAGGCGCTCGCGTGATCGGCGTCGTCGTGGTTTCGCACTCGCCCGCGCTGGCCCGCGCCGCTCTCGGGCTCGCCGAGCAGATGACGCGGGGCGCCGGGCCCGCGGTGCGCATCGCCGCCGGCGCGGGCGTCGACGAGGACGGCGAGGTGATCGGCACGGACGCGGCGCGTGTCGCCGAGGCGATCCGCGAGGTCGCAGGACCCGACGGCGTGCTCGTGGTCATGGACCTCGGCTCGGCGGTGCTGAGCGCGGAGCTCGCCCTCGAGCTGCTCGGCGACCTCGGGGCGCCGGTCCGGCTGAGCCCCGCTCCCTTCGTCGAGGGACTGGTGGCGGCGCTCGTGCGCGCCGCCGGCGGCGCGAGCCTGGCCGAGGTGGCCGAGGAAGCCGAGGGCGCGCTCGCCGCGAAGGCGGTCCAGCTCGGCGCACAGCCGGCGCCGGATGCCGGTGCGGCCGGCGCCCAGGCTGCTGGTTCTCCGGCAGCCGGTTCCCCGGCGGCGACCGGTGCCGAGGACGACGCCGAGCCGGCGCTCACCGCCGACGTCGTCCTGGCCGACCCGGCCGGCTTGCACGCCCGGCCCGTCGCCGAGCTGGTGCGCCGCCTCGCCGGCCTCGACGCGCGCGTCACCGCCGCGAACCCGCGCACCGGTCGCGGTCCCGTGCGCGCGGACAGCACGATCGCGCTCATGACGCTCGGCGCCGTGCAGGGCGACACCGTGCGCTTCGCCGCGACCGGCGCCCAGGCCGCCGCGGCGCTCGCCGCCGTGCGCTCGCTCGCCGCGGACTGAGCCGCCCCGGGCGATCGGCAGCTGCGGCGGTTCGGACACGGTCGTTATCGGTCGTGGACCTCTCGGCGGTGCCCGGCCCGAACGACAGTGACGACCAACTCGTCGTCGAGCGCGCGGTCACGAGCCGGTCGCGGGAGCTTCTTCACGTGACGGGCTGCCGCCGAGGTGAACTCGACGCGGTAGCTCACGAGGTGAGGTCGGCGCGCAGCTCGTCGAGCGTCACACGAGTGCTGTCATCGTCGACCTTGCCCTGCCGGTATGCGGCGACGTCCTGAGCCATTTCGAACTCTTCGAGGGCTTCCAGGTCGGCAACGCTCACGATCACGGCCGCGAGCTTGCCGTTGCGGGTCACACCGATGCGCTCGCCCGCGCAGATGGCGCGGCCGAGAACGTCGGAAAGCTGGCTGCGCAGGAGAGCTGGCTGCGCAGCTCGCGCGTCGAGAGTTCGGTCATCACGGTGTCCATGCCGACAGGGTGGCAGGTGGGGTCACCGTGTACACAATGACTCTCTTGTGGGCGCGGCGGGGCATCCCTCGGCCGGGACGGCGGCGCGGTTAGGCTCGCTGCGCCATGAACCGCCCGCTGACAGCCGTGTTCGCCGCGCTCGAGGCGGCGCTCGTCGTCGGGGTGGGGCTCGGCATCCCGCTCGCCGTGCTCACGGTCGTCTGGGCCGCGCAGTACGGCTTCGCCCTCGACTGGGGCGCGTTCTGGAGCGCCTCGGTGGACGTCTGGCTCGTCGGCCACGGCGTCGACCTGCGTGTCAGCGTGCCCGCCGCCGCCGCGACCGACCTCGGCCTGCCGTCCGCCGACGCCGACTTCGCGGTCACGATCGCGGCGCCCGGCTTCGCGCTGCTCACCCTCGCCCTCGCCGTGCGCGCCGGCCGGCGGGTCTCGGAGACCCGGTTCCGGCTGTGGGGCGAGTGCTTCGCGATCGGCACCTTCGCGGTGCTGAGCCTCGTGCTCGCCCTCACTGCCCAGGACCCGGTGGCGCGCTCGAACGTGGCCTGGGCGGTGCTGCTGCCGACCGCCGTGTTCGCCGCCGGCGTGCTCGTCGGCTCGCTGCGCACCCGGCGGCACGCCGAGGACGACAGCGGCAGCTCGATCCGCGACTGGGTCGCCGACTGGCGGCCGGCCAGCCGCGACGCGGTCACCGCAGCGCTGACCGCCGGCGCGGCGTCCGCGCTCGCCGTGCTCGCGGTCGCGGCGGTGCTCGTGGCGGTGCTGCTCGTCGCCGGCTACGCCGAGGTGATCGCGCTCTACGAGAGCCTGCACACCGGAGCCCTCGGCGGCATCGCCCTCACCCTCGCCCAGCTCGCGCTGCTGCCGGTCGTCGTCGTCTGGGCGGCCTCCTGGCTCGTCGGCCCGGGCTTCGCAATCGGCACCGGCTCCTCGGTGACGCCCGCGGCGACGGCGCTCGGCCCCGTGCCCGCCGTGCCGTTGCTCGGCGCGCTGCCCGCCGGCGAGCACCCCTGGGGCTTCGTCGGCCTCGTCGCCCCGGTGGCGGCGGCGTTCCTCGCCGGCGCGCTCGTGCTGCCGCGGCTGAGCCGCTCGGCGCCCGCGACCACGGCCCGGATCGCCACGACGGCGCTCGGCATCGGCGCCGTCGGCGGCGCCCTGCTCGGCCTCGCGGCGGCGGTGTCCTCCGGCTCTGCCGGCCCCGGCCGGCTCGCGGACGTCGGCCCGGAGCCCTGGCTCGTCGGGCTCGTCGCCGGGCTCGAGTTCGCCGCGGCGTCCGGGCTCGGGCTCGCGGCCTCGGCCCGGCGGCCCGCGTCGCCGCCCGGCGCCGCCAGTAGGCTCTAGGCGTGCTCACCGTCGTCGTGCTCATCTCGGGGGGCGGAACCAATCTGCGCGCGCTCCTCGAGGCTGCCGACGACCCCGGCTACCCGGCCCGGGTGGTGGCCGTCGGCGCCGATCGCGACGCGGAGGGGCTCGCGCACGCCGAGGAGTTCGGCATCCCGACGTTCGCCTGCGCGCTCTCCAGCTTCGCCGACCGCGACGCCTGGGGCGAGGCGCTCCTGGAGCAGATCCGGGTGTGGTCGCCCGATCTCGTGGTGCTCAGCGGCTTCATGAAGCTGCTGCCCGCCCGCCTCGTCGCCGCGCTCAGCCCGCGGATCGTCAACACCCACCCGGCGTACCTGCCCGAGTTCCCCGGGGCGCACGCCGTGCGCGACGCGCTCGCCGCGGGCGCGACGCGCACCGGCGCGAGCGTCATCGTCGTCGACGAGGGCGTCGACAGCGGCCCGATCCTCGTCCAGGAGCGCGTCGCCGTGCTTCCGGGCGACACCGAGCAGTCCCTGCACGAGCGCATCAAGCTCGTCGAACGGCGGCTGCTCATCGACACCGTCGCGCGCATCGCCGACGGTGCCATCGACCTCGGGGCGCCGCCCACAAAGGAGTCACCGCAGCCATGAGCGGACCCAGCATCGACCCCGACCGCTACCGCCACCGCGACATCGTGCCGATCCGGCGGGCGCTCGTCTCGGTGAGCGACAAGACCGGCCTCGTCGAGCTCGCCGGCGCCCTCGTGGAGGCCGGCGTGGAGATCGTCTCGACCGGCTCGACGGCCGCCGCCATCCGCGCCGCGGGTCACCCGGTGCTCGAGGTCGGCGACGTCACCGGCTACCCGGAGTCGCTCGACGGGCGGGTGCGCACGCTGCACCCGGCCATCCACTCCGGGCTGCTGGCCGACCTGCGGCTCGAGACGCACGAGGCCGAGCTGGCCGCGCAGGGCATCGCGCCGTTCCAGCTCGTCGTGTCGAACCTGTACCCCTTCGTCGAGACCGTCGCGAGCGGCGCCGTCGGCGACGCCGTGATCGAGCAGATCGACATCGGCGGCCCGGCGATGGTGCGCGCGAGCGCGAAGAACCACGCCAACGTCGCGGTCGTGACGAGCCCGGAGGACTATCCGCTGATCGTCACGGCGCTCGCGATCGGCGGCACCACGCTCGCGCAACGGCAGCGCCTGGCCGGCACGGCCTTCGCGCACACCGCCGGCTACGACGCCGCCGTCGCCGCCTGGTTCGCCGCCAACGTCGGCCCCGCCGCCGAGCCCGGGGCGCTGCCGGCGCGGCTGCTCGTCGCGGCCGAGCGCGGTGCGACGCTGCGCTACGGCGAGAACGCCCACCAGCGCGCGGCGCTCTACCCGCTGCCGGACGCCGCCGGCATCGCCCAGGCCGATCAGCTGAACGGCAAGGAGATGTCGTACAACAACTACGTCGACGCGGATGCCGCGCTGCGCGCCGTCTACGACTTCGACACGCCCACCGTGGCGATCGTCAAGCACGCCAACCCCTGCGGCATCGCCACGGCCGAGGACGTCGCGGCCGCGCACGCCGCCGCTCACGCCTGCGACCCGGTCTCCGCCTACGGCGGCGTCATCGCCGCCAACCGCCCGGTCACGGCGGCGGCCGCCGCCTCGATCGCGCCGATCTTCACCGAGGTGGTCGTCGCCCCCGACTACGAGCCGGAGGCGCTCACGATCCTGACGGCGAAAAGGACCCTGCGGGTGCTGCGGCTGCCCGCGGGATTCGCGCGCACGAGCCTCGAGCTCAAGCAGCTCAGCGGCGGCCTGCTGGCCCAGGACGCCGACGCGCGCTTCGCCCCCGTCTCGGACTGGACGCTCGTCGCCGGTCAGGCCGCCGACGAGGCCACCGCCGCCGACCTCGAGTTCGCCTGGCGGGCGGTGCGCGCCGTCAAGTCGAACGCGATCCTGCTGGCCGCGGGCGGCGCATCGGTGGGCGTCGGCATGGGTCAGGTGAACCGCGTGGACTCGTGCCGGCTGGCCGTGGAACGGGCCGGGGAGCGCGCGGCGGGCAGCGTCGCCGCATCCGACGCGTTCTTCCCCTTCGCCGACGGTGCCGAGATCCTGATCGCGGCCGGCGTTCGGGCCATCGTGCAGCCCGGAGGCTCGATCCGCGACGAGGAGGTCGTCCGGGCGGCCGAGGCGGCGGGCGTCACCATGTACCTGACCGGGGAGCGGCACTTCTTCCACTAGCCTCGACGGGTGCCAGCAGCCAGCATCTTCCGCCGTGTCCTCGCCGCCCTCCTGACGGCGCTCGTCCTCGCCCTCGCGACGCACCTCGCGTCGATCGTCTCGGTGAGCATGGCCTATCAGCTCAGCAGCTCCGCCCTGGGCGTCATCCACGAGCGCTTCATCGCCTCGACGCTGCTGCTGCTCATCGCCCTGTTCGTGTTCGGCTTCATCGGCGTGTTCCGCACCTGGTACTTCGCGCTCGCCGCGGGCCTCGTGCTCGGTGCCGCGGCCGCGGTCGGCGGCACCACCATCTACGCCTCCTCGGTCTCGGAGAGCCTCTCGGTGACCGACCAGCTCGCCCTGCTCATCGGCATCGACATGCCCTTCGTGCTCGCCTCGACGCTGCTGGCCACGTTCGCCGGCCCGAGGCTGTACCGCCGGCTGCTCGCCGCCCCGTTCGCGGCGAGCGCCGGGATCGCCGAGCGGGTCGCGCTCGTGCGCGTCCCCGCCGAGAACCTGGCCGAGGGCATTGTCAGCGGGCCGCGGCCGGAGATCGACCTTGACCTCGCCAACGAGCAGTGGGATGCCTACGTCTCGGCCCTGCTCGGCAACGGCTGGTCGACCGTCGAGGTCGAGGCCGCGCCCGAGCTCGCCGACGGCGTGTTCGTCGAGGACGCCGCCGTGGTCTTCGGCGAGCTCGGCGTCGTCACCCGGCCGGGAGCCGAGTCGCGGCGGGCCGAGACCGAGACCGTCGAGACCGCGCTCGAGGACCTCGTGCTCGAGGTGCGCCGCATCGAGGAGCCGGGCACGCTCGACGGCGGCGACGTGCTCACCGTCGGCTCGACGGTGTACGTCGGCCGCAGCGACCGCAGCAACGCCGAGGGCATCCGCCAGCTGCGCGCGATCCTCGCTGAGACCGGGCTGCGTGTCGTCGCGGTGCCGGTGACCAAGACGCTGCACCTCAAGAGCGCCGTCACCGCCCTGCCGGACGGCACCGTGCTCGGCCACCCCTCGACGCTCGAGGACCCGCGGGTGTTCGAGCGCTACCTCGAGGTGCCCGAGCCCGAGGGCGCGCACGTCGTGGCGCTCGCCGCCGACACCGTGCTCATCGCGGCGTCCGCGCCGAAGACGGCCGAGCTCATCGAGAGCCTCGGCTACCGGGTGGTGAGCGTCGACATCTCGGAGTTCGAGAAGCTCGACGGGTGCGTCACCTGCCTCTCCGTCCGCGTGCACTGATCGCGCTCCAGGGTCCTCGCGTCTCGGGCGCCGGATCATAGGCCCCGGTGCTACAGTGCCCGGCATTGCTTCAGAGTCGAAGGGCGCACGATCATGCCGGTACTCTCCCGTCGTTCGGTGATGGCGAGCGGGCTGGCCACCGCCGCCGTGGCCGGCCTCGCCTCGCTGCTCTCCTTCCGCTCCGCCCGATCGGCCGAGGCAGCGCTCGCGGCCTCGACCGGCTGCGTGACCGTCGACACCACCGACGAGACCACCCAGGGCCCGTTCTGGGTGGACGAGAAGCTGAACCGCAGCGACATCCGCACCAACAGCGACGGCACCGACGAGCAGGACGGCGTGCCGCTGAGCCTCACCATCACGCTCTACGACGTGAGCGACTGCGGCCCGCAGGTCGGCGCCTACATCGACATCTGGCACGCGAACGCCGAGGGCGTGTACTCGGACGTCTCGGGCAGCGGCAACCCGGACGAGAAAGGCTACACCTGGCTGCGCGGCTACCAGGTGACCGACGAGAACGGCCAGGTGACGTTCACCACGATCTACCCGGGCTGGTATCTCAGCCGGGCGATCCACATCCACGCCCGGGTGCGCATCTCGCTGGACGAGACCGATGAGGACGCCACCCACAACTTCACCACCCAGATGTTCTTCGACGAGGAGATCAGCCAGCAGGTGCTCGCCACGAGCGCCTACAAGTCCGACTCCGACGAGCGCACCACCAACTCGACGGACGCGATCTACGAGTCCGCGCTGCAGGTCCCGTTGAGCGGCGACACCAGCACCGGATACACCGGCTCGTTCCAGATCAACCTGGACTTCTCCGACGTCGAGGACGCCACGAGCACGGCCACCGCCACAGCGACCGCCACCTCGACCGCGACTGCGACCGCGACTGCGACCCCGACTGCGACCCCGACTGCGACCGCGACCTCGACCGGCACCGCGACGGATGCCGACTCCGCGAGTTCCGGATCCACGACGACCACGACGGCGAGCGACGACGACGTCGACGCGAAGCTGCTCGTGGCGCGGGTCGCGCGCCGCGCGAGCGGCCGTCGAGTGCTCGTGCTCAAGCTGCGCAACACCGAGAAGGTCACCGCCCGGGTGCGGCTGGTGCGGCACCACGAGGTGTATGCCCACAAGCGCTGGGGCTGGCTGAGCAAGCGCACCCGGGTGTTCCGCATCCCGGTGAAGAACTCGATGACCGCGGGCCACGGCCAGGTGCTGCTGACCCTCGCCGACGCCGCCGGCAACATCAAGATCATCCGCCGAGTGGTGCATATCCCCGCCCGCTGATCACCCGCTGGCCGCACGGGCCCCGCGGTGCACGGCGCCGAGGGGGACGGCGGCCCGGCCGCACGGGGGTAGCCTGGAGGGCTGCCCTCTGACCGTCCGATCGCCCGGGAACCTTGTTGTCCTCTTCCGCTGTCCTCTCGTCCCCCCGCGGCGTCGTCCGGACGCTGCTGCGCCTGCTGCCGGCGGCGCGCCCGGCGGTCCCCCGGATCGCGCTCGGCATGGTCGCCGCCCTCGGTGCCGGCGTCGTCGCGCTCGTCATCCCGCAGGTGCTCCGCGCCCTCGTCGACGGTCCGCTCGCCGACGGCGACGCCTCCGCCGTGTGGTCGGCCTTCGCCGCCGTGCTCGGTCTCGGCATCGCCGAGGCGACGCTCATCGCGGCGCGGCGCTGGCTCGTGCTCACCCCGGGCACCCGGGTGGAGGCCGACCTGCGCGACCGGCTCTACGCGCGGCTGCAGGAGCTGCCGGTGGCGTTCCACGACCGCTGGCCGAGCGGGCAGCTGCTCTCCCGAGCGGTGAGCGACCTCGGCCTCATCCGCCGCTGGATCACGTTCGGCCTGGTGATGCTCGTCGTCAGCGTCGTCATGATCGCCGTCGGGCTGGTGTTCCTGCTCGGCATCTCCTGGCCGCTCGGGCTGCTGTTCGTGCTGTGCGCCATCCCGGTGTCGACCGTCGCCTTCTCCTTCGAGAAGCGCTACCACGTGATCGCCCGCCGCAGCCAGGACCAGCAGGGCGACCTCGCGACCGCCGTCGAGGAGAGCGTGCACGGCATCCGGGTGCTCAAGGCCTTCGGCCGCGGCTCGCACGCGCTCGCGGGCTTCGTGCGCCGGGCCGAGGCGCTGCGCGGCACCGAGATCGAGAAGGCGCGCGCCATCGCGACGCTGTGGCTGTGGCTGCTGCTGGTGCCGGATGTCACCTGGGCGCTCTGCCTGCTCGTCGGGGTCTGGCAGGCGACGGCCGGGGCGCTCTCGATCGGCGAGCTCGCGGCGTTCTTCGCCACGGCGACGGTGCTGCGCCAGCCCGTCGAGGGCGTGGGCTTCCTGCTCTCGATGACGCTCGACGCCCGCACCGCTGTCGAGCGGCTCTTCGAGGTGCTCGACGAGCCCGACCCGCTCGCCGACCCGTCGCGGCCGCGCAGCATCGCCGAGCCCCGCGGCCGGCTCTCCTTCCGCGGCGTGCACTTCCGATACCCGGACGCCGTGCCCGGCAGCCCCGACCTGCTCGACGGGGTCGACCTCGACATCCGTCCCGGCGAGACCATGGCGCTCGTGGGCATCACCGGCTGCGGCAAGTCGACGCTCACCGCGCTCGCCTGCCGGCTCTACGAGGTCACCGCCGGGGCCGTCGAGATCGACGGCGTCGACGTGCGCGAGCTCGGCCGCGAGGAGCTGCGCTCCCGGGTGGCGATGGCGTTCGAGGAGGCGACGCTGTTCTCGGCGAGCGTGCGCGACAACGTGCTGCTCGGCCGGCCGGAGGCGTCGGAGGCGGAGCTCGAGGCGGCGCTCGAGATCGCCCAGGCCGGCTTCGTGCACGAGCTGCCGGAGGGCCTCGACACCGTCATCGGCGAGGAGGGGCTCTCGCTCTCCGGCGGCCAGCGGCAGCGGCTCGCGCTCGCGCGCGCCGTCGCCGCCCGGCCCGACATCCTCGTGCTCGACGACCCGCTCTCCGCCCTCGACGTCGACACCGAGGCGCGCGTCGAGGCGGCGCTGCGCCGGGTGCTGTCCGCGACGACGGCGCTCGTCGTCGCGCATCGGCCCTCGACGGTCGCGCTCGCCGACCGGGTGGCGCTGCTGCAGCACGGCCGTGTGGTCGCCGTCGGCGCGCACAGCGAGCTGCTGCGCTCCAGCGAGCACTACCGTTTCGTGATCTCGAGCCTGGAGGACGAGCGATGAGCATCGCCGGTGTCGCCGACGAGGACCGCAGCGACCTCGACAGGCTAGAGAGCCGGGCGCTGCGGGCGCGCTCGCTGCGGCTGCTCGGCTCGCTCGTGCGCCCGCTGCGCGGTCGGATCGTCGCGACCGTCGCCGTCGTGGTGCTCTCGACGCTGCTGCGCGTCGCCGGCCCCGCGCTCATCGCCTACGGCATCGACGCCGGCTACCCGGCGCTGCGGGACGGCGACGGGATGCCGCTCGCGCTCGCCGTGGCCGCCTTCGTCGCGGCATCCCTCGCCGGCGCCGCACTCATGTACCTGTACCAGCTGTGGACGGCGCGCGTCAGCCAGGCGATCCTGCTCGAGCTGCGTCGCCGGATGTTCCACCAGACGCAGCGGCTCTCGCTCGAGTTCCACGAGAACTACACGTCCGGTCGCATCATCGCCCGGCAGACGAGCGACCTCGACTCGATCCGCGAGCTGCTCGACGGCGGCCTCAACCAGCTCGTGCGCGGCGGCCTGTTCATGGGGTTCACCGCCGTGGCGATGGTGCTGCTCGACCCGGTCTCCGGGCTCGTGCTCGCCGGGTCGCTCGTGCCGCTCCTCGGGCTCTCGCTCTGGTTCCAGCGGCGCTCGCGGGTGCTGTTCCGGCACTCTCGGGTGGCGAGCGCGCGGCTGATCGTGAAGTTCGTGGAGACGATGACCGGCATCCGGGCGGTCAAGGCGTTCCGCACCGAGCGGCGCAACGCCGCCGAGTTCGGTGTGCTCGTCGAGGACTACCGCCGGGTGAACGCCCGGGTGTTCGGCCTCTTCGGCGTCTTCGACCCGGGGCTTGTGCTCATCGGCAACCTGGCCCTCGCCGTCACCGTGCTCGAGGGCGGCCTGCGGGTGGCGACCGGGGGTCTCGAGATCGGGGTGCTGCTCGCGGTGGTGCTGTACGTGCGCCAGTTCTACGGCCCGGCCCAGGACCTCGCGATGTTCTACAACGGCTACCAGTCGGCGGCCGCGGCGCTCGAGAAGATCTCCGGCGTGCTCGAGGAGCGGCCCTCGGTCGCCGACCCGACGAGCCCTGTGCAGCTGGGCGGCCCGGCGGGGGCGCTGCGCTTCGAGGGCGTGCGCTTCGGCTACCGCCCGGATGCCGTGGTGCTGCCCCGCTTCGACCTGGAGATGCCGGCCGGGCAGACGGTCGCGCTCGTCGGCTCGACCGGGGCCGGCAAGTCGACGCTCGCGAAGCTCGTCTCGCGCCTCTACGACCCGAGCGAGGGGCGGGTGCTGCTCGACGGGGTGGACCTGCGGTCGTTGCATCCGAGGGACCTGCGCCGGGCGATCGTCATGGTCACCCAGGAGGCGTACCTGTTCTCCGGCAGCGTCGCCGACAACATCGCGCTCGGCGATCCGGAGGCGAGCCGCGAGCGGATCGTGGCCGCGGCGCGCGCCGTCGGCGCGCACGACTTCATCGAGCGGCTGCCGCAGGGCTACGACACGGACGTGAACAAGCGCGGCGGCCGGGTCTCGGCCGGCCAGCGGCAGCTGCTGTCGTTCGCCCGGGCGTTCCTCGCCGACCCCGCGGTGCTCGTCCTCGACGAGGCGACGGCGTCGCTCGACATCCCGAGCGAGCGCGCTGTGCAGCAGGCGCTGCAGAGCCTGCTGGCCGACCGCACGGCGATCATCATCGCGCACCGGCTGTCCACGGTGGCGATCGCCGACCGGGTGCTCGTCATGGAGCACGGCCGCATCGTCGAGGACGGCGCCCCGGCCGAGCTGATCGCCGGCACCGGCCGCTTCGCGGCCCTGCACGCCGCCTGGCGCGACACGCTCGTGTAGCGCCGTTACAGCGTCGCGATCGTGCTCACGACGCTGCGCACGTGCGCGCGCATGGCCCGCTCGGCGGCATCCGGGTCGCGGGAGCAGACCGCCTCGAGAACGGCGAGGTGCTCGGGCAGCGAGACGGCGGGCCGGCCCGGCAGCAGCGAGAGCTGGAACTGGTGTCGCACCAGCTGGGCGTTGAGCTGCTCGATGATCCGTGCCGCCGTGCGGTGCCCGGCGATGTCGCGCAGCCGGGCGTGCAGCGCGGCGTTGGCGTCCGAGTAGCGCAGCAGCTCGCCGGCCGCGACGGCCCGCTCCATCTGCCGGCCGAGCTCGCGCAGCTCGGCGATGCCGGCCTCGTCGACGCGCTCGGCGGCGCGCCGGGCCACGAGGCCCTCGACGGCCTCGCGGATCTCGGTGATCTCGATCGCCTCGTCCACGGGGATCTCGCGCACGCGCGCGCCGCGGTTGGGCTGCAGCTCGACGAGCCCGTCGCCGGCGAGTCGGATGAGGGCGTTGCGGATGACGAAGCGGCTGACGCCGTGCTGTTCGGCCAGCTCGGTCTCGATGAGCCGCTGCCGCGGCGCGTAGTCGCCGCGCAGGATGGCGGCGCGCAGCCGCGTGCGGACGCCCTCCTCACTCACCGCATCCCCTCCCGCCAGATCGGTTGTGCAGGAGATTCCGCATCGGCTCGGTGTCAGAGCGACGCCGGTGGCCGCTTTTCCTGCACAACCGATGGTAGCGTTGGCAGTATTGTTGACAATCCTGTTGACGAACGTAGGCTGACGCAGCACGCAATCTTGGAGGTCCCGTGCCGGATCAATCACCGCTCCTGGTCGTGACGGCCCACCCCGGAGACTTCGTCTGGCGCGCCGGCGGCGCCATCGCCCTCGCCGTGTCCCGCGGCCAGCGCGCTGTCATCGCCTGTCTGAGCTTCGGCGAGCGTGGCGAGTCCGCCGCCGCCTGGCGCGCGGGCAAGTCGCTCGAGGAGATCAAGGAGCTGCGCCGCGCCGAGGGCCAGACCGCGGCCGACGCGCTCGGCGCCGAGGTGCACTTCTTCGACGCCGGCGACTACCCGCTGCGCGAGAGCGACGAGCTGACCGAGAGGCTCATCGCCCTCTACCGCGAGGTGCAGCCCTCGGTCGTGCTCACGCACGCCGAGAAGGACCCCTACAACATGGACCACCCCAAGGCCGCCGAGATCGCCCTCGCCGCCCGGGTGCTCGCCCAGGCCCCCGGCGTTGTCGGCGTCGGCGACGTCATCGGCGCCCCGCCGGTGTTCGCCTTCGAGCCGCACCAGAGCGAGGTGTGCGGCTTCGTCCCCGACGTGCTGCTCGACATCACCCCGGTGTGGCAGAGGAAGGTCGCCGCGATGAACGCCCTCGGCGCCCAGTCCCACCTGGTGAGCTACTACACCGACCTCGGCAAGCGCCGCGGCGTGCAGGCGGAGCGCAACAGCGGCCCCAACCTCGGCCTGGCCAAGGACAGCCGCGCCGAGGCGTTCCAGCGCTACTACCCCCAGGTGACGACGGAGCTGAGCTGAGATGGCGCACTAC
Source organism: Microbacteriaceae bacterium (assembly GCA_047605685.1). Lineage (GTDB taxonomy): Bacteria > Actinomycetota > Actinomycetes > Actinomycetales > Microbacteriaceae > JAUASV01. The sequence goes on from JASGFF010000003.1 coordinate 12,677, forward strand.
GTCGTCCGCGAGATCGACCGCGCGCCCGGTGAGCTGATCGCCGCCCTCGGCGAGGCGGGCGTCGCCACCGCCCACGAGGCCGCCGGCCGGGTGGGCCTGCTCGGGCCCCGGGTGCAGGCGCGCGTGACCGGGGCGGCGATCGCCGGCTCGGCCGTCACGGTCTCGTGCCACCCGGGCGACAACCTGATGATCCACGCCGCCGTCGAGGTCTGCCAGCCGGGTGACGTGCTTGTCGTCACGACCACCTCGGACTCCACCGACGGCATGTTCGGCGACCTGCTCGCGACCTCGCTCATGGCGCGCGGCGTGCGCGGCCTCGTCATCGACGCGGGTGTGCGCGACATCGCGACGCTGCGCTCGATCGGCTTCCCGGTGTGGTCGCGCGCCGTGCACGCGCAGGGCACCGTCAAGGCGAGCCCGGGCTCGGTCAACGTGCCCGTGGTCGCCGCCGGCCAGCTAGTGCGTCCCGGTGACGTCATCGTCGCCGACGACGACGGCGTGCTCGCCCTGCCGATCGGCCGGGTCGCCGAGGTCGCGGATGCCGCGGCGAAGCGCCTCGCGAACGAGGAGTCGAAACGCGCCACCCTCGCCGGCGGCACCCTCGGCGTCGACCTCTACGACCTCCGCCCGCTGCTCGCCGAGCTCGGCGTGCGGTACGTGGACAGGCTGCCCCGATGACCCGGGTCGCGGTCCTCGGGCTCGGGGAGGCCGGCCGCACGTTCGCCGCCGGCATCGCCGGCGCCCTCGAGGTCCGCGGCTGGGACCCCGCCGATCCCCCCGCGGTCCCCGGCGTCGAGCGCGTGGCGAGCGCGGCTGCGGCCGTGGCCGGCGCCGAGGCGGTGCTCGCCTTCGCGCCCGCGGCCCACGCGGCGGCCGCGCTCGACGCGGCCCTCGACGCCCTCGGTGCGGGCACCGCCGGCGGCCCCGGCGTGCTCTACGCCGACTTCTCGACGGCCGCCCCGGCGCTCAAGCGCGAGCTCGCCGGGCGGGCCGGCGCGGCCGGGCTGCACTTCGCCGACGTGGCGATCATGGCGCCGGTGCGCCGGGGCGCGGCGAACACGCCGCTGATGGCGAGCGGGCCCGCCGCCGCCGCCCTGGCCGCCCTGCTCGGCGATGCCGGCCTGCGCGTCCAGGTGATCGCCGGGCAGGTAGGGGAAGCCGCCGCCCGCAAGCTGCTGCGCAGCATGCTCGTCAAGGGGCTCACCGGCGTCATGATCGAGTCGCTGCGCGCCGCCGAGCGCGAGGGGCTGGACGACTGGTTCGGCCCGCACCTGGTGGCGACGCTCACGAGCCTGGACCGGGCGACGCTCGCCGGCCTCGTCGACGGCACTCGGCTGCACGCCGCCCGCCGGGTCGACGAGATGGAGGCGGCGGCGCGGATGACGGAGCAGGCCGGCGGCCACGCCGAGATCGCCCGTGCCGTCGCGGCTCTGCTGCGCTCGGTCGAGGCCGAGGGCGTGCCCGGCACCCTCGACGGCGCCGGCGTGCCCGGCACCCTCCGCGCCGTCGACGCCCCGGCGTCCGGAGCCGGCAGGCCCTCCGGCGAGCGCGGCGGGAGCGTGCGGGCATGACCGACGGCATCCGCTGCCTGCTGATGCGCGGCGGCACCTCCAAGGGCGCCTACTTCCTCGCCGAGGATCTGCCGGCCGAGCCCGCCGAGCGCGACGCGCTGCTGCTGCGCATCATGGGCTCGCCGGACCCCCGTCAGGTCGACGGCCTCGGCGGCGGGCATCCGCTCACCAGCAAGGTCGCGGTGCTGAGCCCCTCGACTCACCCGGAGGCCGACGTCGACTACCTGTTCCTCCAGGTGCTGCCCGACCGGCCGGTCGTCTCCGATGCTCAGACCTGCGGCAACCTGCTCGCGGGCGTCGGCCCCTTCGCGCTCGAGCGCGGCCTCGTCGCCGCCGGCGGCGACGTCCGCACCGTGCGCATCCGCATCGTCAACCCCGCGGAGAGCCTCGTCGTGGCCCACGTCGAGACCCCCGGCGGCCGGGTGCGCTACGACGGCGACGCCGAGATGAGCGGCGTGCCGTTCCCGGCGGCGCCGATCCGGCTCGACTTCCCCGGCGCCGGCGGCTCGATCTTCCCCAGCGGCGCCCTCGTCGACGACCTCGCCGGCCTTACCGTCAGCTGCGTCGACGCCGGGATGCCGGTCGTGCTGCTGCGCGCCGAGGACCTCGGCCTCGCCGGCGACGAGTCGCCCGCCGAGCTCGAGGCCGACGAGGCGCTGCGGGCCCGGCTCGAGGCGGTGCGGCTCGAGGCCGGCACGGCGATGGGCCTCGGCGACGTGAGGGATGCGACGGTGCCGAAGCTCAGCATCCTCTCGCCGGGCCGCCACGGCGGCCTGGTGACGACGCGCACGTTCATCCCGCACCGCGTGCACGAGGCGATCGGCGTGCTCGGCGCCGTCTCGGTGGTCGCCGGCGTGCTGACGCCGGGCACGGTCGCCCACGACCCGGATGCCGGCCACCCGGATGCCGGCGACCCGCCCGGTGCCGGCCGCTACCGCGTCGAGCACCCCACCGGCCACTTCGACGCAGAGCTGGCCCTCGCCGGCTCGGGCGCGCAGACCTCGCTCGCGCACAGCACCGTGGTGCGCACTGCCCGCAAGATCATCGACGGAACGGTCTGGCCGCGCTCGGCCTGACCGGGAAAGGACCCCCGTGAACCAGTACGCGGCGCCGCAGCTGACCCACAACCCGGCGACCCCGCGGGAGCTCGCGCACGTTGGCCCCGTGGAGCTCTACACGCCCACGCTCGAGGCCAGCCGTGACTTCTTCGTGAACCAGCTCGCGCTGCGCGAGGTCGGCCGGGACGAGACGTCCGTCTACCTGCACAGCTGGGACGACTACCAGTCCTGGACGATCCGGCTGGTCGAGCGCGACCGGGCCGGCATCGGCACGACGTTCGTGCGGGCCGCGAGCCCCGAGGCCCACGCCCGGGTCGTTGAGCGCATCGAGGCGAGCGGCCTCGGCCAGGGCGTCGACGGCGGCGTGCGCGGCCTTGGCCCGGTGTACCGCTTCACCGACCCGGACTCGCACCCGATGGCGCTGTACTGGGATGTCGACTGGTACGTGCCCGACGAGACCGACACGCCGGCGCTCAAGAACCAGGCCGCCGCCTTCCCCGGCCGCGGCGCGAACGTGCGCCGGCTCGACCACGTCAACTACCTCACCAAGGAGGTGCCCGGCACGAGCGCCTTTCTCGCCGAGGTGCTCGGCGCCCGCTGCACCGAGCGCATCGTCACCGACGAGGGCGAGGACGCCGCGATCTGGTACCACCTGGGCAACAAGAGCTACGACCTCGTCTACACCCAGGACTGGACCGGGGCGAACGGCCGGCTGCACCACCTGGCCTTCGCGACCGACACCCGCGAGGACATCCTGCGCGCCGCGGACGTCTGCCTCGAGGCCGGCATCCACATCGAGACCGGCCCGCACAAGCACGCCATCCAGCAGACGTTCTTCCTCTACGTCTGGGAGCCGGGCGGCAACCGCATCGAGCTGTGCAACGCGGGCGCGCGCCTCATCCTCGCCCCCGACTGGAAGACGATCAGCTGGACGGCCGAGGAGCGCGCCAAAGGCCAGGCCTGGGGGCTCAAGACGATCGAGAGCTTCCACACCCACGGCACGCCCGTGCTCGACGAGGCCTAGCCCAACCGGCGGCGCCCGAGCAGCCCGCCCGCTGAGCGCTCGGCGCGGGCCCCGGTCAGCGCGGATCCCAGCGCGCCCGCCGCAGCTCGATGCGGAACGTCGCACCGCCCGGCGACCAGAGCAGCGGGGTGCCCTCGGCGCGGTAGTGCTCGAGGGCGGCGGCCTCGTGGCCGAACGGCGGATGCCCGCTCGCGCGCACCACCCGCCACCAGGGATGCCCGGCGCCGGCATAGGCCATCACCTGGCCGACGCCGCGCGCGGCGCGCGAGCCGATGGCCGCGGCGACATCCGAGTACGCCATCGCGCGGCCGGCGGGGATAGCGTCGACGACGTCGAGCACCCGCGAGGCGAAGTCCTCCCCGGGCGCGGGGCTCACAGCGCGAGCGCGCCGATGCTCTCGCCGAACTGGGTTTCGCCGACCACCGTGAAGCCGAGCCGCAGGAAGAACGCCTCCGGGCCCTCCTCGCCGGGCTCCCAGAGCACGGTGAGCCGTTCGAAGCCCCGCCGGCGGGCCTCATCGGCGACGGCCATCACAGCGAAGCGGCCCACGCCCGCGCCCTGCGCGTCGGCGGCCACGTTGATGCGCCAGATGCAGCAGCGGAACTCCTCCTGGGCGGCGTCCGGGTCGAAGTTCGCCCGGATGAAGCCGACGACCCGGTCACCGTCGACGACGACGCGCGGCCAGCTCGTCGTGGGGTTCACCGCCGCGTCGGCGATCGCGTAGGAGGTGGGCACGACGAACTGCTCCTGGCCCGGCCGGAGGGTGAGGCTGTTCGCGGCGACGATGTTCGCGGCGTTGAGATCGTCCAGGTGCGGCTCCGACATGCTCTCAGGGTAGCCGCGCATCCCATGATCGAGCCGATATCTCGATGTCGAGATATCTCGCCGGAGCGATAGGCTGGCTCCGGCTGTCCGGCGCGGACCTGATGAGAGGAACTACATGGCCAAGATCGCTGTCGAGGGAACGGTCGTCGAGCTCGACGGCGACGAGATGACCCGGATCATCTGGCAGAAGATCAAGGACACCCTCATCCACCCCTACCTCGATCTGCCGCTGGAGTACTACGACCTCAGCATCGAGAACCGGGACGCGACGGACGACCAGGTCACGATCGACGCGGCCACGGCGATCCAGCGGCACGGCGTCGGCGTCAAGTGCGCGACGATCACGCCCGACGAGGCGCGGGTGGCGGAGTTCGGCCTGAAGAAGATGTGGAAGAGCCCGAACGGCACCATCCGCAACATCCTCGGCGGCGTGATCTTCCGCGAGCCGATCATCATCTCGAACATCCCGCGGCTCGTGCCCGGCTGGAACAAGCCGATCATCGTCGGCCGCCATGCCTTCGGCGACCAGTACCGCGCCACCGACTTCGTCTTCGCCGGCGCCGGCACGCTCACGCTGAGCTTCCAGCCGGCGGACGGCGGCGAGCCGCAGAGCTTCGAGGTGTACCAGGCCCCCGACGGCGGCGTCGCGATGGCGATGTACAACCAGGATGCCTCGATCCGCGACTTCGCGCGCGCCTCGTTCAACTACGGCCTCGCCCGCAACTACCCGGTCTACCTCTCCACGAAGAACACGATCCTCAAGGCCTACGACGGCCGGTTCAAGGACCTGTTCCAGGAGGTGTTCGACGCCGAGTTCGCCGCGCAGTTCCAGGCCGCCGGGCTCACCTACGAGCACCGGCTCATCGACGACATGGTCGCGAGCTCGCTCAAGTGGGAGGGCGGCTACATCTGGGCCTGTAAGAACTACGACGGCGACGTGCAGTCCGACACCGTCGCCCAGGGCTTCGGCTCGCTCGGCCTGATGACCTCGGTGCTCACCACCCCCGACGGCAAGATCGTCGAGGCCGAGGCCGCGCACGGCACCGTCACCCGGCACTACCGTCAGCACCAGGCCGGCAAGCCCACCTCGACCAACCCGATCGCCTCGATCTACGCCTGGACGCGCGGCCTCATCCACCGCGGCAAGCTCGACGGCAACGAGGCGCTCATCGCCTTCGCCGAGACCCTCGAGGACGTCGTCGTCACCACCGTCGAGTCCGGCGCCATGACGAAGGACCTCGCGCTGCTCGTCGGTCCGGACCAGCCCTGGCAGACCACCGAGGAGTTCCTCGACACCCTCGAGAAGAACCTGGCGGCTCGGCTCGGCTGAGCGCACGGCGGAGGGGGCCGGTCCGGGTGGTCCGGCCCCCTCCGCCGTCCTTGCTGTCGTCGGCCTGCAGGCCGTGCCGGCCTGCGCTGCTCAGGCCGAGGCCGTGCCGGCCTCGATGGTCGCGCTCGCCTCGGCCGGCGTCCCGGCGGCGACGGAGACCTTGCGCGGCTTCGCGCGCTCGCTCACCGGGATGACGATGGAGAGCACGCCGTTGTCGTAGCGCGCGCTGATGCGGGAGCCGTCCACGCCGTCGCCGAGGGTGAACTGGCGGTGGTACGAGCCGCTCGGGCGCTCCTTCGTGATCCACTTCGCGCCGTCGCCGGCACCCGTGGTGCGCTCGGCGCGCACCGTGAGCAGCTGGCCGTCGACGTCGATGTCGATCGAGCCGGGGTCGACGCCGGGCATGTCGGCGCTGAGCAGGTAGGTGTCGCCGTCGCGGTACAGGTCAATCGGCATCAGACGCGGTCCCTGGCGCGAGTCCAGGAGGTTGCCGGCGAGCCGGTCGAAGTCGCGGAACGGGTCGAAGAGAACAGCCATGATGTGCTCCTTACTCTCTGATCGGGCCATGGGTTGAGTCGCATCGACTCAACGTTGATGCTAGCACTCTCAACGCAAGAGTGCTAAGGGTTGTTCCCGCTCAGTAGCCGGTGAAGGCGTCGGTCGTCACCCGGCGCACGCCGGCGCGGCGCAGCTGCCGGCGCAGCTCGGCCACGAAGCCCGGCGGCCCGGCCACGAAGGCGCGATACTGCCCGGCATCCGGCACCGCGGCGAGGATGCGCTCCGCCGAGAGCCGGCCCGGGCCCGCGTAGCTCCAGCCCGCCGGCATCCGCTCCGGCTCCGTCGGCGCGAACAGCACCACGCGCGCCCCGCTCGCCTCGAGCACCTCGCGGTACGGTGGCCCGGCGGCACTCGTGGCGTAGACGACGGTCGTGAGCGGATGCCGGCCGGTGCCCAGCTGCGCGGCGCCCAGTTGCGCGGTGCCCAGTTGCGCGGCGAAGGGCGTGATGCCGATGCCGCCGGCCACGAGCAGCAGCCTGCCGCGCTCGGGCAGCGTGAAGTCGCCGGCGACGCCCGTCGCGCTCAGTCGGCTGCCCGGGGTGAGCGCGAACAGCGCCCGCTTGAAGCTCGAGAGCGGCTCGCGGTGGCTCATGGCGATCGTGATCGTGCCGTCGGCCGCTGCCGAGGAGATCGAGAACAGCCGGCGGCGGCCGCGCAGGTCGGCACCGCGGTGCGGCAGGTCGAGCTCCAGGTACTGCCCGGGGCGGAAGCGCAGCGGTCGTAGCGGTCGCAGCGCGATCTCCCGGGTGCCGGGGGCGAGCTCGCGCTGGTCGAGCAGCTCCAGCCGGATGCCGCGCCGCTGTCCGAACGCGAAGCCGATCACGTTGCCCGCCAGGATCGCCAGCTGCGGGCTCCCGTCCACCGGGCCGAGGTGGAACGGCACGGCGAACAGCACGGCGACGACCGCGCCGACGAGGGCGCGCTGCCAGCGCAGTGGCGGCAGCGTGAGCGGCTCGCTGAGCATGAAGCCCGCCAGGAACACCGTCGGCAGCGACAGGAAGATCGTCGCCGCGGCATCCGCCGGCGTCGTCGTCGGCAGGTAGCGCGCGAGCTCGATCGCGGTCGCGACCGCGACGAAGAGCACTGCGAGCGGCAGTCGCCGCACCCGCAACAGCACCACCAGGGCGCCGACGAGCACGATCGGGAACAGCGGCGGGGTCGCCACCCACCAGCCGCTGTAGCTGAGCCCGGTCGCGGTGACGGCGACGGCGCCCGCCGCCGCCGGGTTGAGCAGGTGCCGGCCCCGCCAGGCGATGAGGAACTTGGAGGCGCCGGCCACGCCGCCCGCGAGCGCGAGCACGCCGAGCTCGGCGACGCCCTCGAAGCGCGGCGGCGGCAGCAGGAAGAACAGCAGCAGCGCCGTGACGAGCGCCGAGTCGAGCTGCGGCCGCACCCGGAACGGCAGCGCCGCCAGAGTGCTCGCGGCGACGGTGGCCGCCAGCAGCACGGCGAGGCTCACCAGCAGCTGCAGCCAGCCGTAGGCGAGCTGGCCGGCCGTGGCGAGCGCGATGGCGGTGAGGGCGATGGCGCCGAGCACGATCGCGACCAGCCGGTACATGGTCACCCTGCCGGTGACGGCGTCGAGGATCCTCATGCGAACAACTCTCCTCGCAGGGCCGGGGAGTGCTCCAGTCGGCCGTCGGCGAGCACCCGCACCCACTGGAACGGCTGCAGCGCCTCCAGCCGCTCCGGCTCGACGAAGAACAGCGCCGTCGCGACACCGTCGGCGACGAGCGCCGTCGGCGCGATCGCCCAGCTCGCCAGCACCCGCCGGGTCGGCAGGCCCGTCGTCGCGTCGAGCACGTGGTGCAGGCCGGCGCCCCAGCGGCGGCGGTTCGTCGCCGAGGCGCAGATCGCCTCATCGCCGAGCTCGATGACGCCGATGGCGCGTCGCGCGTCGCCGGGATGCTCGAGGGCGACCCGGATGCTGCCCGCCGGCGCGCGTCGGCGGATGTCACCGCTCGCGTCCACGACCGCCTCGGTCACCCCGTGCCCGGCGAGCACGTCGAGCACGATGTCGACGAGGTGGCCCTTGCCGGCCGCGCCGACGTCGAGCAGCACCGGGCGTGCCGTGGTGAGCCGCTCGCCGTCCCAGGCGATGGCGTCCTCCCAGCGCGGTGCCGGCACCGCCCGCCCGCGCGGCCGCAGGCTGTAGCGGCCGTCGTAGCCGAGGGCCTCGAGCGAGCGCCCGACCAGCGGGTTCAGCGCGCCGTCGCTGGCCTCGTAGAGAACCCGGTAGAGCGCCAGCAGCGGCCCCGCGTCATCCGGCAGCCGGTGCTCGCCGGGCTCGCGGGCGATCCGGGTGACGAGGGAATCCTCCCGGAACCGCGACCAGGCTCGGTCGAAGCGCTCGACGCGCGCGCGCACGGCGGCGCGCACGGCATCCGTCAGCGGCGCGGCCGTGTCGATCTGCCAGGCGGTGCCGATCGCCTCGAATCGCCAGGCGAACGGCTCGGGGGCCCCGGGCTCAGGCAGCGGCCTGGCTCTTGATGTCGTCGACGGCGGCATTGAAGCCCGTGCTCGTGAGCGAGGAGCCGGCGACCTTGGACACCTCGATGTCGTCGAGGCTCTTGCCGACGACGAGATCGGCGATGCTGTCCTCGAACTGCTGCTGGTACTCCTCGGCGTCGTGCCCCGAGGGGTCGCCGGTGACGGTCACGGCGGTGACGACGCCGTCCTCCAGGGTGAGGTCGACGGTGATCGTCTCGGTGCCGCCGGGGGACTGGTAGCTGCCGGATGCCGTGTACTCGCCGTCGGCGTAGTCGGCGCTGCCGGTGCTCTCGGTGCCGGTCGTGCTCTCGGTGCCGGTCGTGCTGTCGGTGGAGGTCGCCGTGCCGGTCGCGCTGTCGTCCCCGTCGTCCGAGCCGACGACGGCGGTGGCGCAGCCGGCGAGGCTGCCGGCGAGCGAGAGCGCGCCGAACGCGACGGCGGCGGATCGCAGGGGAGCGGGGCGGGGCATGATGGGCATCCTTCGGTCGGCACGGAATGGTCGGCACGGATCGAGCGGCACTGATCGGGCGGCACGGACCGGGCGGCACGGACCGGGCGGGGCATCCAGCTTCCCAGACAGCGCACCCCGCCGGCCACAGAAATCCTGAGAATTCGCCGAGCCGATCGCCTCGGTATGGTCGAGGCGATGCGCCCGCCCCGCTTCTGCCCGCCGTGGTCTCGGCCGTCGCTGCGCTCCGAGCGCCTCGCCGCGACGCTGCTGCTCGCCGCCGCGGCGATCGGCCTCGCGCTCGCGAACTCGCCGCTGGCCGCCGCGGCGCTCGCGGCGCGCGACGCCCGCTGGGGCCCCGAGAGCCTCGAGCTCAGCACGGCGCAGTGGATCAGCGACGGCCTGCTGGCGGTGTTCTTCCTCGTCGCCGCGATCGAGCTCGGGCACGAGCTGCGCCTCGGCGAGCTGAGCAGTCCCGCCCGCGCCCTGCGGCCGGCCATCGCGGCCGGCTGCGGCGTGCTCGTGCCCGCGCTGCTCTACCTGGCGCTCGCCGCCGGCTCCGGCGAGGCCAGCGGATGGCCCATCCCCACGGCCACCGACGTGGCGTTCGCCCTCGGCGTCCTCGCCCTGCTCGGCCGCGGCCTGCCCGCGGGCATCCGCGCCTTCGTGCTCGCCCTCGCCGTGCTCGACGACCTCATCGCGATCCTCGTCATCGCCGTGCTGTTCACCGATCGGGTCGACGTCGTCGATCTGGTGCTCGCCGCGCTCTGCCTGCTCGGCGTCGGCGTGCTGTCCCGGGTGCCCGAGCCGTGGCTGCAGCCGGTGACGGCGGTGCTCGCTCTGGTCGTCTGGTACCTCGTGCACGACTCGGGCGTGCACGCCACGATCGCCGGGGTCGCCGTGGGGCTCGTGCTGCCGCGGCGCGGTGCGGCCCGGCTGCGGCACGCGCTCGAGCCCTGGGTGAACGGCGGCGTGCTGCCGCTCTACGCGCTCTCGGCGGCGATGGTCGCCATCCCCGCGGTCGGGCTCGGCGGGCTCTCGGCGCCGTTCTGGGCGATCCTGCTGGCGCTGCCGATCGGCAAGCTGCTCGGCATCTCGGCGGGGGCCTGGCTCGGCGCCGCCGTGCAGCAGCGCCGGCTGCGTCCCCGGGTGTCGGTCCTCGAGCTCCTCGCCGTCGGCGCGCTCGGTGGCGTCGGCTTCACCGTCTCGCTGCTGCTGGCCGAGCTCGCCTTCGCCGAGGAGCCCCGGTTGCGCGCCGAGGCGACCCTCGCCGTGCTCGCAGGCTCGAGCGTCGGGATGCTCGCCGGCGGCCTGCTCGTCGCCGCGCTCGCCCGCCGCGTCCGACGCGGCGACGACGGACGCTGAGCCCGGCCCCGGGCCCGCCGCCCCGGAGTCCGGCCGGGCCGCCCATACTGGAGGGCATGCGGACCGTCGGCGTCGAGGAGGAGTTCCTGCTCGTCGATCCCGGCACCGGCGCGCCGTCCGCCGCGGCCGTCGCGCTCACCGAGCTCGCCGCCGAGGACGAGGACGCCCCGCTGCAGTTCGAGCTGCAGCAGGAGATGATCGAGACGGCGACGCGGCCGTTCCGACGCATCGACGAGCTGCACGCGGCGATCGCGCACGGACGACGGCGCGTCGACGACGCGGCCCGCGCCGGCGGCGCCCGCGCGGTCGCCCTCGGCACCTCGCCGCTGGCCTGGACGACGCACACGGCGCCCCGGCCGCGCTACGGGGAGATGCTGCGCCGCTACCGCCGGGTCACCGCCCGCACGCTCACCTGCGGCATGCACGTGCACGTCGCCATCGACTCCCGCGCCGAGGGCGTCGCCGTGCTCGACCGCATCCGGGTCTGGCTGCCGGTGCTCGTCGCCCTCACCGCCAACTCGCCGTTCGAGGGCGGCGAGGACACCGGGCTGCAGAGCTTCCGGCGCATCGCCTGGGGGGCGTGGCCATCATCCGGCCCGCTCGAGGTGCTCGGCGACATCGCGACCCTGGACCGGCTCGAGCGGGACGCGCTCGGCACCGGCGTGCTGCTCGACCGGGGGATGTTCTACTTCGACGCGCGGCTGTCGCGCTCCCAGCCGACGGTGGAGGTGCGGGTCGCCGACGTCTGCCTGGCCTCGGCCGATGCCGCCGTGATCGCCGCCGTGGTGCGCGGCCTCGTCGACGTCGCGGCGACGGACGCGGCGTCCGGCCGTCCCGCGCCCGCGGTGCCCGCGCTCGCCCTGCGGCTGGCGAGCTGGCAGGCGGCCACCGAGGGGCTGCGCTCGGTGCTCGTGCATCCGCTCACCGGGGCGCCCGCTCCCGCCGCCGAGGTCGTCGGCGCGCTCGGCGAGGCCGTCGCCGCCGCCCTGGCCCGCTCGGGCGACGAGGAGCTCGTGACGCGCGGCCTCGCCGAGATCCTGGCACGCGGCTCGGGGGCGGACTGGCAGCGGGCGCGCTTCGTCGAGACCGCCTCGCTGCGCGAGGTGGTGCTCGCCGCGGCCGACCAGACCCGCAGCGAGGACGCGCCGCGGCGCTGAGAGAGCGCCCGGCGATCGTGCTCGGCGGCCCCGCGATGCCCGCGATGTTACGTTTTTGTAAAGCACCCTTACGAAGATGGACAGCGAGGGGGTCAGTAAGGTTCACTAACTAATGGCTTCGGTCCGGCCACCTGGTTCGGCTACGGCGGTAGTCCCGGCACTCCCTCGATCCGTCGAGACGGGAGGCGCTGGCGCAATACCCGGAACGTGACGCGCTTCCGGATAAATCGACCAGTTAGGAAACCAATGAGTACCCCCCTTCGCTTCGGGGCGATCATCGCCACCACAGCAGCACTGTCTCTCGGTCTCAGCGCCTGCGGGTTCAGCAACTCCACCAGCAGCTCCGACGACGCCACCACTCTGAGCCTCCTTGTGCCGATCTACTCGGACAACACCAAGGGGCTTTGGGAGGATGTGATCTCCGGCTTCGAGGACGAGAACCCCGACATCACCGTCAACCTCGAGGTGCAGTCGTGGGACGACCTCACCGACGTCGTCACCACCGAGGTGCAGGCCGGCGAGGCGCCCGACATCTACAACGGCGGCCCTTTCACCGGCTTCGTCGCCGATGACCTTCTCTACCCCGTGGAGGACGTCGTGTCGGCCGACACCCTCGCCGACTTCCAGTCGTCGTTCGTGGACAACGCCTCCGTCGACGGCGTGCAGTACGGCCTCCCGCTGATCGCCTCGGCGCGGACGCTGTTCATCAACGAGGACCTGTTCGCCCAGGCCGGCCTCACCGAGGCGCCCACGACCTGGGACGAGCTGCTCAGCGACGCCGAGGCGATCTCGGCCCTCGGCGACGACATCTACGGTTACGGCATGCCGCTCGGTTCCGAGGAGGCCCAGGCCGAGACCGCGATCTGGTTCTACGGCGGTGGCGGCGGCTACGGCGATGCCGACGAGATCACGATCGACACCGAGGAGAACCTGGAGGCGGCCACCTTCATGCAGAAGATGATCGACGCCGGCGTGACCGAGCCGGACGCCGGCTCCACCGACCGCACCGGCCTCATCGATGTGTTCATCCAGGGCAAGATCGGCATGATCGAGGCGCTGCCGCCGACCGTCGCCCAGATTGCCTCCGACAACCCCGATCTGAACTACTCGCTCGCGTCGATCCCGACCGAGGACGGCTCCTCGTTCACCCTCGGCGTCGCTGACCACCTGATGGCCTTCAAGAACGACGGCGACAAGCAGGAGGCGATCACGAAGTTCTTCGACTACTTCTACTCCACTGACACCTACGTCAACTGGGTCGAGACCGAGGGCTTCCTGCCGACGACCATCTCCGGTGGAGAGGCGATGGCTGACAACGCCGACCTCGCACCGTTCCTGGCGGCACTGCCCGATGCGGTCTTCTACCCGAGCACGAACGCCAAGTGGGATGCCGCTACCGCGGCGATCCAGAGCCTGATCGGCGAGATCGCCCAGGGCGAGGATCCGGCGGATGTCCTCGCCGATATCCAGGCCAAGGTCGACGAGAGCTGATCCGGTCGACCTGCTGGGAATCGACGGCACGGGAGGAATGCGGCTCATGGCTCGGGAACTGATCTCCGTGGGGGCGACCAGGCGCCCCCACGGAGCGGGCAACACGGCGACCGGGTCGCGAGTCGGCAGATCTTCCCGGGGGCGGCGCGGGCGGGACATCCTGTCCGCGCTGCCCTGGATCGGTCCGGCGCTCGTGCTCATCGCGGTGGTGGTGGCCTACCCCGCCGGCCTGATGATCTACAACTCCACCCGGGACATCAGTCAATCGGGCATCGACCGGGGCGGCGTGGGCCTGGAGAACTACCTCACGCTGTTCCGTTTCGACTCCTTCGGCGGCGTCGTGCTGCGGACGCTGTTCTGGGTCGTCATCGTGGTCGCACTCACCGTGCTGCTCTCGCTCGCGCTGGCTCAGCTGCTCAACAAGGCCTTCCCGGGGCGGCAGCTCGTACGAGCCGCTGTGATAATCCCCTGGGCGTCCTCGGTGGTGATGACCACGCTCGTCGTCTACTACGGGCTGGATCCCTACTACGGCGTCATCAACGAGCTGCTGGTCGATCTCGGCGTCATCGACTCGCCGATCGGCTGGACCAAAAGCGTCGTGCCGGCGTTCTCGTGGGCGGTCGCGGTCGCGGTGTTCGTCTCGCTGCCGTTCACCACCTACACGATCCTGGCGGGTCTGCAGACGATCCCGGCGGAGGTCATGGAGGCCGCTCGGATGGACGGGGCCGGCGCGGCGCGCAGCTACCTGCACATCGTGCTGCCACAGCTGCGGCCCGCACTGGCCATCGCGACCCTGGTCAACATCATCAACGTCTTCAATTCGCTGCCGATCCTGAAGGTCATGACCGGCTCCATCCCGGGATACGGCGCCGATACGATCATGACCCTCATTTTCAAGTACATTCAGACCGAGCACAGACTCGACGTCGCCAGCGCACTGAGCGTCGTCGGCTTCGCGATCGTGCTCGTGATCGTCGCGGTGTATCTGTGGGTCGTCAAGCCGACGCGGGAGGATTGACATGACTTCGCAGTCCCTGGCCCCGGAACGACCGCGCCGCCGCCGCTACACCGCCGATCAGATCCCCGTCTCCCGCGTGGTGGTGAGGATGCTCGTCGGCCTGCTCGTCGTCGCGATCTTCGTGGCCCCGTACGGGCTCATGTTGATCAGCTCGTTGAAATCGAAGAGTGCGATCCTCAAGGTGCCGCCGGTCTTCTGGCCGGAGGAGTGGCACTTGGACAACTACATCGCGATGTGGTCGACCCCGGAGACGCCCCTGGCACAGAACCTGATCTCGACGATCGTGATCGCCGGATGCGCGACCGCGCTCGTCCTGCTTGCGGCGGTGCCGGCGGCGTACTACACCGCACGGTTCCGCTTCCCCGGCCGGATCGCGTTTCTCTTCATCGTGATCGTGACCCAGATGCTTCCCCCGGCGCTGCTCACCTCCGGCCTGTTCCGTGAGTTCCAGTCGTTCGGGCTGAACAACACCTGGACCGCGATGATCCTCGTGAACGCGGCGTTCAACCTGTCCTTCGCGGTGTGGATCCTGCACAGCTTCTTCGCCGCGGTGCCGCGAGAGATCGATGAGGCGGCGCAGATCGACGGCGCGGGCGTGCTCAGCGTGCTGTGGCGGATCAACCTTCCCCTGGTCTGGCCCGGGCTGGTCACCGCGGTGGTCTTCACCTTTGTGGCCTGCTGGAACGAGTTCGCGGCTTCGCTCGTGATCCTCTCCAGCGCCGGCAACCAGCCGCTCTCGGTCGCTCTGACCAAGTTCGTCGGCCAGTACGCCACCAGTTGGCACTACGTGTTCGGAGTCTCCATCATCGCCATCGTCCCCGTCGTCGTCCTCTTCCTGCTCATCGAGAAACGGCTCGTCGGCGGGCTCACCGCGGGGAGCGTCAAGTGACCTCCTTCGAGATCCAGGGCCGATCGGGCGCGGCGGGCCGGCACGGTCGTCTGATGGGCCGGGCGCTGCGCCCCCAGTTCAAGGTTCTGCCCGAGGACGCGCGCGGGCACAACCGTGCCCTTGTGCTGCAGACGCTCTACCGAGAGCACTCACTCTCCCGCGCCGACATCGCTCGCCAGACCGGGTTGACTCGGGTGACGATCTCCGACCTGGTCGCCGAGCTCATCGGCGAGAGCCTGGTGATCGAGACCGGGCAGAGGGAAGAGGCCAGGCCGGGCAAGCCGGCGACCATGCTCGAGATCAGCCGTTCGGCGTTCCAGATCATCGGCATCGACCTCTCGCCGCACGACTCGTTCCGCGGCAGCGTGCTGGATATCGACGGGCGACTCGTCGAACGCCGGGAGGTGCCGCTCGAGGCCGCCACCGGGGCGAAGGTCACCGAACTGGTGATGGCCTTGATCGCGGAGCTCATCGCCAGCGCGACGCTGCCGATCCTCGGCATCGGCATCGGCTCGCCCGGCATCGTGGACCTCGACGGCGTCGTGCTCTCGGCCCCCAACCTCGGATGGATGGATGAGCCGCTCCAGCGCACGATCGAGGAGCGCTTCCAGGTTCCGGTGATCGTCGCGAACGACGCGAACGTGGCGACGCTCGCCGAGCACAGCTTCGGCTCGGGTCAGAGCGACATGCTCCTGGTCAAGGTCGGCCACGGTGTCGGCGCGGGCCTGGTCGTCGACGGCTCGACCGTGCACGGCAGTCGTTTCGCCGCCGGGGAGATCGGCCACGTGGTGGTGGGCACCGACGGCGGCCCGGCGTGCGCCTGCGGCAAGCACGGCTGCCTCGAGGCGTGGGTCGCCGCGCCGCGGCTCGAGGCGGCACTCGCCGACGCGTCGACGGCCGAGGCCTCAGCGGTGCTCCGGAAGGCGGGCGGACGGCTGGGCATCGCCCTGGCGCCGATCGTCGGCGCGCTCAACCTCGCGGAGATCGTGCTGAGCGGCCCGGTAGCGTTGCTGGGGGGCAGTTTCCTGCGAGCGACCGAGATGACGCTGCGCAAGCGCACCAGTGCCGAGTTCCACGGCCAGCTGACGGTGCGCCTGAGCATGCTCGGCGACGACATCGTCATGCGGGGGGCGGCCGCTATCGTCCTGGCCTCCTGTCTCGGGGTCTCCTGAGCGGCCGCGTCAGCATTCGTTCGGGGGGCACGACCGGACCGCGAGCTCCGCGGGATCGGTGGAAATAGGAGAGCGTTGTGAGAATCGGAATAGACATCGGCGGCAGCAAGACCGAGGCGGTCGTCGTCGACGTCGACGGCAGCATCTCGGCACGTGCACGTCTGGTGACCTGCGCCGGCGCCGCAGGAGTCATCGGCAGTGCTCGTGCCGCCATCCTGGCGATGTCGGAGCAGTCGGGGGTGCCGGTCGAGCAGTTCGCCTCGATCGGGATCGGCATCCCCGGTGCCGTCGACTCCGCAACGGGGGTGGTGTCGCATGCCCGCAACCTCGGGGTATCGCGACTGGAGCTGGCCGCCCACCTGGGCGACATCACCCCCGCACCGATCCGCGTCGAGAACGACGTGAACGCCGCCGCGGTCGGGGCCTATCACCATCTCGGCGGCAGCGCGATCCATTCCCTCGGCTATCTCAACCTGGGCACCGGGCTCGCAGCCGGCATCGTGCTCGCGGGGGAGGTCTGGCGCGGCGCCTTCGGCACCGCCGGCGAGATCGGTCACATCATCATCGACCGCGCCGGTGGGGTCGACGAGACCGGACAACCGGCCGACCTGGAGATGGTCGCCTCGGGATCGGCGATCGCCCGACAGTGGGGTTCCTCCGAGCCGAGTGCGACGATCGGGCTCTTCGACGCCGCAGACCGCGGTGACGAGCCGGCGCTGCGGATCGCGACCAGTCTCGTGAACGGCGTCGCGGACGCCGTCCGCATCCTCGTGCTGACCCTCGACATGCAGACCGTCGTGATCGGCGGTGGCCTCAGCCGCCTCGGACCGCGACTCATCGAGCCGGTGCGTCGGCGCTTCGCCGAATGGAACTCGGAATCCTCCTTCATCGACTCCCTCCGGCTGCAGGAACGGGTCGTTGTTCTCGAGTCGGAGGTGCCGGTCGCGGCGCTCGGCGCCGCGTACCTGGGAGGAACCGGGTGGCAGAGGTAGTCATCGTCGACTCGGCGGAGTCGGGGGGCCGGCTCGCCGCGGAGGCGATCGCCGACCAGGTGTGTCGCAAGGCTGACACCGTTCTGGGCCTCGCCACCGGTTCGACGCCGCTGACGATCTGGGCGGCACTGCGCGAACTGCGACTGGACCTGTCGGCTGTGCGCGGATTCGCTCTCGACGAGTATGTCGGGTTGCCGTCCGAGCACCCGCAGAGCTATCGATCCGTGATCAGCCGCGAGGTGGTGGAGCCGCTCGGCCTCACCCCCGAGCTGGTGCGGGTGCCCGGCGACGACGCCGGAGCTCTTGAGAGCGCCGGTGAACGCTATGAGGCGGCGCTGGTGCTGGCCGGCGGCGTGGATCTGCAGGTCCTCGGCATCGGGGCGACCGGGCACATCGGTTTCAACGAGCCCGGTTCCTCGCTCGCCTCGTTGACCCGGGTCAAGACCCTCACCCGGAAGACCCGGAGCGACAACTCGCGTTTCTTCGACTCGATCGATGAGGTTCCGCGGCATTGCCTGACCCAGGGCCTCGGCACGATCCTGCGTGCCCGGCACCTGGTGCTGCTGGCTTACGGCGAGGCCAAGGCGACCGCGGTCGCGGCCGCCCTCGAGGGTCCGGTCTCGGCCTCCACACCCGGCTCGGTGGTGCAGCTTCACCCTCACGTGAGCGTCATCCTCGATGAGGCGGCGGCGTCTCGGCTGCGATATGCCGACTACTACCGGGATGCCTGGGCCGGCCGATTCCCCTGGGAGCGCCTCTAACTTCTTCGGGGGCTCCCATCGTTATCGGCCGCGGGGGTTGCTCGTGTTTGTCGCGGGCGTCTCGAAACGGTTCTCGCGCTCCATCGTCGCCGAGCCCACATGCTGGCAGACGGCTGTGGCCCGCCCGGCGTCGCCGGGCGGGCCACAGTGGGGGAACTACTTCTTGACCTTCACCTTCTTCGTCGGGCTCGTGCTCGCCGCGAGGTTCGTGGTCGTGACGAACTTGGCCACGACCTTGTGCTTGCCGGTGCTCGTGAACTTCGGCAGGGTCACGGTGATCTTGCCGTTCGACGAGTAGTACTTGATCGCCACCGTCTTGACGAGCTTGCCGTCGATGTAGATCCGGACCTTGCCCTTGGCATGCACCGTGGTGCTCGGGACCTTCACCTTGATCGTCGCCTTGAGCCGGGTCGACTTCACGTGGGCCTTGCTCGCAGAGAGTTTGACCGTGGTGCTGGTCGTCGCCTTGGTGATCTTCACGGTGGTGGTGCCCGTCGAGCTCGCGGTCGCGCTGTCGCCGGAATAGGCGACCGTGATCGCGTGCGTGCCCACGCTCAGCCGGTTGGAGAGCGCGATGGCGGCTGCGCCCGCCGAGAGCGCCTGCGTGGCGTAGGCGGTGCCGTCCACCGAGACGGTGACCGTTCCGGTGGGCGTCGCCGTGCCGCTGGAGGTCACCGTGACCGTCAGCGACGGGGTCCTGCCGTAGCGGACCGACCCCACGCTGGCGGTGACGCTCGAGGCGCTGAGCGTTGTCGAGGTGTCCGTGTCGCCGGTGTCCGTGTCGCCGGTGCCCGTGTCGCCGGTGCCCGTGTCGCCGGTGCCCGTGTCGCCCGTGTCCGTGTCACCGGTGTCGCCCGTGTCCGTGTCGCCGGTGCTGTCATCGGTCACGGTGATGGTGAAGGTGGTGGTGGCGGTGATGTTGTTTTCGGGTTCGGTGTAGCTGACGGTGATGGTCTGTTCGCCGGTGGTGGTGGAGTCGAAGCCGGTGAGGACCGCGTCGTCGGTGACGTCCTGGCTGTAGTCGCCGTCGTCGTAGATTGCGGTGACTGCGAGCCCGGTGCTGTCGAAGCTGTCGCCGAGGACGTAGCTCGTGGTCGTGGGGGCCGTCACCTCGAGGCTTGTCAGCTGGGAGAGCGTGGGGGCCGAGGAGGACAGTGCGCTGTACTTCGATGAGACGCCGAAGAGGCTGGCGACGTTGGAGCAGATCGTGGAGTTCTCCGAGCTGCTGGGGGCGTCGTAGTAGGCGTAGCTGTCGGTGTCGACGGCTGCGTTCTCGACCGGCTCGATGTAGTCGACGCTGTTGGTGTTGGCGTAGTCGAGGCTCGCGGCGGTGAACAGCACGGTGGCGCGGCGGATGTGGGAGGAGCTGGAGATGAGCGTGAAGCTCGTGATGTCGTCCTGCGCGTAGAGGATGTCGATCGAGTTGGCCGCGTTCTGCTGGGTGTTGCTCGACTCGGTCTCGGTGAGGATGCGGTCCTCATCGACGCCCTGCTCGACGAGCCAGTCGTGCATGACCTCGCCCTCGGTGTAGCCGTTCTTCTCCGCGCCGCCGGCGACGAGGATCGTCGAGTCCGGGTAGGCGGTCGCGGCGGCGAGTGCGACCTGGAGGCGCTGGAGCATGATGCTCTGCATCGAGCCGTCAGAGGCCAGGGCGTAGCCGAGGACCACGAAGGCGTGCCCGGAGGTCGGCAGGTCGGTCGGGATCGTCTCGTTGATGGTCAGCGAGGTGTTCGCCGCGTCCCATGCGGTCACGAGGCTGCTCCAGGTGGCTCCGTCAGCGGTCGACTGTTCTGCGATCTCGGCGACCGTGCGGTTCAGGTCGGTCGTGTAGCCGTTCTTCTGGAAGTAGATCGCCCGCGCCTTCAACGTGTCGAGGTCGTACCTGCTGCCAACGGTGATGGTGAAGGTGGTGGTGGCGGTGATGTTGTTTTCGGGTTCGGTGTAGCTGACGGTGATGGTCTGTTCGCCGGTGGTGGTGGAGTCGAAGCCGGTGAGGACCGCGTCGTCGGTGACGTCCTGGCTGTAGTCGCCGTCGTCGTAGATTGCGGTGACTGCGAGCCCGGTGCTGTCGAAGCTGTCGCCGAGGACGTAGCTCGTGGTCGTGGGGGCCGTCACCTCGAGGCTTGTCAGCTGGGAGAGCGTGGGGGCCGAGGAGGACAGTGCGCTGTACTTCGATGAGACGCCGAAGAGGCTGGCGACGTTGGAGCAGATCGTGGAGTTCTCCGAGCTGCTGGGGGCGTCGTAGTAGGCGTAGCTGTCGGTGTCGACGGCTGCGTTCTCGACCGGCTCGATGTAGTCGACGCTGTTGGTGTTGGCGTAGTCGAGGCTCGCGGCGGTGAACAGCACGGTGGCGCGGCGGATGTGGGAGGAGCTGGAGATGAGCGTGAAGCTCGTGATGTCGTCCTGCGCGTAGAGGATGTCGATCGAGTTGGCCGCGTTCTGCTGGGTGTTGCTCGACTCGGTCTCGGTGAGGATGCGGTCCTCATCGACGCCCTGCTCGACGAGCCAGTCGTGCATGACCTCGCCCTCGGTGTAGCCGTTCTTCTCCGCGCCGCCGGCGACGAGGATCGTCGAGTCCGGGTAGGCGGTCGCGGCGGCGAGTGCGACCTGGAGGCGCTGGAGCATGATGCTCTGCATCGAGCCGTCAGAGGCCAGGGCGTAGCCGAGGACCACGAAGGCGTGCCCGGAGGTCGGCAGGTCGGTCGGGATCGTCTCGTTGATGGTCAGCGAGGTGTTCGCCGCGTCCCATGCGGTCACGAGGCTGCTCCAGGTGGCTCCGTCAGCGGTCGACTGTTCTGCGATCTCGGCGACCGTGCGGTTCAGGTCGGTCGTGTAGCCGTTCTTCTGGAAGTAGATCGCCCGCGCCTTCAACGTGTCGAGGTCGTAGGTGGTCTCCGCGTGTGAGACAGAGGCGGGAATCAGCGCTCCGAAGAGCGCTAGCAGCGTGAGCAGCGCGATATAGAGGGGGCTTCTTCCCCGGGCGGTGACGAACATGGTGTCTCCCGTGTCGAGTGGCTATGTCAATGTTTGTAAGGTTTACAAACTTGGTCGAATCCAACGATATGCGGGCGACACGGCGAAATCGCACTCTGTAACACGTTCGTAATCCAGAGTTTGCGCCGCGGTCTCGAACGAACGGCCTTCGCCCCTACCATCGCGGTCCGAAACGATGTCCGGCCGGCACCTTGACCGGCCGCGGTACCGTCGCCTCAGCCGACCGCCGTCCCGGCGGCCCAGACTCCGCGCACCCGCCAGGTCGCGTCGAGGCGCACCGCGTCCGCGGCCCGGCCGGGGGCGAGCAGGCCGAGGTCGTCGCGGCCGATCGCCCGGGCCGGCACCGCCGTGAGCGCGGCGACCGCCGCGACCGGATCGACGCCGGCCGCGGTGATCGCCGTGCGCAGCGCGACGTCCTGGGTGAGCGTGGAGCCGGCGATCGTCGCGGTGCCGCGCAGCGTCGCGATGCCGTCGCGCACCGCGACGTTGAGGGGGCCGAGCCGGTAGTCGCCGTCGGCGGCACCGGCGGCCGCCATGGCATCGGTCACGAGCGCGATGCGGCCGGCGGATGCCGCGAACGCCATCCGGCCGACCCCGGGGTCCACGTGGTGGCCGTCGAGTATCAGCTCGAGCGCCGTCCGCTCGTCGTCGAACGCCGCGACGACGGGGCCCGGCTCCCGGTGGTGGATGCCGGGCATGGCGTTGAAGGCGTGCGTGACCAGCCGGGCGCCGCGGTCGAAGGCCTGCCGTGTCGTGGCGTAGTCCGCCTCGGTGTGGCCCACCGCCACGGCGGCGCCGGCCTCGACGAACCGGGCGACGAGCCCCAGGCCGCCGGGCAGCTCCGGGGCGAGGGTCACCTGCACGAGGGCGCCGCGGGCCGCGTCGATCAGCCGGTCAGCGACATCCGGATCGGGCGCGAGCAGGGCGGTGGCGTCGTGGGCGCCGCGCCGCGCGTCTGCCAGGAACGGCCCCTCCAGGTGGGCGCCGAGGATGCCCGGCTCGGCGCGGCTCAGCCCGGCGATGACGTCGAGGGACGCCTCGAGCTCGGCCAGCCGGGCGGTGACCAGGCTCACCACCGAACGGGTGGTGCCGGCCGCGCGGTGCGGTGCGAGCCCCGCCACGATCGCGGCCGCGCCGTGCTCGAAGCAGGCGCCCGCCCCGCCGTGGCAGTGCAGGTCGATGAACCCGGGGGCGAGCCAGTCGCCGTCGAGCTCGACGACCGTCGTGGCCGGCGGCCGGGCGCCCGTGCCCGTGGCCCGGATCGTGCCCTCCTCCAGCAGCGCCCAGAAGTCGTCGACGACGCCCGCCGCGTCGATCTTGCGGCCGCCGGCCAGCAGCGTGCTCATCGGAACACGATGGTCCGGTCGCCGTCGAGCAGCACCCGGTCCTCGCTGAACCACTTCACCGCCTGGGTCAGGGTGCGGCTCTCCTCGTCCTGACCGATCGAGCGCAGCTGCTGCCAGGACTGCGAGTGGTCCACCCGCACCACGTTCTGCTCGATGATCGGCCCCTCGTCCAGGTCGCTCGTGACGAAGTGCGCCGTGGCGCCGATGAGCTTCACCCCGCGCGCGTGCGCCTGCCGGTACGGGTTCGCGCCCTTGAAGCCGGGCAGGAACGAGTGGTGGATGTTGATGGCCCGGCCCTCGAGCGCCGCGCACAGCCCGGGGGAGAGGATCTGCATGTAGCGGGCGAGCACCACGAGCTCGACGCGCTCCGCCTCCACCACCTCGAGCACCCGGCGTTCGAAGGCCTCCCGGTCGCCGGCGTCCGCGATCGGGCGGTGCTCGAAGGGCACGTCGTAGAACGCGGCGAGCGAGCCGAGCGTCTCGTGGTTCGACAGCACGAGCGGCACGTCGATGGCGAGCTGGCCGGCCCGCTGCCGGTAGAGCAGGTCGTTGAGACAGTGCCCCGCCGTCGAGACGAGCACGAGCGTGCGCAGCGGACGGCCCACCTCGTCGAGGCTCACCGTCATGCCGTAGCGGGACGCCACCGGCCGCAGCTCGGCCTCGAAGGCGGCACGGGCGGCATCCGTCTGCACCTGCAGCCGCATGAAGAACGTGCCGCTCTCGGCGCTCGAGAACTGCTGCGACTCGGTGATGTTGCCGCCGGCGCGCACGATCGCTCCGCTGATCGCGTGCACGATGCCCGGACGGTCCTCGCACACGAGCGTCAGGATCCAGTGCGAGGACATGCCGGTCACGGATATCAGGGTATCGAGGTCAGCGAGGGCGCCCGCACGGGCGCTAGCCTGAACACGGCGCCGCGTCACGCGGTGCTCCGCGGCCGTTCGTCGCGCCATCCCCCAGTCACCGAAAGCACCATGACGGCGCCCGCTCGATTCCCGTACGCCCCGCTCATCACGCTCGCCACCGCGAACTTCCTCGCCGTCTCGAGTGAGTTCCTGCCCACCGGCCTGCTGCCCGACATCGCTACCTCGCTCGGCGTCTCCGAGTCGCGCGTCGGCCTGTTCTCGACGGCCTTCGCCATCGCCGTCGCGCTCACCGCCCCGCCGCTGGCGCTGCTCACCCGCGGCTTCAGCCGCAAGTGGCTGCTCGTCGTCGCGCTCGGCGTGTTCGCGCTGTGCAACGTCGTCATCTGGGCGGTGCCGGTCTACGGCGTCATCCTCGTCGCCCGGGTGCTCGCCGGCATGGCGCACGGCGTGTTCTGGGCGGTCTCGGGCGCCTACGCGGCGCACCTGGTGCCCCGCCACCAGCTCGCTCGCGCCGTGTCGATCACGAACGGCGGCGGCTCGCTCGCCTTCGTGCTCGGCGTGCCGATCGGCACTGCCGTCGGCCACGCGCTCGGCTGGCAGCGCGGCTTCCTGGCCATGGGAGCGACGATCGTCGTGCTCGCCGTCGGCATCGCGGTGCTGCTGCCCGCCGTCGACCATCGCGTGCGGCTCGCCACCGGCGAGATCGCGCTGCCGCTGCACCGTGACCGCTCGATCCCGGCGCTGCTGGCCGTGTTCGCCTGCATCGTCGTGCTCGCCTTCGGCCAGAACGTGTTCTACACCTACGTCACGCCGTGGCTGCTCGGGCCCGGCGCGTTCTCGGCGGGCGTCGTCCCGGTGCTGCTGTTCGTGTACGGCGCGGCCGGCGCCGTCGGCCTCGTGCTCACCGGGATGCTCGCCGACCGGTTCCCGCGCGGCATCCTCCTCGGCCAGGCGGTGCTGTCGATTCTGAGCGTCGCGGGACTGGCCGTCACCGCCGGCGCCACGGCACCGAGCCTCGTGCTGTTCGTGCTGTGGAGCATCGCCCAGGGCGGCATCCCCGCCGTCCTGCAGTCCCGGATGCTGCACGCCGCCTCGGCGCGCATCCGGGACGTCGCGGCGGGGGCCCAGACGAGCGCGTTCAACATCTCCATCGGCGGCGGGGCGCTCGTCGGCGGCATCCTGCTCGACGGCTTCGGTGTGGCCTTCCTGCCCTGGGCCTTCGTGCTCGTGAACGCGGTCGGCCTCGTGGTGGTCGTGCTCGCCACGCCCCGGGCCCCGGCAGGCCACCAGCTCGGGCACACCCAGCCGATCCCGGTGGCCGGGTGCTGAGGCGGCCGGGCGCCGATCCGGTACACTCGACCCGTCGCGACTGGCGTTCAGGTGGGCGACCACCGGGAAGCGGCACCCCTCCTTCGCCACCGGCCGTACGCCTGGGCCGGGCGGATCCCGATTCCGTGTTCTGACAGGAGGCGCGCGTGTCCGCTCCCGCCGCAGTGCAGTCCCAGTTCCTCGCCCCGCTGGCCGAGGTCGATCCCGAGGTCGCCGAGGCGCTCGGCCTCGAGCTGAGCCGCCAGCGCAACACCCTCGAGATGATCGCGAGCGAGAACTTCGTGCCGCGCGCCGTGCTCGAGGCGCAGGGATCGGTGCTCACCAACAAGTACGCCGAGGGCTACCCCGGCCGCCGCTACTACGGCGGATGCGAGTACGTCGACGTCGTCGAGACGCTCGCGATCGAGCGCGCCAAGGCGCTGTTCGGCGCCGGCTTCGCCAATGTGCAGCCGCACTCCGGGGCATCCGCCAACGCCGCCGTGCTCGCCGCGATCGCCAAGCCCGGCGACCGGATCCTCGGCCTCGAGCTCGCGCACGGCGGCCACCTCACCCACGGAATGAAGCTGAACTTCTCCGGCAAGCTCTACGAGGCGCACGCCTACGGTCTCGACCCGGAGACCGAGCGCATCGACCTCGAGCAGGTGCGCGCCACGGCCCTCGAGGTGAGGCCGCAGGTGCTCATCGCCGGCTGGTCGGCGTACCCGCGTCAGCTCGACTTCGCCGCGTTCCGCGCGATCGCCGACGAGGTGGGCGCGGTGCTCTGGGTGGACATGGCGCACTTCGCGGGCCTCGTCGCCGCCGGCCTGCACCCCTCGCCGGTGCCGCACGCGCACGTCGTCTCCTCGACCGTGCACAAGACCATCGGCGGCCCGCGCTCGGGGTTCATCCTCACGAACGACCCCGAGATCGCCAAGAGGATCAACTCGAACGTGTTCCCCGGCCAACAGGGCGGCCCGCTCATGCACGTCATCGCGGCCAAGGCGACGGCGTTCAAGCTCGCCGGCGAGCCGGAGTTCCGCGAGCGCCAGGAGCGCACCCTGCGCGGCGCCGCGATCCTCGCCGCGCGGCTGACCGAGCCGGACGCGAGAGCCGCGGGCGTCGACGTGCTGACCGGCGGCACCGAGGTGCACCTCGTGCTCGTCGACCTGCGCACCTCGCAGTTCTCGGGCAAGGAGGCGGAGGACCGCCTGCACGAGGTGGGCATCACGGTGAACAAGAACGCGGTGCCGAACGACCCGCGCCCACCGATGGTCACCTCGGGCGTGCGCATCGGCACTCCGGCGCTCGCGACGCGCGGCTTCGGCGACGCGGAGTTCACCGAGGTCGCCGACGTGATCGCGCTCGCGCTGCAGCCGGATGCCGACATCCCGGCGCTGCGCGCCCGGGTGGCGACCCTCGCCGAGGCATTCCCGCTCTACGAGGGCCTCGCCTCGCCCACCACCTGGTCCTGACCCCCATCGCCCCATCGGTTGTGCAGGAGATTCTGCGCAACGGATGCCACGGGGAGCTCCACCGCACGA
This sequence comes from Microbacteriaceae bacterium, assembly GCA_047605685.1. Lineage (GTDB taxonomy): Bacteria > Actinomycetota > Actinomycetes > Actinomycetales > Microbacteriaceae > JAUASV01. The sequence goes on from JASGFF010000003.1 coordinate 38,881, forward strand.
AAACTCCTGCACAACCGATTCTTGGGACGTGAGATGTCGCTTCAGGCTGCACAGGGCGGCGCGATCAGACTGGACGGTCTCGCCACGGCGTCGGCGATCAAGGCCGAGCTCGCCGGGCGCATCGCCCGGCTGCGGGAGTGCGGGTCGACCCCCGGCCTCGGCACGCTGCTCGTCGGCGACGACCCCGGCTCGCACAGCTACGTCACCGGCAAGCATCGCGACAGCGCGGAGGTCGGCATCGAGTCGATCCGGGTCGATCTGCCGGCGGATGCCACGAGCGAGCAGCTGTTCGAGGCCATCGCCCGGCTCAACGCCGACCCGGCGGTGACCGGCTACCTCGTGCAGCTGCCCCTGCCGACGGGCCTCGACGAGCACGCCGCGCTGCTCGCCATCGACCCGGCCAAGGATGCCGACGGCCTGCACCCGCAGAACCTCGGCGAGCTCGTTCTCGGCGTCGCCGGGCCGCTTCGCACCCCGGTGCCGTGCACGCCCGCCGGCATCGTCGAGCTGCTGGCCCGCCACGAGGTGCCGCTCGCCGGCAAGCACGTCACCGTCATCGGCCGCGGGCTCACCGTCGGCCGGCCGCTCGGCCTGCTGCTGACCCGCAAGGGCATCGACGCGACCGTCACGCTCACCCACTCGCGCACGCCCGACATCGCCGCCGAGGTTCGCCGGGCGGATGTCGTCATCGCCGCCGTGGGCGTGCCGCACCTCGTCAGGGCCGACTGGGTCAAGCCCGGTGCCGCGGTGCTCGACGTGGGGGTCACCCGCGTCGGCACGACGGAGAGCGGCCGGGCGCGGCTCGCCGGCGACGTCGACCCGGCCGTGGCCGAGGTCGCCGGCTGGCTCTCGCCCAATCCGGGCGGGGTCGGGCCGATGACCCGGGTGATGCTCATCAAGAACGTCGTCGAGGCCGCCGAGCGGGCCCTCGCCGGCTGAACGTACGGCGGTGCTGGACGTTCGGCGGGGCCGGACGTACGGCGGGGCCGGTCGCTCGATCGCGCCGAGGGGCGGGGTGTCGAGGGGCGATCGGGCCGAGGGGCGATTAGGCCGAGGGGCGATTAGGGTGGACACATGGATTTCTCGGCCGGTCGCATCGTCATCGTCGTCGCCGCGCTCGTCGCGGTCGTGCTCGCGATCGGCTTCGTGGTCACGGTCGCCTGAGGCCACGGTCGCCTGAGGCCACGGGCGCCCGAGAGCCTGGTCGCCCGAGGTCATCGGCGCCCGAGCTCGGCCCCGCGCTCAGCGATCCCGCCGCGCCCCCTCCGAGGGCACCACGGTGAACATCCCCGGCTGGCCGAGGCCGTGCTCGGCGAAGGCGCCGGCGACCGCCGCCCGGATGCGGTCGATCGCCTCCGAGGGCGCGAGCGCGATCGCCGAGCCGCCGAAGCCGCCGCCGGTCATCCGCGCCCCGATCGCGCCGTTCTCGCGGGCGGTCTCCACGGCGAGGTCGAGCTCGGGGACGCTGATCTCGAAGTCGTCGCGCATCGAGGCGTGCGAGGCGTCCAGCAGCGGTCCGATGGCGAGCGGCCCGGCAGCGCGCAGCGTGGCCACCGTCTCCAGCACACGGGCGTTCTCGGTGACCACGTGCCGCACCCGGCGGAACGTCTCCTCGTCGAGCAGCCGGCGGGCCCGCGGCAGGTCGTGGAGGCCGAGGTCGCGCAGCGCCGGGACGCCGAGCGCGGCGGCGCCGCGCTCGCAGGACTCCCGCCGGGCGCGGTAGCCGCCGTCCGCGTGCGCGTGCTCGACCCGGGTGTCGACGACGAGCACCTCGAGCCCCGCGGCGGCGAAGCCGGCGTCGATGGTCTGCGTCTGAAGGCTGCGGCAGTCGAGGAAGACGAGCGCGTCGCGCCGGGCGAGCATCGAGGCCGACTGGTCGAGGATGCCGGTCGGCGCGCCGACCACCTCGTTCTCGGCGACCTGGCCGACCCGGGCGATCGCGGCCGGATCGAGGCCGAGCCCCCAGACGTCGTCGAGGGCGACGCCGACGGCGGACTCGAGCGCGGCCGAGGAGGACAGTCCCGCGCCCACCGGCACCGTGGAGTCGAGGTAGGCGTCGAAGCCGGGCACGCGGCCGAGGTCGGCGCCGTGGCGCGAGAGCGCCCAGGCCACGCCGAACACGTAGGCGCTCCAGCCGGTCACGGCCCCCGGGGCGAGCGTGCGCAGATCGGTCTCCGCGATCTCGCCGCCGAACGAGCTGGCTACGCGGGCGAGGCCGTCCTCGCGCGGCGCGAGGGCGACGACGGTGCGGCGGTCGATGGCGAAGGGCAGCACGAAGCCGTCGTTGTAGTCGGTGTGCTCGCCGATGAGGTTGACCCGGCCGGGTGCCGACCAGAGCCCGGCCGGCTGGGCGCCGAAGGCGCGGACGAAGCCGGCCGTCACGTCATCCCGGATGTCGCTCACGACGCGCTCCCCCCGGTGCCGCCCGGTGCCGCCTCGGCACGGGCGATGCCGGCGCGCACGAGCTCGGCGCCCCGCTCCGGCGGCACGTCGCCGATCCAGGCGCCCATGGCGGCCTCGCTTCCGGCGAGGTATTTGAGTCGCCCGGCGGCCCGCCGGGGGCTGGTCAGCTGCAGCATGAGCCGCACGTCGTCGCGGTGCGCGTCCACGGGCGCCTGATGCCAGGCGGCGATGTACGGGGTGGGGTCGTCGTAGATCGCGTCGACGCCGCGCAGCAGCCGCCGGTAGAGCACGGCGAGCTCGTCGCGCTCGGCGTCGGTCGTGGCGGCGAGGTCGGGCAGCTGTCGGTGCGGCAGCATGTGCACCTCGATCGGCCAGCGCGCGGCGAAGGGCACGAAGGCGGTCCAGTGCACGCCGGCGAGCACGACGCGCTCCTCGGAGCGCTCGAAGGCGAGGATGTCGGCGAACAGATCGCCGTGGTAGCGCTCGACGGACTCGAGCAGCCGCCGGGTGCGCGGCGTGATGTACGGGTAGGAGTAGATCTGCCCGTGCGGGTGGTGCAGGGTGACCCCGATCGCCTCGCCGCGGTTCTCGAAGGGGAACACCTGGCGCACGCCGGGCAGCGCCGAGAGGGCCGCGGTGCGGTCGGCCCAGGCCTCGATGACGGTGCGCACGCGCGAGACCGGCAGCCCGCCGAGCGAGCCGGTGGTCGCGGGGTCGAAGCAGACCACCTCGCAGCGCCCGAGAGCCGGCAGCGTGCGGCCGAGGCCGAGGGATGCCAGCTCGGCGAGGCCGAACTCCTCGCCGACGGCGGGGCCGAACGAGGGCGACCGGTTCTCGAACACGACGACGTCGTAGCGGTCGGGCACCTCGGAGGGGTTGCTCGCGCTCTGCGGGGCGAGCGGGTCCTGGTCGGCGGGCGGCAGGAACGCCCGGTTCTGCCGGGCGGCCGCGATCGAGACCCACTCGCCGGTGAGCGGGTCCTGCCGCATCGCGGCCGTCGCGGGGCGGGGCTCGAGCCGTCGCTCGTCGATGCGGCGCTCGGGCGGCAGCGTCGTGTCGGCGTCGTCGAAGTAGATGAGCGCCCGGCCGTCGGCCAGGGTGGTCTCGCGCTTGGTGATCCCGGTCACCGGATTACGATAACGAAACACTAGATTGCGATTCCGTAGATGTTCGAAAGGGCGAGCATGGGCGACAGCGTCCCCGCCGAGGTGCGTCGCGCCCGGCTGCGCGAGAGCGTGCGCGAGGAGGGATTCGTGCGGGTCGCCGACGCCGCGCTCCGGCTCGGCGTGAGCGAGGTCACCGTGCGCAGCGACCTCGCCGCGCTCGAGGCCTCCGGCAGCGTGCAGCGCGTGCACGGCGGGGCGATGCCGCGCGGCTCCCGCGCCGAGGAGACGGTGGAGTCCGCGAGCGCCCGCGAGGTGGCGGCCAAGCTCGCGATCGGGCGGGCCGCGGCATCCCTGGTGCGCTCCGGGCAGTCGATCGTGCTCGACGTCGGCTCCACGACCCTCGCCGTGGCGCACGCCCTCGTCGACCGCGCCGAGCTCGACGAGGTGCTCGTCGTCACGAACGGCCTCGCCATCGCCCTCGCCCTCGAGCCGGCGATCCCGCGCTTCACCGTCGTCGTGGCCGGCGGCACGCTCCGGCCACTGCAGCACTCGCTCGTCGATCCCTTCGCGGGATCCGTGCTCGACGCAGTGCACTGCGACCTCGCGATCCTCGGCTGCAACGGCGTGGACGTCGAGCACGGCATCAGCAACCTCAACCTGCCGGAGACGGACGTCAAGCGCCGGATGGCACGCTCCGTGCGCCGCACGGTCGTCGTCGCCGATGCCTCGAAGCTCGGCGTGGCGAGCCTCGGCCGCGTCGTGCCGCTCGCCGAGGTGCACACGCTCGTCACCGACGCGCGCGGGGCGCTCCTCGAGCCGATCCGGGCCGCCGGGGTGGAGGTCGTCGTCGCATAGGGTGATGGCGTGGCGTACCCGACCGGCGAGCAGTACGAGCTTCGGCACGAGGGCGGCACCGAGACCCGCGCGATCGTCACCCAGCTCGCCGCCGCGCTGCGAGAGCTCACGGTGGACGGCGAGCACCTCTCCGAGCCCTACGGCGCCGAGGAGCCCACCCCCGCGGCGAACGGCATCGTGCTCGTGCCCTGGCCCAACCGGGTCGACGAGGGCGTGTGGATCCTCGACGGCGAGCGGCTGCAGCTGGACATCACCGAGCCGCGGTTCAACAACGCCATCCACGGCCTGCTGCGCTTCGCCTCCTACACGCCGGTCGAGCGCACGGATGACGCGATCACCCTGAACGCGATGGTGTACCCGCAGCACGGCTACCCCTTCCAGCTCGACACCTTCGTGCGCTACCGCGTCGTCGACCGGGGTCTCGAGGTCGAGCACCGCATCGTCAACGTCGGCCGGGTGCGGGCGCCGGTCGCCGTCGGCGCCCACCCCTACCTGCGGCTCGGCGAGACGCCGCTCGAGTCGCTCACGCTGACGATCGCCGCCGCGTCGCGGTTCGCGGTGACGAAGCGGATGATCCCCTTCGCGGAGTCGCCCGTCGACGGCACCGAGTTCGACCTGCGCCGCGGCCGAGCGCTGGCCGAACTCCGGCTCGACGACGCCTTCGGCGAGGTCGAGCATCGTGACGGCGTCGCCGCGCACCGGCTCGCGGCCGCCGACGGCCGTGCCGTGGAGCTCTGGCAGGACGAGGGCTTCGGCTATGTGCAGGTGTTCACGCCACGCGGCTACCGGCGCGCGGGCGTCCCCGGCCTCGCCGTGGCGATCGAGCCCATGACGGCACCGCCGAACGCCCTCGTCACCAAGCGCGGCCTGCGCTGGCTCGACCCGGGCGAGGAGTGGACGGTGCGATGGGGCATCCGACGCCGATGAGCCGGGACACGCGCAGCATCCGCCGTTGGAGGCGCTATCTGGCCGACGAGCGGGCCGAGGCGGCGATCTACCGCGAGCTCGCGGCGCGGCGGTCGGGGCAGGAGCGCGAGATCCTGCTCGCACTCGCCGAGGCGGAGTCGCGCCACGAGCAGCACTGGCTGGCCCTGCTGGGCGCGGACGCCGGCGCACCGCACCGCTCGTTGCGCTCGGTGGCGCTCGGCGTGCTCGCCCGCCGGTTCGGCTCGGTGTTCGTGCTCGCGCTCGCACAGCGCGCCGAGGCGCGCTCGCCCTACCAGGACGACGCGGACGCGACGGCGACGATGGCGGCCGACGAGCGCATCCACGGCGAGGTGGTGCGCGGTCTCGCCGCGCGCGGGCGGGCGCGGATGTCCGGCTCGTTCCGGGCCGCGGTGTTCGGCGCGAACGACGGCCTGGTCTCCAACCTCGCGCTCGTGCTCGGCGTGGGTGCGACGGGCGTCGGCACGAGCACGATCCTCGCCACCGGCCTCGCCGGGCTCCTCGCCGGGGCGCTCTCGATGGGGGCCGGAGAGTTCGTCTCGGTGCGGTCGCAGCGCGAGCTGCTCGAGGCGTCCCACCCCGATCCCGCGGCGGATGCCGCCGTGCCCCACCTCGACGTCGACGCGAACGAGCTCGCGCTCGTCTACCGCGCCCGCGGCATGAGCGCGGCGGACGCCGCCGCGCGCGCCGAGCGGGTGCTCGGCGGGCACAGGGTCGACTCCCTCGTCGTCGAGGAGCACGAGGAGATCGGCTCGGCGATGCGCGCCGCCGTCTCGAGCTTCTGCTTCTTCGCCTCGGGGGCGGTCATTGCCGTGCTGCCGTACCTCGTGGGCCTGTCCGGGCTCGCGGCCGTCGCCGCGGCGGCCGTGCTCGTCGGCGTGGCGCTCATCGGCACCGGCGCCGTCGTCGGGCTGCTCTCCGGCGCGAGCCCGCTGCTGCGGGCGCTGCGGCAGCTCGGCATCGGCTATGGTGCGGCGGCGATCACCTATCTGCTCGGGCTCGTCTTCGACGCGGCGTTCGGCGGCTGAGCCGCGTCATCCCGTCGAGACCCCTGGGGCGTACTCCGGGGCGAGGGTCGAGTTCGTCGCGCAGGACGTGGAGTCGTATTCCGTGCTCTCGTCGAAGATGGCGATGGGCAGGCTGAAGCTGTAGATCCTCGTCGTGTAGGCCTTCACGCCCGCCGTGGTCTGGCTGCTGACGGTGAGCTCGAAGTCCATATCAAGGCCGTTCGTCGTCGCCGGCAGCGTGCCGATCTCGGTCTTCTCATACTGGAAGCTGCCCTTGGGGCTCGTGATGAGCAGACCGTACTTGGCGGACTGCAGCGCCTCAGGGTCGAGGGTGATGTCGCGCGGATCCTCGTCGAGCGAGTAGACCGTGCTGCTGGCGCCATCCGTCTGCACGGTGTTCGCCTGCACCTGGATCTCGCTCATGTAGACCTTGCGCTTCTTCGAGAAGGCGGCGTCCTCGGCGACCGACGAGTCGACCACGCTGATCACGTAGCTGAGCTGCTTGTCGGAGCTGACGGTCCACTCGTGGGTGAGCTGCTCGGTCCACATGCTGGCGTAGAGCGTGAGCTCGTCGGCGAGCACCAGGGTGTAGTGCACGGAGCCGTACTGGCTGAACACCGACTCGAAGCCGAAGTTGCTGCAGCTTGCCGTCGGCGTCGCCGTCGCCGATGCGACCTCGTCCTCGACGCTGTCCCAGCTGGGCAGGCTGAGGCCCTCGCAGCCGCCGAGGGATGTCGCCAGCAGCCCGCCGAGGACGGCGGCCGCGGCGACACGCGTGGCCGCCATGGCCTTGCGGGCGGCCATGGCCTTGCGAGCGGTCACGGCTTTGCGGATGGCATGAAGGAAGATCATAGGCTGCCTTTCGGGCGGGCAGGCGTTCGGTTCGCCGTTCAGTGTGGCATGGATGGGCGCCCACGGAACGGTGACCGGGCCGGACAGGGCAGTGGCGCGCAGGGCGTGGTGCGGGTCGGGCGCTCGGCCTCGTCCGTGAGCAGACAGCGCGGGGTTGACGGATCAGCTCGCCCGACGCGCGCGCTGCACCGCCGGATCGGGCACGGGCGCGGCGGCGATGAGCGCCCGGGTGTATTCGTGGTTCGGCGCGGTGAGCACGGTGCGGCAGTCATCCATCTCGACGATTCTGCCGTGCCGCATGACGGCGACGCGGTCGCACACCTCGTCCACGACGGCGAGGTCGTGGCTGACGAACAGGCACGCGAAGCCGAGGCGGTCTTGCAGATCGCGGATGACGTCGAGCACCTGCCGCTGCACCGAGACGTCGAGCGCGCTCGTGGGCTCGTCGGCGACGAGCAGGAAGGGGTCGAGGCTCACGGCGCGCGCGATCGCGACGCGCTGACGTTGTCCGCCGGAGAGCTCGTGCGGGTAGCGCGAGCGCCAACGCCCGCCGCCGAGGCCGACGGACGCGAGCAGCTCGTCGACACGCGCGTCGAGGTCCGCGCCGCGCACCCCCCGGTGCACGCGCAACGGCTCGCCGACCGCCTCGGCGATCGTGTAGCGCGGGTTGAGGCTCGCGAGCGGGTTCTGGAACACCACGCCGACCCGGCGGCGCATGGCGAGACGTTCCGCGCCGCGCGCGGTCGCGACATCCGTTCCCGCGACGGTCACCGAGCCCGACGTCACCGGAGAGAGGCCGACGAGGCTGCGGGCGACGGTCGTCTTGCCGCTGCCCGACTCGCCCACGACTCCGAACACCTCGCCCGCCCGGATGTCGAAGCTCACCCCGTCGACGGCCCGCACGCTGCCCCGGCGGTGTCCGGAGAACTCGACCACGAGGTCGCGGACCGCGACCACGGGACCGACGGTGGGATCGGCTGACCGAGCGTCCGTGTGCAGCCGATCGCCGATGCGCGGCACCGCCGCGAGCAGAGCCCGCGTGTAGTCGCTGACCGGAGCGGCGAAGAGCTCCTCCGTGGCACCCGTCTCGACGACAGCCCCGTCGCGCATGACGATGACGCGATCCGCGATGTCCGCGACGACCCCCATGTCGTGCGTGATGACGAGCACGGCCATGCCTCGTCTCTCCCGCAGCCGACGGATGACGTCGAGCACCTCGGCCTGCACGGTCACGTCGAGCGCGGTCGTCGGCTCGTCGGCGATGAGCAGCCGCGGGTCGCCGGCGAGCCCGATGGCGATGACGACGCGCTGGGCCTGCCCGCCCGAGAGCTGGTGCGGGTAGAAGCCCATGCGCTGCTCGGGGTCGGGCATCTCGACGGAGCGGAGCAGCTCGAGCGCGCGCTCGCGGGCCGCGGCGCGCGGCATCCGCTGATGGGCCCGGATCGCCTCGACGAGCTGGTGCCCGACGGTGAACACCGGGTCGAGGGCCTGCGAGGGGTCCTGGAAGACCATCGCCGCACCGCCGCCGCGCACCGAGCGCAGGGTCGCGGCATCCGCGTCGACGAGCTCGGTGCCCTCGAACCGGATCGATCCGCTCACGCGGGCGTTCGACGGCAGCAGGCCGAGCACGCTCATCGAGCTCACACTCTTGCCCGATCCGGATTCCCCGACGAGGGCGACGACCTCGTCCCGATCAACGTCGACGTCGAGGCGCTCGACGGCCGTCACGGTGCGCGCGTCGAGCGCGAACTCGACGTGCAGGTCGCGGATGCTCAGCAGGGGCATGGGGTTCCGTCCGATCAGCCGGCGCCCTGGTCGCGTTCGGCTTTGAAGGCCTCCCACGCCTCGAGCATCTTGTAGTGGTAGTCGCGCAGCCAGGCCATGTAGTCGCGGCCGTTGCGCATCCGGCGCAGGGCGTCCTGGTCGCCCGGGTCGTCGCTGCCCTCGAGCAGGGCCATGCCGTCCTGGATGCGCGCGCGCTGGCGATCGAGGTAGCGGCGCTCCCCGGCGAGCCAGCTGCCCCAGATGTCGACGTCAGCGTGGAAGTAGTGCGATCGGTCGCCCGGGATGATGTGGCGCTTGATGAACCCGGCGTCGACGAGGCGGCGCGTCGACATCGACACCGATCCCGAGCTCGCCGTGAGCACGCGGGCGAGGTCGGCCGACGAGATGTACGGCTGTCGCATGATCATGAGGTAGCCCAGCACGCGGCCGTCCATCATCGAGGCACCCGATCCGGTCCACATGGTCGCGAAGTCGAACGCGAAGGCGATCCGTCCGGACTCGAACGGATCGTCGGAATCGGTCGCTTCGGTGCTGCTCATGGCGCTGGGATACTCCTGGAGGGAACGGCACGGCCGCGGGACGGCTCGGCTGGTGAGGGCGGCTCGGACGGGGTTCATCCTAGTTTCGGCCAGGGCACCGGGCCGCTCGCCGTGGCCGGGTCGTACGCCCACACGCTCATGCCGCCGGAGCCGCGCACCCGCACCGCGCGACCGGCGTCGTCGCGCTCGAACCGCATCCGCTCCCCGACCGAGCCGAAGCCGTCTCCGGAGGCGATGTGCAGGGTGTCGTCGTCCACGACCTCGAGCACGTCCGGTTCGGCCAAGGGCACGGGCGCGTCGGGCGACGCCGTGAGCAGCCGGTCCCCGACACGCACGATGTCGATGACGCCCCAGGGCGCCGCGTAGCGCCCCTCGAACATCGTCGTGTCGTCGGGCAGCGTGGGCGGGGGGGCGGTGCGTCTGCGCGCCGGGACCTCGAGGGCGGCGTCCAGGATCGTGAGCACGCCCGACGAGAGCTCGGCCGCCGGACCGTCGACGGCGTTGGTGAGCACGCTGATCGCGATGCCGTCCGCGGGATCGAGCAGCGACCGGGTGATGTGCCCGGGATAGCCGCCCGAGTGCCCGATCACCCGCCGACCGGCGATGTTCTCGATGACCATGCCGAGCCCGTAGGCGCGCCCCGATCCCGGGGCGCTCGTCCACATGCTGCGCTGCTGCATCCGTTTCGACGCGTCGGTGAGCAGCTCGCCCGAGCCGATGCGGTGCGCGGCGAGATAGCGGACGACATCGCTCGCCGTGCTCGCGAACCCCGTCGCGGACGACATGGCGTTCGTGTCGACGTGCGGGATCGCCACGCGCTCGGACGCCACGTGCAGGCCCGAGTACCCGGTCGCGTAGTCGCCCGCGCGGTCATCGAGAAGGTCCGGATGGGTGTCGGCGAGCTCGAGCGGCTCGGTGATGTTCGCCGTGACGTACGCGCGGTAGTCGACGCCGGACGCACGGGCGACGACCATGCCGAGCAGCGAGTAGCCGAGGTTCGAGTAGTTGAACGAGGCGTTGCGCTCGACCTTGACCCCGTCGTCGCGCACCATGGCGAGCAGCTCGGCCTCGTCGGGGAACGGACGCGCGTGCTGCCAGTAGTCGCCGTCGAGGCCGTCGCGCAGGATGCCCGCGCCGTGTTCGAGCAGTTCGCGTACCGTGACCGAGCCGACACCCGACGGCGCGTCCGCGAGCTCGGTCACGTACTCCCCGAGCGGGGTGTCGAGCCGCACGAGGCCGCGTTCGACGAGCTGGAGGATCGCGGTCGCCGTGAAGGTCTTCGAGTGCGATGCGATGCGGAACAGGTGCTGCGGCGTCATCGCGGTGCCGGTGGCGAGATCCGCGAGTCCGACCGCCTCGGACGCGCGCAGACCGCCGTCGAACCACACCGCCCACTGCACGCCGGGCACGCGCTGTCGCCACGCGCGGTACGAGACCCACGACCGGGCGTAGTCGAGCGCGTGGTCGAGGGCCGCGCGGGCCTCGGGGTCGAATCCGGTCACTGCTGCCTCCGGGGGTCGAGAGCGGAACGGAGCGCGTCTCCGAGCGTCGTGATGGCGAGCACGGTGACGGCGAGGAAGAGCCCGGGGAACAGCAGCAGGTGCGGCGCGAGCTGGAACTTGCTCGAGGCGCTCGAGAGTTGCAGCCCCCAGGAGATCGCCGGGGCCTCGAGCCCGATGCCCAGATAGGTGAGGGTCGACTCGGCGACGATGACCGCGCCGACCGAGAGCGTCGCGATGACGAGCACCGGCTGGATCGCGTTCGGCATGATGTAGCGCAGCACGATGCGGCGATACGGGATGCCCATGGTCACCGCCGCGAGCACGTACTCGGACGAGCGGATGCTGCGCACCGACGCGCGCATGAGCCGCGCCATCGTGGGCCAGCCGAACAGGGCGAGCACGAGCGAGACCGAGAGCACCGAGCGTTCTCCGACGGCGCTCAGCACGACGATCGCGCCGAGCAGGAACGGGAAGCCGAGGAAGATCTCGGTGATGCGCGACACGACCCAGTCGACGACGCGGCCGGCGAGCCCGCCGAGCGTGCCGAGCACGAGAGCGAGCACGAGGGCGATCGCGGTCGAGAGCAGACCGACGGCGAGCGACGTCCGGGTTCCGTAGATCACGTTCGCGTAGACGTCGCAGCCCTGCACGTCGAGGCCGAAGGGATGCCCAGGGCCGGGCGACTCGAGGCTGCGGCCGAGCTCGCACGCGCGCGGATCGCCGTTGCCGAAGATCGCGGCGAACGGCGCCGGCATCAGCGCGATGATCCCGAGCACGACGAGCACGATGCCCGGCACGATGATGTTCCAGCGGCGCGCGATGCGACGCCACGACATCCCCCGAGCCGTGGCGGGGTCGGCGATCTCGAGCGGTTCAGACACGTCGCATCCTCGGGTCGAGGGCCAGATGGAGCAGGTCGACGAGCGTGCTCAGCAGCAGGAAGACGATGATGAGCAGTGTCGAGATGCCGACGACGGTGGGGCCCTCGTGCGAGCTGATGGCGCTGAACAGCAGGTTGCCGATGCCCGGGAGGTTGAAGATGCCCTCGACCACCACGGTGCCGCCGAGCAGGTAGCCGAGGTCGGTGGCGAGGAACGTCGATGCGGGGATGAGCGAGTTGCGCAGCACGTGCACGCCCACGACGCGGCCCTCGCGAACGCCCTTCGCGCGCACGAGCCGCACGTAGTCGGAGCCCAGCGCGTCGATCGCCGATGTGCGCATGAGGCGTGCCGTGGCGCCGAGCCCGAAGACCGCGATGACGAGCGCGGGCAGCAGGTAGGCCACCGGCCAGCCCTGTGTCACGCCCGCGACGGGGAACCAGCCGAGCCGCACCGAGAACACAAGCTGCGCCGTGGCGCCGACGACGAAGATCGGAACGGATGCCACGAGGATCGTGCCCGCGAGGATGCCGCGGTCGAGCGTGGTGCCCTTGCGCACGGCGGCGACGAGTCCGAGTCCGAGTCCCAGCACGATCTCGATCGCCCACGCCGTGAGCGCGAGCAGGAGGGTGATCGGCCAGCGCGCGACGAGCTGGGCAGCGACCGGGCGACCGGAGAAGTCGAGGCCGAGATCGCCGCGGAGCAGCCCGCCGACCCACTGCACGTACTGCTGCCAGAGCGGGTCGTCGAGGTGGTACTTGGCACGCAGGGCCGCGACGACCGACTGGGAGAGCGGGCGGTCGCCGCCGAGCGCGGCGATCGGGTCGCCCGGCAGGGCGAAGACCATGGCGTAGATGAGGAACGTCACGCCGAGGAAGACGATGACCAGGGCGCCGAGGCGCTTCGCGATGGCACGCCCGATCGTCACGGACGTTCCCCGGGCCGGACGAGGTGAGGGCCGGACGAGGTGAGGGCCGCGATCCTCGCCGCCGCGGCGAGGATCGCACCGTACTGCACGCCGACGAGGGTCGCGAGCGGGATCGGCTGCGCATCCTGGGCGATGTTCGGCGCCGTGATCCAGCCCTCGTAGATCGCGGCAAGGCGCGCGCGGATCCGGTGCAGCTCAGGGCTCGCGAGGCCCGCAGCCGTCTGCGCCGTGAGCGCCCGCAGCAGCATGCCGCCGTAGCGCAGCTTGAAGCAGTGCACGAGGTCCTCACGGTCGAAGCGCTCGGCGACGGTCGCCGGCCGGTCGGCCTCGGGCAGGACCGCTCGGGCGAGGTCAGTCTCGGCGATGCCGCCGAGCACGGGCACGAAGGCTCGCGACGCCCGGAGGAACGGCGAGACCAGCTCCAGGTGCGGCTCCGCCTCGGCGAGGATGTCGCCGAGCACGGCACCGACCTCGGCGAGGTCGGTCGCGGTGCGGGCCACGAGCTCACCGTAGCTCTCCGCGATGGCCGTGCGGTCGTCGGAGTCGGGGTGCGACCAGTAGGGCAGCTCGGCGACGAGGGAGAACGTGCCGTGGCGCGCTGCCCACTCGCTCGACGACGATCCGCCGATCTGCGGCACCGGGTCGACGCCGAGTGCCTCCAGGTAGTCGTAGGCCTGCGAGATCGGGCCGAGGCCGAAGATCGCGGGACCGTGCTCGGCGAGGAACGGCGACTCGGGCTCGCCGATCGCGAGCGGCAGGCCGAGCGCTGCCGGCAGGCGCGTGAGCACGTCCTGCAGCTCGGGGTCGGGCCGTGAGATGTAGTAGTAGACCCCGCCCATCTCGCCGTTGTGCAGACTGACGAGCAGGTCGGGCCGCACATCATCGATGAGCCGCATGAGTCCGAGCGTCTCGGGCAGTACGCGGTCGAAGTAGGCCCCCTTGTAGTCGGTGGGGAACGTCCACTCGACCTGCTCGTCCGGGGCGGGCCGGTAGAAGCCGCGCGCGTAGTGGGCACGGTCGGACGGGTCGTCGAACCAGCCCTCGTTGAGCCGGAGCCCGTCGGGGTCGATCGTCGGCACGATGTACCAGGTCGCGTCGAGGGCATCGCGGAGCTCCGCGTCGGCGACGAGGTCGTCGGCGAGCTGGATGGCGGTCCACGAGCCGATGGGCTCGTTGGGGTGCACGCCGCCCACGATGAGGTTGGTGTGGGTGCCCGCACCGATCCGGTAGACGCGGATCGGCTCCCCGAGCCGGCTCGTCGCGATCCGTCGTGATGACACGAGCCCGGGAGCGCGGGCCTCCAGCGCGGAGAAGTGCTCCCAGAGCGTGTCGACGTCGGGGAAGCCGTCCCGCGCTGGAAGGCGGCCTGCTCGCCGGAGGATGTCCTCCGGCGAGCAGGCCGCATCCGAGGGGCGGGTCATGACGACGCGAGCTCGATCTGCTGGGTCACCGGGCTTCCGGCGAGGGATGGCAGTTCGGCGATCTTCGCGCTCGTGACGTACGCGTAGCTGTCGAAGAAGGTCGGCACGATCGGGAAGTCCTCCATGACGACGGTCTGCGCCTGCGCGTAGAGCGCCGCGGCCTCATCCGTCGTCGCGGCGGCGTCGGCCTGCGCGAGCAGGGAGTCGACCTCGTCGTTCGAGTACTGACCGGTGCACAGGGTGCAGCCGCCCGAGGTGGTGAACAGGGCGCGCAGCGTGTTCTGCTGGCTCGTGTAGAGAGCCCCCCAGTGCCCGAAGTGCGGGCCGGTGACCGTCGAGTCGACGAGGGTCTGCCAGTACTCCGCCCAGTCCGTGCTCGGCACGGCGACGGCGTCGACGCCCAGGTTCTGACGGATCTGGTTGGCGTAGGCCTCGAACAGGTCGTCGAGTCCGAGGCCGCCCGGGTAGTCGATCTCTATCGACCCCTCGAACCCGCCCGCTTCGGCGAGAAGGGCCTTGGCGGCGTCGGGGTCGAACTCGCAGTACTCACCGCAGATGCCCTCGGGCGTGCCGTCCATGATGGGAGGGGTGTATGCCGTCGCCGGCTCGTAGATTCCGCCGTAGATGGCGTCGTTCACCGCGTCGCGGTCGATCGCCATCGATATGGCCTGACGCACGCGCTTGTCGCTGTACTGCTCGTCCCAGAGCGGGAAGCCGAGGTAGTCGATGCCCGGTGCCTCGAGCACGAACAGGTGGTCGCCGAAGTCGGCGTCGGCCGAGGTGTACTTGTCCGAGGGCAGGTAGAGCAGATCGGCGTTGCCGGCGAGCACGTCGGTGTAGGCCGTGTCCATGTCGGTGTACGGCCGGAACACGACCTCGTCGACGCCCGCCGGGGTGCCCGCGTAGTCGGCGTAGGCCTCCATCGTGAACTCGGTGTTGTCCTGCCAGGTGTCGACCATCTCGAACGGGCCGTTGCCGATGGGCGCACGGTCGTAGGCATCGAGGTCGTCGTATGCCGCCTCGGGCATCGGGTAGAAGCCGGTCTGCGCATCGCTGAGCTGCATCGGGAAGGAACTGTCGGGCGCCGAGAGCGTGACGGTGAACGTCAGGTCGTCGACGATCGCGAGCCCGCTGAGCGTCTCGGCGGTCGGGTCGCCCTCGTCAGGGTGCACGGCGTCGTAGCCCTCGATGCCGGCGAGCTGGCCGGCGTTCTCCCACGCGTTGGTCGAGAGCGCCTCGTAGTTCCACGCGTCGACGTAGCTCTGCGCGGTCACGGGCTCGCCGTTGTGGAACGTCCAGCCGTCGCGGAGCGTGATGGTCCAGACGGTCGCGTCGTCCGAGGTCACCGACTCGGCCTGCACGTAGCTGATGGTGCCGTCGTCCGCGACGCTCGTGAGCGGCGAGAAGAGCGCCATCGTCGGGGCGAAGGCGACGGTCTGGCGACCGGGTGTGAGGTGGTCGGGCTCACTGATGGCGTAGACGAAGGATGTCTCGCCGGTGTCGGCGGACGTCCCGCCTCCGCTCGACGAGCAGCCGGCGAGCGCGAACGCCGCCACGGCGACGGCCGCGACGGCGGCGAGTGGACGTGATCTCATGAAGGGCTCCGGGTGAAGGTCGGTGGTGGGCAGCGAAGAATGAGGATGAGGAGCTTCGTCAGCGGGTGCGGCGCGCTGACCTGCCCGAGCCTAGGAACCCGGGCGCCCGGAGAGCAACGTACTTTCAATGATTATTGAAAGTTTTACACTGCGGAAACGCGGTGGTCGGATCGCCGAAACACCCGGACGCGAACGGCCTCCGACCCCCGGCCTCGCTGTCATCGAGCGTCGATTGCCTCGGGCGGCAGCATGACGTATCGTTTCATCATCCACGGACGAACCCCGCAGAGCAGCGGTGCGGACCCCCGTCAGATGCGAGAGACCACCATGACAACCCGCGTCCTTCTACGAGCCGCCGTGGGCGATTTCACGCTCGGTGGTGACGACAGGTCGCCGCTGGCATCGCCGAAGCGCGTCAGGACGGTTAGCCCCCTGTCCGCCTCCCAGCCGCGCTGCAGGCAGACGAACTGCAGTCCTTCCACCATCCAACTGACAACGGAGTCATTGCCATGCCAACTCAGAACCGACCAGCGGCGCTATCACCACTGCTGTCACGACGAGGCTTCCTGCGAACTGCCGGCGTCGTCGGCGGAGTGGTCGTCCTGACCAGCGCCCAGCGCCCCCTGCTGGCGAAAGCCGGCGTGTGCTTCACGACGATCCAGAACGCGATCGACAGTGCGTATCCCGGCGACGTGATCGAGGTGCCCGCTGGCGTGTACCACGAGACCGTCTCTTTCGTGAGATCGGGTGAGCCCGGTCGACCGATCACCCTCAGGGCCGCGCCGGGTGCGCGCGTGCTGCTCGACGGAGCCGACCCCGAACTGCAAGCCCCGAACTCGCGGTGGACTCTGCACGCGCCCGCCACCAGCGCGGCCCCGGCCGTCTACCGGGCACAGGTGCCGTTCGCCGGTGCCGAGCCCGACTACTCCATCGGCACGTGGGTGTCCCTCACCGACACCGATGGCCGACACGGCTGCGACCGGCTGTTGGCCGCCTACGCATCGGTGGAGGCGCTGCAGGAGTCGCGGGCGAGGGGCCAGGGAACCTATCGTGACGGTCAGGACGTGTACGTCAGCCTCGATGACGACCTCGACCCGAATGGCCTCGGGCTCAACGTCGGCGTCGCGCAATCCGTGATCGATCTCGCCGGGTACTCCCACATCCGGGTCCAAGGACTGGAGATCCGCAACGGCGGATGGGCCGGCATCTACCTGCCCGGCCCGGGTGAGCTCGAGCCGGATGAGCCCGTCAGCGACGAAGGCACGGTGATCCACGAAGACGTCCAGATCGTCGACGTCACCGTCCGCAACTGCTTCCGCCAGATCGCCGTGGGCGGCGCCTCGCACCTGTCGATCCATCGTGCCCGGCTCCTGTGCGGAACAGATCCGGACTGGGACTGGACGGGCTCCTACGTCGTCGGTGTCGGAGCGCACGCGAGCAAGGCCGACGCCCTCTCTCCCTGGCGAGGCTTCGGCATCCAGTTGACCCGGGTCAGCGACGGCGAGATCTCCGACTGCCTCGTGGCCGGGCACTGGGACGGGATGGGGCTCAAGCGCTGCACGCGCGTGGACGTGCACCACAACTCGGTGCACGACATCATGGACGACGCCGTCGAGCTCGAGTCGCCGGAGCAGTCCCACGTCAGGTACCACAGCAATCACCTCTGGGACGTCTTCCAGGGCATCAGCGTGACGGTCGACTATCCCGGCCCGATCCACGTGTTCCGCAACGTCGTCGAATCGACGCATCCACGGCGGCCGGGATCCACCTCGAGCCACAGCATCAAGAGCGGCCTGGATTCCGGGATCGGGCGGGCTGAGAACATCAAGTTCTACAACAACACGTTCGTCGCGGCCGACTCGTACAACCTCTGGGAGAAGCTCGACGACCCCGCCCCGAATCGCTGGCACGGATATGACTTCGTCAACAACGTCTTCTGGAGCGGCACGACCGTCGAGGGTCGGGGGAACTACAACTTCCGCGGCCGAGGTGCGGAGGATGCGGCCGACGACAACTACTGGGACTCGAACGTCTACAACCTCAGCACCCCGATCGCGCAAGCCCCTCTCGCGTGGTCGGAGAACGAGCTGACGGAGGTCAACGCCCCGTGGCCCGCGCACGTCTCCACGGCGCCGGACGGGATCGTCTCGCTCGGCACCTTCGCGGTGCCCGCCAACGGTGGCGCCGTCGCCGGCACGGAGTACGCATTCACCTCGTCCGCGCTGGCGGAGTTCGTGGAGGCGGCGCGCATCGCCGGCCTGGAGACGATGACGGTCATCCTCCGCGAGACCACCAGTCAACCCGGTACCGTCAGTTTCGTCTCGAAGGAGGACGGAGACCTTTCAGCGACCTCGCTCCAGATCCAGACGGAGTCGGGCAGTGTCACCCTGCCGGAGCCCGCGGCCGACACCTACGTCTACCGGCTCAAGGCGAGCGACGATCTGGGCGACGAGACCCGCGTCCATGTCCGGGGTACCGACAACTCTGATTCGCGGCGTTCTGCCTATGTCCGCTTCGATCTGCCCGAACTGGATGCGGCTGTCGTCGACGCCGCGGTCACCTTCCGGCTCGGATTCATCGGCGCAGGTCGCACCGAATCGACCATCGAGGTCTATGCGCTCGCCGTCGACTTCGTGCCGTCGCCTGCGGAGCCTGGTGCGCTCACGATGGCCGATCTGGCGGACAGCTTCGTGACGTTCACGACGCCCACACGCGAGACACCGAGGGACCTTCGTCTCATTGCCGGTTCCGTGCTGGTGGGCTCGGGATCGCAGTACCCGCAGGAGGTCGAGTGGCCGGATGACCTCGACCTGACGGGACTGGAGCCCGACCGCGGTGCCTGGCAGTCGGGGCTGGCGTCCCAGCGCATCGGCGCCCCCGCCGACGTGCTCGACGCCGCGTCCCGATAGGCGGCTCGGGATTCGCAGACCGTCTCCCGCGGTGACGAGGGGCTCCGGGCGGTGGTCGTCGGGAACGGCCAAGAGCCGCCTTCAGAGGGGCTCGGCGGTGCTGCCTCTGCGCACGAGCTCGTTGGGGACGTCCGTTATCACGCCGTAGTTCGACTCGTCCCCCGTGATGGCGACCCGAGCCGCGCGTGCGCCGAGCTCGTAGAGCGGTGTGCGCACGCTCGTGAGCGCCGGGCGGATGTAGGCGGCGAACTCGAAGTCGTTGATCGATACAACCGACAGCTCCCTGGGTATCGAGATCGCCGCATCCGCGGCGGCCGCGACCACACCGATCGCCGTCGTGCCCGTGCAGACGACGACCGCCGTCGGCCGTGGATCGAGCCTCGTGAGCTGCGCGATGACCGGACCACCGCTCTCGTATCCGAACGGGCACTCGATGCTGATCGCCCGCAGATTCGCCGCCGCGATCGTGTCTGCATACCCGTTGTAGCGACGCTGCAAGGCCACGGTGTCAGTGCGTCCAGCCCAGGCGATGTGGCGGTGACCGAGCTCGATCAGGTGCCTGGTCGCCATCGCTGCCGCACCGTAGTTGTCGATCGAGACCCACGGGCCGCCCGGCTCGCCCGTCTCCTCCATGGCGATGACCGGTCGGGGGTGTTGCTTGAGCGCCTCGCGCAACTCATCGGTGATCGCTCTGAGCGTGTGGACGACGACGCCGTCGACCGAGCCGTCAACGAGGAGCTGAGAGAGGAGATTCGTGCTTGCGGGCGACCACTCGGCGCCGTTGATGAGAATGGTCTTGCCCAGACTGGCTGCCGAGACGGTAAATCCGAGAACGGCCTCATGGAGCGTTGGATTGTCCAATTTGTGGAGCACAAGGGCAAGGCGCCTGGTCTCCTGTCTCCGCAGTGCCCGTGCGGCGGCGTTCGGGATGTACCCGGTCTCCGTGATGACGGTCTCAATCCTCGCCCGCGTCTTCGCGGATACCCGAGTGTGGTCAGAGCCATTGATGACTGCCGACACCGCAGCGATGGAGACTCCCGCCGCCTCCGCGATCGCTCGGATTGTTGGCATCCGGTCAGTCTACGGTTCGACTCGTGCTTGCGCCGCTGACAAGCGGAACGGCGGCGACGCCGGAGCGGGTCGTGACCCCCGGGCCCTGCCGGAGACGAACGGTGGACCGTTACCTCGTTGTGACCGAGTGTCGATTGCGCGGGGTGGCCGCGATGACGTATCGTTTCGTCATACGGGCTCGCGCCACGCACGACCCGCCATTCAAAGACGAAGAGGAGCACGACGATGTGTCCACGACAACTCCCAGCCGCACAGACTGCCCACCCCCGAGCAGTTTCACGGCGGCGTCTCAGACGAGCGATGGCCGTCCTCCCGGCGGCAGCGCTCATCGTCTCTCTCGCGGGTTGCGCCTCGGGCACCGGTGACGAATCCGTGGAGGGCGCGAAGGTCACCGTCTGGTTGCAGACCGGAGGCACCCTCGAGGCGACCAAGAGCTTTCTGGAGTCCTGGTCGGAGAGCAACTCGTACGGGATCGACGTCGAGGTGGTCGAGAACGCGGCTGACAGCTACGCCGAGACCCTGGGGCTCGCTCTCAAGACGGGGAAGGGGCCGGATGTCTTCGAAGCCACCGGAACCGAAGAGCTGATCGAGGCGGGCTACCTGCTCGGTCTGAAGGATCTGGTGTCGGAGGAGACTCAGGAGGCGTACGGCGACGTCCTCGTGGGGCCGAACCCGGTGGCGACGGCAGACGACTTCTACGCGATACCGCTTTCCACCAACACGATCCGACTCGCCTACAACAAGGACCTGTTCGAAGAGGCCGGGCTTGACCCCGAGAACCCTCCGACGACCCTCTCGGAGGTCGAGGAAGCGTGCGCGGCGATCGTCGACAGCACCGACGCCTACTGCTACGGGTTGCCGCTGAAGTGGTCGAGCTGGGCGAGTTGGCAGGCCGACCCGATCGTGCAGAACACCGACGCCACGCTCTCGATCCCGGCAGCGTTCAACCGCTCGACGGAGGAATTCGAGTTCGACCGTTTCGTGCCTCTGGTCCAGTTCTACCGGGACCTGTACGAGAACGAATGGCTGTACCCCGGCGCGACGTCGCTCGACAACGACACCATGCGTGCGGCTTTCGCCAACGGCGAGGTCGGGATGTTCGTCTCGGCCGCGTGGGATGTCGCCACTGTCAATGACCAGTTCGGCGCGACGATCGACTGGGGTGCGGCCGCCGTGCCCGTTCCCGACGGTGAGACGAGCGTGCGCTCGATCATGAACATCGGCAAGCCGTTCGGCGTGAATGCCGCCACGTCGAACGCGACCGCCGCTGCGATCGTCCTGGAGCAGATAGCCGGAGCGACGCTGGGCGAGCAGCTCGCCGAAAGCGGTGCGATCTTCCCGCTGCGCA
Organism: Microbacteriaceae bacterium; assembly: GCA_047605685.1. Classification (GTDB taxonomy): domain Bacteria; phylum Actinomycetota; class Actinomycetes; order Actinomycetales; family Microbacteriaceae; genus JAUASV01. The sequence continues at coordinate 60,025 of JASGFF010000003.1, forward strand.
CCGACGTTGCGGCCGCGATCGACCCGGCCACCATGTCAGCGCCCTACGCGGACTACGTCATCTCGTCCACGGACGTCCAGCGGCAGACGTCGCCCGTACTGGAGCTCGAGCTCCAGGGCGACACGTACGATCAGGTGATCGCGCAGCTGATAATCGGCGACGGAGACATCGCCTCCGCTCTGGCCGAAGTCGAAGAGCGCTACAACGCCGCGTGGGAGAGCGCGGTCGACAGCGGTCTGGTCGATGAGTCTCAGTTCGTCTACTGATGGCGTGACGGGCTGGCCGCCGATCGCCGGCCAGCCCGTCGTCTGCAAGGGAGAAGCGATGACCGACGTTGGTTCGTCGCAGGCCGCCGACACTCTTTCGCCGGCCGCACACTTCGACCCGACTTCCGCCGCCCGGGATCGACGGAGATCCGGCGGCTGGAGAGCCCGTGAACGGCGGCTGGCCGGGGCAGTCGGCTCCGTCGCACTGCTGCCCTTCGCCGGGTTCGCGCTCGTGCCGGTCGCCTATGTCCTCGTGATCAGCTTCACGCGGTACAACGGGGTGAGGGACCCCACCTGGGTCGGCCTGCACAACTACCAGCTCGCCTTCGCCGACTCGAGCTGGTGGCTGTCGGTGGTCAACACCCTGGTGCTGGCCGCGGGCTCGATCGCCATCGAGCTTCCCCTGTCGCTGCTTCTTGCCGTGCTGTTGAACCGCGCGGTGCGATGGACTTCCGGCTTTCGCACCATCTTCTTCCTCCCCCACGTCATCTCGATCGCCGTGATGGGCGTGATCTTCTACTTCATCCTGCGCCCGATCAACGGCATCCTGAACGGGCTGCTGAAGGGGATCGGCGTTATCTCTGCAGACGTCGACTGGCTGGGGTCGGGCCTGACCGCGATGGCCGCGCTCGTTCTCGTTTCGGTGTGGTCGGGATTCGGCATCAACACGATCTTCTTCCTGGTCGGCCTGCAGACCATTCCTCGTGACGTCTATGAGAGCGCGAGCCTCGACGGGGCCAGCGGCTGGCAGCAGTTCAGAACCATCACCCTTCCTCTGCTCACGCCGATCCTGCGCATCGTCGTGATGCTGTCGATCGTGTTCTCGCTACGGTCGTTCGACCTGGTCAAAACGCTGACCAATGGCGGCCCGGCAGGCAGTACCCAGGTGATGTTCACCTACCTGTTCGGGTACTTCTTCAGTCTCGACCGAGGATCCCAGTACGGCTACGCGTCGGCGCTCGCAGTGATTGCGAGCATCGTCATCGCGATCGTCTCGCTCCTGTACCTCGCGCTTAGTCGGGCGAATGAGAGGCGTCCGGCGTCCGCCGGCTCTCGACACGGCGTGCGCCGGCGGAATGGAGAGAGCGCATGATGGCCCTCCGTAAACCGGCAGGAGAACGAGGCGTGCGCAGCTACCGTCTGCAGCGGAGAGCGGGGGACTGGGCAACGCGCGCGGTTCTGACAGTGGTCGGGGTGGCCGTCCTATTCCCCTTCGTGTATGCGTTCTTCGCGTCCTTGAAACCGCTGCCCGAGATGCTCGCCAGTGGAGCGAGGCTGCTACCGCAGGAGTGGACCCTCGACAACTACTTCCGCGCCTGGGAGCAGGCCGGGTTCAGCCAGTACTTCCAGAACTCGCTGATCGTCGTCGTGGGCGTCACGACCCTCGACATCGTGATCGCGTCATTGCTGGGCTATCTGCTCGGCAGGAACCTCATGCCTTTCGGCCGAGCGATCCAAGCCGTGATGGCCGCTACGCTGTTCGTCGGCCTGGGCACTGCCACGCTCTTTCCGCGCTATGTGATCGCGTCCGCGCTCGGCATCGACAACCTCGTAGGGGTGGTCCTGGTCGAGGTGTCGGGGCTCACCGTGATCCATGTATTCCTCGCGCGCGCGTTCGTCTCGACGCTTCCGGTGGAGCTGGAGGATGCTGCGCGGGTCGACGGCAACGGCTTGATCGGGACCTACCGCCACATCGTGCTCCCGCTGATGCGTCCGATCCTGTTCACGGTGGGGATTCTCGCGTTCGAGGCATCCTGGAACAGCTTCCAGATCCCCTACGTGTTCACGCTCGCCTCGCCCGAGCTGCGCACGCTCGTGGTCGGCGTCTTCGCTCTTCGCAGCACGGAAGACGGCGCTCAGGCGTACGACCTCATGCTCGCCGGCGCGATGCTGATCATCATCCCCGTGACGGTCGTGTTCCTGCTGTTTCAGAAGCGCTTCATAGCGGGAATGACCGAGGGGAGCGTCAAGGGATGAAGCACCTGCTCGGAACGGAGTCGGTGGCGTACCGGGCTCTCGCGTTCGCCAGCAACGGTGCGTGGATCACGGTGCTGTGGCTCGTCACTTCGCTCCCGCTGCTCACGGCCGTGATGTCCGCCACCGGGCTTCACGACGCGGCGGCTGCGCTGTCTCGTGGTGAGCGATATGGATGTCGCGAGTTCGGACGGGCGCTCTGGCACGCTCGCCGGGACGGCTTGGCGTGGGGGGCCGTCCTCGTCGCAGCCTGGGCTGCTTGCATCGCGGCGCTGACCGGCGTCGGGGCTGCACCTCTCGCCGCCGGGGCGCTCCTGGTCGTCGTCGTGATGCTGATCATTGTGACCTCGGTCGCTCCGCTGGCCATCTTGAGCGGCCGCACTGGCCTCGGTGCGGGGCGCGCGATGCTGCTCATGGTGTCGTCCCGTCCCGGCCGGTGCACGCTCGTCGGCCTCCTCTGGATCGGTGTGGCTGCCGGAGTGATCTTCATGCCGTTCCAGTTCGCGGTGCTCGTCGTGCTTCTCGCCCCGATGGCTGTCGCGACCGTCGCGGTGCGCCTGCTCGTCGCGCCAGACCGCGGACCGGCATCGTCCGCCGTCGCGCTGCACACGACCGCCTCGGCTACACCGACAGGACCCCGATGACCGCCGCCGCCGCTCGACCCTCGGTTCTTCTCCTCACCGGATGGAACTTCTACAACATCGGTGACATCTCGCACACCCCGGGATTCCTCCGGATTCTGGAGCGGACGTTCCCCGAAGCGCGCGTGACGGTTCTCGCCGCGACATATCCAGACGAGCTTGCCTCCTACCTGCGCGAGCGGTTCGGTGACATCACCGTTCTGCCGATGGAGTTCCTTGCGGGACACGCCCTGTCCGCGGAGATGATCGCAGCGTTCGAGGGCGCCGACGCCGTCGTGCTCAACTCGGGCATGACCCTGTCGTTCGGGTATTACGGCCTCGACTGGGAGAAATACCTCCACCGCATCCTCGCCTTCCTGTATGCCCGTGAGCGGGGAATCCCGTACGGCGTGTGGGCGCATTCCTTCGACCGCATCGACCCTCCCGCCGACATCCTCTATCGCGACGTCCTCGGCAGGGCGGAGTTCCTCTATACACGCGACTCGCGATCGCTCGCTCTCCTGGCAGACCGGGGAGTGCGCGCGCCACGTCAAGGGTTCTGCCCTGACAGCGGCTTCGGATTCGATCTTCGAGACGACGTCGGCGCGCGACAGTTCCTCGCCGAACACGGCCTTCGGGCGGGCGAGTTCCTCACCTACGTCCCCCGGCTCGACATTCACCGATTCCGCACGGACGGCCGGGAACAGGAGCATGCCCGGCAGGCACGCGAGCTGATCACCCGCTGGGTCCAGCGGACCGACCGTGGCGTGCTCATCGCCCACGAGACGATCAGCGACGTCGCCGCCGCGAAGGAGATGATCCTCGAGCAGCTCGATCCCGCGATCCGGACGCGGGTCGTCTATCAGCCGGAGTACTGGCTTCCGGATCGCTGCCAGTCCATTTTCGCGGCCTCTCGCCTGGTGATCAGCGCCGAGATGCACTCGGTGATCCTCGGTATCGCCGCGGGCACCCCGGCCCTGCACCCCTACTTCGCCGAGGCGGGCCTGAAGCAGTGGATGCTCGAGGATCTCGGCGTCGGCGACTGGATGTTCGACATGGACGAAGACGGGGCCGATCGCATCCTGGAGAAGGCGTGCGAGATATCAGCAGACAACGAGGTGGCGCGTCGCCGAGCCGCGGAGACGGCCCGGCGTGCGCGTGAGCTGCAGGCGCAGCGAGCCTCATCCCTGCGGGAGCTGGCGCACGCGCACGCGGCCGTCCGTCTCGCGGCGGCAGACGCGGTGCTCTGACCCGTCCGCTCGCCGCGACGGACCCATCCGGAGGCGGTCGGCACACCGCGGCCGCGGCGATTCGATGAAGGGGGATTCGATGAAAGGGGGATTCGATGAGGAAGGAGACGGACGATGGCATACTCCGCGCGAACGGGGCTCTCCGTCGATCCCGCTGTGTGGCAGGCCGGCGCAGCCGGAGAACAGATCGGCGCCTCGAGTGCAGTTCTCTCGGCGTGAGGGTGGTGCGCCGCCGAGCGCGCTGGCTCTGATGAGAAAGACCGCGTTCGCGGAGCTCTTCGACTCCCGCCGCAAGGACGCGCTGACGGCCTCCGTGCGGTTCGACGGGCCGCCCCACGCCGTCTCGCTGGACGAGATGCCGCCGGACCGGCTGGCATCGATCGAGGTGCTGCTGACCGGATGGGATGCCCCGCGACTGACCGACGACGTCCTGCGACGGCTGCCATCGCTGCGCGCGGTGCTCCACTGCGGGGGAAGCATTCGAGGGATAGTCAGTGACGAGCTGTGGAGAAGGGATATCGCGGTGACGAGCGTCCCGGACGTGAACGCGGTCCCCGTGGCCGAGTTCACCTTCGCCTTCATCGTGCTCGCAGGAAAGAGGGCGCAGGTCTTCGCGGCCGAGTCCGCTCGCGCGCGATCCGACTGGTCCTACGTGACGCAGTGGGGAGATCTGGGCAACGTCGGTCGCACGATCGGGATCGTCGGGTTCTCGCAGGTCGGCCGACGCGTCGTCAAACTCGTGCAGTCGCTGTCGAGCGTGACCTGCCTGGTCGCCGATCCCTACGCCGACGCGGACGAGGTCGCGCGATCCGGGGCACGGCTGGTCGCGTTGGACGCCCTGCTCCCCATGGTCGACACGCTCTCGCTGCATGCCCCCGCGACGGCCGAGACCTATCGGCTCATCGGAGCGCCAGAACTCGCGTGCCTGAAGGATCACGCGACGGTGATCAACACGGCGCGAGGATCGCTGATAGACACCGCCGCGCTGGAGGCGGAGTGTGTGGCGGGGCGGCTGCATGCCGTGCTCGACGTCACGGATCCAGAGCCCCTGCCGGACGACTCCGTGCTGTACGGACTGCCGAACGTGACCCTGACTCCACATGTCGCCGGATCCATGGGGAGCGAGATGGGCGCGCTCGCCGATGCGGTCCTCGCACAGCTGGCGGCCTACGTGCGCCGGGAGTCGCTGCCCGGGCGGATCTTCGAGTCGGACATGGAGATCATCGCGTGATCGTCTCCCCGTCGACGCGCGACCGGGTGCTTCATGCCCTCCGGGCGGCGGCGGAGGCCCGCAGAAAGGCGAGATCATCCTCCAGGCGCTCCCGAAGCGGAACATGTGTCGAGAAGTCCTCGAGGGTGACCCAGTCGTCGTAGCCGGCCTCGGCGAGCGCCCTGAAGTAGTCGGGCACGCTCGCGATCCCTTCGCGCAACGGAGCCCACGACGCCGTCCAGCGCACGTCGCCGTCGATGCCGATCTCGCCCGTGCGCTCCCAGACCGCGTTCTTGACGTGAACGTGCGCGAGGTACTCCCCGAGCAGTTGGAGAGCGGCGCGGGTGTCCTCGTGCCCCTCGACGAGGAGGTTACCGAGGTCGTGGATCACTCCGATCGTCGTCGGATCGATCCCCTCGATGAGCCGCCGTGCCGAGGACGCCGATGACGTGATGGTCTGATGGTGGAGTTCCACGAGCACCTTCACGCCCAGCTGCCCGGCCTTGGCCGCGGCCCATTCCAGGTCGGTGCGCGTCCTGGCGAACACCGTCGCATAGTCGTCGACATCGTTGAAGGGGATCCGCACGCGCACCCGGCCGGCACCGAGGGCAGCCGTCGCCTCGAGCGTGCGCAGCACGCCGTCGCGATCGCTCGCGACGCAGTAGCCGCCGAGAGCCGAGAACTCCAGACCCGCCTCCCGGGTGACGCGCGCGATCTGCGGCACCGACTCCGCGAGCCCGGTGAGCGGCCAGGTCGCGCGGTTTCCTGCCCAGAATCCCGGGGTATCCGTCTCCTGCTGATCGGTGACCCGCCATTCGATGCCGTCGAAGCCGATCGCGGCGATGCGTCGCGCGGCTTCCTCCGGAGGCCAGTCCGGGGTGGCGGCGGTGAATACAGAGAACCTCATCGTGTCCCTCCTGTCTGCACATCGGCGTCGTCGACGGTGCCGTCGAGGAGGTCGGAGATCAGCACCGGCCTGCCGGTGGTCGCCGACACGTAGACGCCGCGGACGACCGCGAGCGCCAGCAGCGCTTCGGCAACTCCGACTCCGGGGCGGCGCCCCGTGCGGATACTCGCGACCACGTCCGCCCACTGGCGTGCGTGCCCCTCGATGAATGCATCCGGTCCGGGGTCGTCTCCGAGGCGATGACCCTCGGGGACGCTCTCCGCAGAGCGGTCGACGGGGTCGCCGTCCAGCCACAGCCTCGCGAGTTGATCGCTCTCGATGATCCCGCCGCCCGCGGAGCCGTGGACGGCGACGCGCACCGGCTGATCGGGGAAGGAGGCGGTCGTGGCATGCAGGACGGCGAGCGCGCCGGACTCGAATCGCAGGGTCGCGACGGCCACGTCCTCAACCTCGATCCGTTCGTGCGCGAGCAGCGCGGACTGCGCGGACAGCTCGACCGGCGTGCCGAGGAACCACAGGAGCAGGTCGACCGTGTGCACGCCCTGATTCATCAGAGCGCCGCCGCCGTCGAGCGCCCAGGTTCCCCGCCAGGAGCCCGAGTCGTAGTACTCCTGGGTGCGACGCCACGGTACCGATGCGACAGCGCTCGTGATGCGCCCGAATCGGCCCGAGTGTGCGGCGTCGGCCACGGCACGCGCGCCGGGATCGAACCGGTGTTGGCTGATCACCGAGACCTGTAGCCCGCGATCGGCCGCCTCCGCGGCGATCTGGGCGAGCCGGCGGCCACGCCCCATCGAGATCTCCAGCGGCTTCTCGAGCACGACATGCTTTCCGTGCGTGATCGCCTGCTCGGCGATTTCGAGGTGAGTGCCGCTCGGCGTGCAGATCGCGATCACCGACAGCGAATCAGGCAGGGTCGCGATGTCCGAGTGGACGGTCGGGCGCGGGCAGCCGAGCTCGTCGACGACCAGGTTCGCCAGGCGTTCGCTCGCGGCGGCGACGTCGTCGACAAGAGCCGCGATCCGCAGCCCCGCGGTGCGCGCGATCGCCCGGGCATGGTTGACGCCGATGATGCCGCATCCGACGATGGCGACGTCCAGGGGAGGGCGAGCGGTCATGCGAGAAGGACCCCGATCTCATCGGTGATGGCGCGCAACGCCCGACTCGCGTAACCGAATGCGCCGGGCCCGGAAAAGCCACCCAGGACGCCGCGTCGGGCGAGGTGCGGCTCGAGGGAGGCGAATCCGCGGTAGTCGTCGTCGCGAAGCGCGGTGAGCGTCTCTCTGAGTTGCCCGTCGCCCTCGCCGACGGGCACGACCTCACCGCTCCCGGCCACGGCGTCCTTCAGCTGGAGGTACTCCAGGTGGGGTCGCAGCAACGCGTATCCATCGGTGTAGGGGCGGACGCCGACCTGCACGAAGTTCGCGTTGTCCCAGGCCACGCGCAGTCGCTCCGACCCCACCGACTCGATCACGTCGAGCACTCGCTCCGGGACGTCGCCATAGATGTCCTTCTCGTTCTCGTGCACCAGGGTGACCTGGGCGGACTCGGCCGAGCGTGCGAGCGCGGCCATCCGCACCAGCACGGCGTCACGCACCTCCGCTGCCGTCTGACCCTCGGCTCGGAAGAAGGAGAAGATGCGGATGTAGGGCGCGTGGAGCCTCTCCGCCGCGCGGATGGCGCGCTCCAGTCGCTCCAGCTCGTGCTCGATCGGCACGGAGACGTCGACCTTGCCGATCGGCGATGCGATCGCGGAGACCGACAT
>JASGFF010000004.1:0-61540 GCA_047605685.1 Microbacteriaceae bacterium
CCTCGCGGGCGTGGCCGAGCGGGCCGCCGGCCCCGGCGACCACCGGCACGGCGCCGGCGACCGTCTCGACGGCGGCGCGGACGACCGCGGCCGACTCGGCGACCGAGAGCGCGTGGAACTCGCCGGTGCCGCAGGCCGGGAACACCCCGCCCGCGCCGTGGGCGACGCCCTCGGCCACGTGGGTGCCGAACAGGTCGAGCTCGACGCGGTCCCGCGCGTCGAAGGGGGTCACGGGGAAGAAGAGGATGCCGTCGAACTTCATGCCCGCACGTCCTTTCGTTGGTCGGGCTTTCGTGGGTCGGGCTTTCGTGGCTCGGGCGCCGGGGCGTCGGCCGCGGCGACCTCGCCAAGCTCGGTGCGCCAGTCGTGCCGCGGGCGCCATCCCAGCAGGGCGCGGGCCCGTGCGTTCGAGAAGGCGGGCGCGGTTCCGGTGAGGCCGGCCGCGAGCTGCTCGGTGCCCGGGAAGAACCGTGGGACGAGCTCGCTCAGCGGGGCGCGGGCCAGGGCGTCGTCGGCGCCCACGAAGAACGTCTGCGCGTTCGGGACCTCCGGCAGCGCCGCGAGCAGCCGGTCGGCGAAGGAGGCGACGTCGCGGGCGTCCACGTAGTTGAACACGGCCGGTGCCGACAGCGCGGGGTCGTCGAGCCGCTCGCGCACGGTGTGCCCCTGCTGGGTCGGCGCGCCCGCCCACTCCTCGGGCGCGATCACGTAGCACGGGCGGAAGGCGGCGTAGCGCACGGAGTCGCCGGTCTGCCGGTGCAGCATCGCGAGCGTCTGCTCGATGAGCAGCTTGGAGAGGGCGTAGGCGTTCCAGGGCCGTGGCGGGGTGGTCTCGTCCAGCGGCAGGCGCTCGGGAAGCCATCCGGCGGGGGCGCCGTAGCCGAGCACGGTCGGGCTGGACGCGGCCACGATCCGTCCGATCCCCGCGGCCACCGCCGCGCCCAGCACCGAGATCGCCAGCTGGGCGTTGGTGCGCAGGATCACGTCCTCGGGAGCGCTGAAGGGCACGGCGATCGCGGCCAGGTGGATGATCGCCCCCGCCCCACTGCCCTTCAGCGCGTCCAGCGTGGCCTCCGGGTCGGTCAGCTCGACCGTGAGGCGTTCGACGCCGGCCGGGGGCGGCTCGTCCGGGTGCGCGCGGTCGACCGAGACGACCTCGTGCCCCACCGCGGCGAGTCCCGAGACCAGGCTCCGTCCGAGCCTGCCCGCGCCCCCGGTCACGACGATGCGCGTCATGCGTCCCCCGTCCTTGCGGCCCCGTCCGCGTCGAGCGGCAGGCCGAGCTCCTCGATGTCGACGGCCTGGTGGGTGTGAAGCGACCGGTTGCCCGCGATGCCGACCGCGAGCGCCCGGACGCCGTCGCGCCATCCGGCGGCCCGGCCCAGCGGATCGTCCTGCACGCCCTCGAACACGTCGCGCAGCAGGATCGCGTCGCCGCCGCCGTGTCCGCCGCCGCTGGCGGTGATCGGCACCTCCCGGGCCTGCTCCCAGTGCCGCTGCACGAGCAGCCGGTCGCCGGAGGGCCGCACCGGCGTGCCCGGGGTGTCGGCGGCGACCGCGCTCGGGTCGATCACGGGGTGCAGGCCGTCGCCGGGCAGCACCGCGGAGCGCTCGACGACCTCGAGCTCGGCACGGCCCGCGGTGCCGTTGACGGCGACGCGGTAGCCCTCCCAGGGGGAGTGGGCGTTGAGCGAGTAGCTCAGCACCGCCCCGCCGGCGTACTCGACGGTCAGGGCCAGGTTGTCCTCGATCGTGATGCCGGGGCCGAACACGTCGAGGTCGCGCAGGTAGCTGTCGTGGGACTCGGCCTCGAGGTAGAGGGCGCGCAGCCGCGGGTCGTCGCGCAGGTCGAGCTCGAAGCGGTCGTGGGCCCCCTCGTGGGTGCCGCGCAGGGGACGCACGCCGAGCCCGCGGGCGCGGGCGCTGCGCTCGCCGTAGAACCGCAGTCCGCCGGCGGCGAACACGCGGCGGGGGGAGTCGCCGAGCCACCAGTTGACCAGGTCGAAGTGGTGGCCGGACTTGTGCACGAGCAGACCGCCGGAGTTCTCCTTGCGGCGGTGCCAGCGGCGGAAGTAGTCGGCGCCGTGCGCGGTGTCGAGCAGCCAGGAGAAGTCGATCGAGGTGACCTCGCCGATCGCGCCCTCGGCGATCAGCCGGCGCAGCGCGCCGTTGCGCGGCGAGTACCGGTAGTTGAAGGTCGTGACGACCTCGCGGCCGGTGCGGGCGACGGCGTCGGCGATCGCACGGGCGCCGTCGGCGTCCGTGGTGAGCGGCTTCTCCACCACGACGTCGGCTCCCGCGTCGAGGCTGCGCACGACGAGGTCGGCGTGCCGGTCGTCGCGGGCGGCCACGATGACGCGGTCGATGCGCTCGCGCTCGATCAGGGGTTCCAGATCGTCCGGCGTCCACAGCGACGGGGCCGGATGCCCGGCCGCGGTCACCTCGTCGCGGTAGTGGGCGGCCCGCACCGGGTTGGGCTCGCAGATCGCGACGAGCTGCGCCGCCTCGGAGTGGGGGCCGAGGATCGCCCGGACGTACAGCTGTGCCCGGTGGCCGGCGCCGGCCAGGGCGTAACGGGCGGGCATCATCGGCTCCTCGGGGCGTCGCACATTTCAGGAAACGTTTTCTGACAGTAGCACAGGCATCCCGCGACGGCCACCGACTCGCTCTCAGCCTGCGGGCGCGGCAGTGCTGGCCCGCAGCGCGAGGACGGCGGGGAAGCTGCGCGAGGGCGGTGTGCTCTCGCCGTGCAGCAGCGCGCGCATGGCGGACCAGGCCTCGGCACCGAGCTCCGCGGCCGGCACCGTCGCGGTGGTCAGCGGCGGCGAGGTGAACCGGGCGAAGGTGATGTCGTCGAAGCCGGTGACCGAGACGTCTTCGGGCACGCGCACGCCCCGGTCGGCGAGGGCGCTGAGCAGGCCCATCGCGACCAGGTCGTTGAAGGCGAGGGCGGCGGTGGCGCCCGAGCGGATCACCGCGTCTGCCGCATCCGCGCCGCTGTCGAAGTCGACGCCGGTCGGGATCTCGGTCACGGTCAGCTCGGGGTGGGCCGCTCGGGCGCGGGTGAGGGCGGCGAGCCGCGCGGCGTTGGAGGCGCTGCGGCTCGTGCCGGCGAGGTACACGAGCGAGCGGTGGCCGAGGGCGTGGAGATGCTCGACGATCTCGGCCAGCGCCGTGCCGTAGTCGGCGGCGATCACCGGCACGTCCGGCCGCGGAGCGCGGTTGATGACCACGACGGGGGAGACCTCGGGAAGCAGTGCGGTCAGCGCGTCCTCCGGCATCCGGGGCGCGCACAGGATGACCCCGTCGCTGCGGCGCCGGGTCTCGGTGGCCAGCACCCGCTCCTCCGTGACCTGCTCGGCGGAGTCGGCGATGAGCACGTGGTAGCCGTCGGCGGCGGCGGCGCGGCTCAGCCCGCGCAGCACGGCCTGGAAGGTCGGGTTGCCGAGGTCGGGGACCACGACCGCGACGGTCTGGGTGCGGCCGAGCACGAGGCTGCGCGCGAGGGGGCTGGCACTGTAGCCGAGCTCGGCGGCCGCCTCGCGCACCCGCTCGGCCAGCGCCGGGTCGACCGAGGTGTTGCCGTTCATGACGCGCGAGACGGTGGCGAGCGATACCTCGGCGCGACGGGCGACGTCCGTGATCGTGCTGCGTCCGGTCGTGCCGCCCGTGCCACCCATGCCGTCTTCTCCTGTCCGAGCAACCCCCATGCTACTGTGAGAAAGCGTTTTCATCGGTCGCGCCCCGCCGCGACGGGACGAGCGCGACGCACAGGGACGAGGGATGCCACGATGCCGGATGCCACGATGCCAGACGCCGAGGACAGGGCGCGCAAGCGCGAACGGCTCGCCCGCGTGCGACACGAGAGCGGCAACGCCGCCATCCTGCTCGACTCGCACGAGGCGCTCAGCTGGTATCTCGACGGCGCGCGCACGCACGTCTCGCTCGCGGGCCCCCCGGTGCTCGCGGTCCGGGCCGAGGCCTCCGGCGACACGCTGTTCGTGGCCGAGAACGAGGCCGAGCGCCTGATCGCCGAGGAGCTGCTGCCCGAGGACGCCGCGCGTGTCGTGACGGCGCCCTGGCAGACGCCGCCGGAGGCCGCGGCGCGCGAGGCGGGCGAGGCCGCGCCCGAGAGCGCGGTCGCCGCGCCGTTGCGGGCCGCCCGCGCGGCGCTGCTGCCGGCGGAGACGGCCAGGTACCGCGCCCTCGGGCGCGAGGTCGCCGAGGTGCTGACGGACGCCGCCGCCGGGCTGTCGGAGGAGTACACCGAGCGGGCCGCGGCCGCGGTGATCGCCGGAGGTCTGGTCGCCCGCGGGATCGATCCGCTCGTCGTGCTGGTCGCGGGTGCGGCACGGCTGGGCCTGCGCCACCCGCTTCCCGGGGGATCGCCGCTCGGACCGCGGGCCATGCTCGTGGTCTGCGGGCGTCGGCACGGCCTGATCGCGAACGCGACCCGTTGGGTCGGCGAGGCCGGTGCCGACGACGAGCGCATCCTCGAGGTCGAGGCCGCCTACTTCGCCGCCACGCTCTCCTCCTCCCGGCTCGACGAGGTGTTCGCGGCCGGATGCGCGGCCTACGGCGCGGCGGGTCTCGACCCGGACGAGTGGCGACGTCACCACCAGGGCGGTCCGACCGGCTACGCCGGGCGCGACCCGCGGGCGACGGCGCTGACCACCGACGCCCTGCACGAGGGGCAGGCCTTCGCGTGGAACCCGACCGCCGTCGCCGCGAAGGCGGAGGACACGGTGCTGCGCCGCGGCGGCGCGATCGAGGTGCTCACCGTCGACGGACGGTGGCCGAGCCGGGAGCTCGGCGGGCTGCGGCGCCCGCTCGCGGCGCCCTACGGGGCCCTCGGGGCGGCAGCGGGCGCCGCCGCGCTCAGCTGACGAGCGCTGGGCCGCGGGCCGTCGCCGTCGAGGCCGTATCCTGGCGGGAGGAAACGATTTCTAGCGCGCCGCGTCCCGGGGGCACCCGGCACGATCCGCGCCACGACCGCGCCGGTGCGGACATGAGGAGACAGAGCGGATGCTGCGGCCCCAGGACAACGCCGCGCGCGAGCGCAAGAGGCTCGACGGGCTGTGGCGATTCCGGGTCGACCGTGACGGCGTCGGGCGCGCCGAGCGCTGGCAGGAGCGACCGCTTCGGGACGCCGTGCCGATGGCCGTGCCCGCCAGCTACAACGACGTCTTCGTCGACCCCGCCGTACGCGGGCACATTGGGGCGGTCTGGTACGAGACCGAGCTGTGGATACCGGCCGGCTGGGTGGGGCGGCGCATCGCGCTGTACTTCGAGTCGGTCACCCACCGCGCCGCGGTCTGGGCCGACGGGGTCTACCTCGGCGGGCACGAGGGCGGCTACACGCCCTTCGAGCTGGAGCTGCCCGCCGAGCCCGGCTCGCTCGTGCGGCTGAGCGTGGAGGTGGACAACCGGCTGAGCTTCCAGACGATCCCCCCGGGCGTCATCGTCGACACCCCCGCCGGAGAGCGGCAGCGGTACTGGCACGACTTCTTCAACTACGCCGGCATCCACCGCTCCGTGTGGCTGACGGCCACCCCGCCCGTGCGCCTGGACGACCTGACCGTCGTCACCGGTCTGGACGGCGCGGACGGCATGGTGGAGTACACGGCCGTGCTCGCCGGCGAGGCCGAGGCGGGGACCGCCGCCCGGGCGACGCTGCGGGACGCGCAGGGCCGGGTCGTCGGCACCGCCGGGGGGCTCACCGGCAGCATCCGCGTCGCCGGCGTGCACCGCTGGGCGCCCGGCGACGGCTACCTGTACGAGCTGGAGATCGCGTTGACCGCATCCGGCGCCCTGCGGGACGCCTACCGGCAGAACGTCGGCGTGCGCACCGTCGCCGTGGACGGCACCCGCTTCCTCATCAACGGCGAGCCGTTCCACTTCACCGGTTTCGCGATGCACGAGGACATCGCGGTGATCGGCAAGGGGCACAACGACGCCTACATGCTGCACGACTTCGAGCTGCTGGAGTGGACCGGGGCGAACTCGATCCGCACGACCCACTACCCCTGCTCCGAGGACGTGCTCGACCACGCCGACCGCCGCGGCATCGTGGTGATCGACGAGACGGCGGCCGTGGGCCTGAACATGGGGATCGGCGGCGGCGTGTTCGGCGCCCAGGGCTATGTCACCTACTCGGACGACACGATCAACACCGTCACCCAGCGGGTGCATGCCCGGGCGATCCGGGAGCTGATCGCCCGGGACAAGAACCACCCGAGCGTCGTGCTGTGGTCGATCGCGAACGAGCCCGAGTCCGAGACGGACGCGGCGGTCGAGTACTTCCGCCCGCTCTTCGACGTGGCCCGCGCCGCCGACCCGACCCGACCCGTCGGGGTCGTCAACGTCGTGCTGGCGCCCTACGGCGAGTGCAAGCTCGCGCGGTTCAGCGACGTGCTCATGCTCAACCGCTACTACGGCTGGTACATCGAGCCCGGCGACCTCGCCAACGCCGAGATCGCGCTGGAGGGGGAGCTGCGCGACTGGGCCACCGAGGGAAAGCCCATCATCATGACCGAGTACGGCGCCGACACCTACCCGGGCCTGCACGCGGTCGTGCCCTCGCCCTGGACGGAGGAGTTCCAGACCGAGTTCCTGGCCATGTACCACCGGGTCTACGATCGGATCGACGCCGTCGTCGGCGAGCAGGTGTGGGTGTTCGCCGACTTCACCACTGTCCCCGGCACCATGCGCGTGGGCGGCAACCGCAAGGGTGTGTTCACCCGCGACCGGCTCCCCAAGCAGGCCGCCTTCGAGCTACGCCGTCGCTGGCACGCAGAGGGGAAGCGCTGATGGCCCTGTTCGACCTGCCGCTGGATGAGCTGCGCGACTACCGTCCGCGGCTGCGCCGGCCCGAGGACTTCGACGCCTTCTGGCAGGAGACCCTCGACGGCTCCCGAGCGCTCGCCGCGACCCCGGTGTGGCAGCGGGTCGACACGGGGCTCGTGCTGGTCGACACCTACGACCTCACCTTCTCCGGCTTCGAGGGCCAGCCGGTCAAGGCGTGGCTGCACCTGCCGGCCGGCGCGCGGGAGCCGCTGCCGGCCGTGGTCGAGTACATCGGCTACTCCGGCGGGCGCGGGCTCGCCTGGCAGGGCCACACCTACGCCGAGGCCGGCTACGCCCACCTCGTGATGGACAGCCGCGGCCAGGGCTGGCGCGGCGGTGTCGGCCACACCCCCGACCTCACGCCCGACGCGGGGCGCACGAGCGTCCCGGGGCTGATGACCCGCGGCATCCGCTCCCCCCACACCTTCTACTACCGTCGGCTGTTCACCGACGCGGCGCTGATCCTGGATGCGGCCCGCGCGCTGCCGTGGGTGGACCCCGCCCGGATCGCCGTGGTCGGCACGAGCCAGGGCGGCGGGCTCGCGATCGCCGCCGCGGGCCTGGACCGGGCGGTGCGGGCGGTGTGCGCCGACGTCCCGTTCCTGTGCCACATCGAGCGGGCGCTGGAGCTCGCCGACGTCGCCCCCTATGCAGAGATCGTGAGCTACCTCGCACAGTACCGCGACCGCGAGGAGGAGACCCTGCGCACCCTGTCCTACATCGACGCCGTCCACATGGCCGCGCGCGCCACGGCCCCGGCGCTGTTCTCCGTGGCGCTGCGCGACCGGGTGTGCCCGCCCTCGACCGTGTTCGCCGCCTACAACGCCTGGGGCGGCGAGGACCGCGACATCCGCGTCTACCCCTACAACGATCACGAGGGCGGCGGGCAGTGCACGGTGCCGGCGCGGCTGGCCTTCCTCGCCGAGCGGCTGCGCTGAGGGCAGGAGGGGGGTGTCGGGCGGCGCCGGGCGCGTCGCTCAGCGCCCCGACAGCAGCCGGGCGACCTCGTCGGCGGTGCGGATGCCGTCGGCGACCAGCCCGGTGTACGAGCGCTCCAGCGGGGAGTCGGCCGTGACCACGGCTTCCTTCGCGAAGGCGACGGCCGAGCCGATCGCGGGGAAGTCGGCCAGCCGGACGAACCAGGGGTCGGCGGCGGTTGCCGCGTCCGCCGCCGCCAGCGCGAGCGTCGCCTCGCCCTCGGGGAACTCCCCGGCGAACGAGACCCAGGCGGCGGCCCGCCCGTGCACGGCCTGCTCGCCCTCGGCGTCGGGGGTACGCACGATCGCGCTGAGCGGCCGCGGCAGCCGCCAGCTGAGCCCGCCGTAGCCGGCGCCCTCGCGACCGTGGGTGCCGGGGCTTCCGAGCCGGACCGGGCCCTCGTCCCCCTCGCGCAGGCGCCAGCGCAGCGAGAAGGTCCACGCGGACCCGGCGGATGCCGCGGCCCGCAGCTCCACCTCCTCGTGCATCAGCACGCGGCCCTCGGCGTCCTCCCAACGGGCCAGGGAGCGGTACCCGCCCGGCAGCGGTGCCAGCTCCTCGGTCACTACGCGGCCGTGGTCCTCGAGCCAGCGGTACCCTCTCTCGCGGGTGTAGGTGCGGCCGCCCCACAGGTTCGTCGAGGGGCGTCCCGCGGCGACCACGTGCTGGACGCCGAAGGACAGGCCCAGGTGCCAGTCGTGGTCCCAGGGGTGCGCCTCGCTGACGGTCGTGCCCCCGAGCGTGCGCAGCGGATGCAGGAAGGGGCGCGGGCTGGAGGTGCGGGTCACGGTCGAGCCGTCGTCGCGCACGGCCACCTCCCGTTCTCCCGCTCCATCGTCCCCGTCGTCGCCCACGGCACGGATCCGCACCGGCAGCGAGACGCCGGCCGGCGCGAGCGGCGCCCAGGGGACCCGCAGCTCGCTGAAGAGCGCCGCCGACTCCGCTGCGCGCCGCACCCACCAGTCGATCCGCTCCGGCACCGGGTAGGAGTCCTCGCCCTCGCCGTCCACTCGCACGAAGGCGGGGTCGATCGGCCGCGGGTCGGGCGCGGTGCGCACGGCCTCGAGCACCGTCATGAACGCCCCGGCGTCGGCCAGCGATGAGGACAGCGGCGCGCCGTCGGAGCGGTGCGCGAGCAGCTCGACGAACAGGTTGTCGCGACCGTAGGCGCGCCGCTCGCCGTCGATCTCCACGACGTCCTCGGTGTACCACAGGCGCGCGTCGGTCCCGGTGGTGCGCACGTCGACGGCCGGCGCCGTCAGCTCTTCGGCGCACAGGGTCAGGGCGATGCCGATCCGTCGCCCGTCGGAGAGGGTGACCCGCACGGTCGAGGTGTCGTCGGCGTCGATGTCGTTGGCGTGCAGCAGCTCGGTCTCGACCCGTGCGACGTCCTCCGCGCGGCGGGCGCCGGCGATGCGCAGCGCGGTCGCCACCGCGTGGGCGAGGGGGTTGGTGACCACGCCGTCGGTGACCGGGGCGCCGTTCAGCACGCGTTTGCCGGCCCAAGCGGCCCGGTGCCAGTAGGCGCGTCGCCGGATCCACCGCCCCACCGCGGAGACGGAGCTGGGAACCCCGAGCTCGGCGAGCACCGGCAGGGCCCGGGAGCCGAGACTCTGGAAGCCGACCTGCACGGCGCGGCCGGTCTCCCGCTGCACCGCCAGCAGGTGGTGGTACTGGGCCAGGGTCGCCGTCGGCGGCTTCTCCAGGTAGACCTCCGCGCCGACGCGCAGCGCCCGCTCGGCCAGGGCGGCGTGGGTGTCGGTGGGGGTGGCGACGATCACCACGTCGGGCTCGGCGCCCGCAGCGAGCGCCGTGTCCAGGTCGGGCCAGTTGGGCACCGTGGCGCCGATCCCCGCCCGCGGCGCGCCCTTCGGGTCGACCGTGCCCACGAGCACGGCGGTCCCGGTCAGACCCTCGAGGCGTTCGAGGTGCACCGAGCCAAAGCCGTGGGCTCCGACCAGCAGCACGCGGGCTGTGCTCATCCCCGGTCGTCCCAGCGCAGCACGACCTCACAGCGGAAGTGCTGCGAGGCGTCCATCTTCCCGCGGAACCACAGCAGCGGCACCGAGCCGGGGTCCCCCGGGGCGACGATCGGACGCAGGTTGTCGACGTCCGAGCCCTCGGTCACCGCCTCCCACGACCAGCTGGCCCCGCCGTCGGGGCTCACCCCGTGGTAGATCTCGTGGTGCGCGGTGCGGGTGCCCTCGCGCGGATCGACGGGGGTGGAGATGTACACCGAGTCGAGGTCGTAGGGGTCGATCGCGGCGAGCCCGGTGTAGTCCTGCTCGTGGGGCAGCAGGCCCTCGCCGGCCAGGGCGAGCTCGTGCACGCTCCACGCGCCCGAGGGTGAGAGCCGTCCGTACACGAAACGGTGGTCGGTGACCGGGCGGAACCGGTCGAGCTCGGCCTCGGGGCTCTCGGGGTCGTCGTCGCCGCGGGCGGTGACCACGATCGCGACCTCCCCTGCCGCTGAGCGGCGGATGTCGGTGGTCCAGGCGTGCGTGAGCCGGGCACCGGCCAGGTTCCGTCCTGCCTCGAGCACGGTGGTCAGCTCGACCTGCGAGGGCGCCTCGCCGTGCAGCGGGTCGGGGTCGACCACGGTGCCGTCGGTGCGGCGCAGGGCGCCATCGATGAGCACGCCGTGGTAGATCGAGTTGTTGTAGTCGCGCGGATGGTGATCGGTCGTGATGAGATCGATGCGGTCGCCGCCGGAGACGTAGCGGGTGTAGCCGTTGACGTAGCCGACCTTGGGCCGCGTGAACAGCTTGCCGGCGTAGGAGAACGTGTCGCCGTCGTCGTCGGAGACCAGGGCGCACTGGTCGTCGTTGATCGCCCGCACGAAGCAGTACAGCCGGCCCTCCCACTCGTGCAGGTTGGCGTAGGTGGCCCCGCGTCCGCCGGTCAGCTCGCTCCAGTCGAAGAGGTGCTCCGGCCCCCACCGGGTCGGGTCGTCCGGCTCGCTGATGCGCCAGCGGGTGAGGTCGTCCTTCTTGTGCTTGGCGTAGACGGCCAGCCACCGTCCGTCGCGGCGCCGCCAGAGCGCCGGCACGTCGTGGTCGTCGGGCTCCAGTCGCTCGTGCAGCACCACCACGCGGCTGGTTCCGCCGGCGCGGTCGACCACGGCGAGCTCGACGTTGCCGGCGCGGTGATCGCCGCCCGGCCCCTCGGGTGCGGCGATCGTGCCCACCACGAGGGTCCCGGTGCGCGGGTCCACGATCGCGCGTTCGTCCTGGAACCAGCACCAGGCGCCGTTGTCGTTGATGACCAGGGGGGCGGTCGGTCCGCTCATACCAGCTCGATTCCGGCCGCGTCGGTGAGTGCCCGGAAGGCGCGGGCGGCCAGGCCGAACGCCTCGGGACCGGGAACGCCCGGTCGGCCCGCCACGGCGGGCAGGTGCGGCTCGAGCGACACGACGCCGCAGAAGCCGTCGTCGCGGAAGGCCGCGATGGTCTCGGGGAGCTCGCCGTCGCCGGCGCCCGCGGGGCACACGATGCCGGTGCCGGCGTGTGCGTCCTTGATCTGCAGGGAGACGACGTGCTCGTGCAGCGGCGCGTAGGCCTGCGTGAAGGGAGCGACCCCGACCTGCACGAAGTTCGCGCTGTCCCAGGTCAGCCGCAGCGCGGGGGAGCCGACCGACTCGACCACGTCGAGCACGCGCTCGGGGATGTCGCCGTAGATGCGCTTCTCGTTCTCGTGCAGCAGCACGACGCCCGCGGCCTCGGCGTCCCGGGCCAGCAGCGACAGGCGGTGCAGCACATCGTCGCGGATCTGGGCCTGGCTGCGCCCCGCGTCCGGGAAGAACGAGAACATCCGCACGAAGGGCGTGCCGAGGATGCGGGCGGCCGTGACGGCGCGGGCCAGCCGTCGCCGCTCGTCGCCCGGATCGGCTCCCGCGGGGGACTTGCCGATGGGGGAGGCGATGACGCTCACGGTGATGCCCGCCTCGCGCGCGATCGCCGCGAGGGACTGAAGCCGTTCGGTGTCGAGGTCGAGCACGCCGGTGCCCCAGGCGCTGCGCACATCCGCGTGGCCGGCGCCGAGCGCCCGCAGCACCGCGAACTGGATCCGAGGGTCGTCGTCGATCTCATCGGCGAAACCGGACAGCGTCCAGCTGGTCATTTCATTCCCGATCGTGGTCGGCGACGTCACCGTCCGATTCTCGCTTCCCTCAGTGCTCGCCTCCGGAGGGGTAAGCGCTTTCCAACAGTCTGCCCCAGAACCGGTTCTGACGCAACCGCGATCGCACCCCGGGTCGCGGGCGGGCGATGCCCGAGGCATCCCGCGGCATCGCACCACGCTGCACGGTTGCGCCCGGCCCCGTTCTGGGGCAGACTGTTGGAAAGCGCTTACCCTCGTGGGGGCGAGCGCTGCACAGGCACTGAGGGAAGCGAGAATCGAACCGTGTCACAGACGACCATCGATACGACGACGACGGTGGCGTCGTCACCCGCCGTCCGCGAGATCGGGATCATCATGAACGGCGTCTCCGGGCGCATGGGGTATCGGCAGCATCTGGTGCGCTCGATCCTGGCGATCCGGGATCAGGGCGGGATCGAGCTGCCGGACGGCTCGAGGGTCACGGTCAGGCCCCTGCTCGTCGGCCGCAGCGAGGCCAAGCTCGCCGAGATCGCGGACCAGCACGGGATCGACGACTACACGACCGACCTGGACGCGGCCCTCGCCGACCCGCGGTGGGAGATCTACGCGGACTTCCTGGTCACCAAGGCGCGCGCGGCGGCGCTGCGCAAGGCGATCGCGGCCGGCAAGACGATCTACACCGAGAAGCCCACGGCCGAGACCATCGACGAGGCGCTGGCGCTCGCGAAGCTTGCCGCCGAGGCCGGCGTGAAGACCGGTGTCGTGCACGACAAGCTGTACCTGCCGGGGCTGCGCAAGCTCCGCCGGCTCATCGACTCGGGCTTCTTCGGCCGCATCCTCTCGGTGCGCGGCGAGTTCGGCTACTGGGTGTTCGAGGGCGACTGGCAGCGCGCCCAGCGCCCCAGCTGGAACTACCGGGTCGCCGACGGCGGCGGGATCATCGTCGACATGTTCCCGCACTGGAGCTACATCCTGGAGAACCTGTTCGGCGGGGTGAAGAGCGTCTACGCCCAGGCCGCCGTGCACATACCCGACCGCTGGGACGAGAGCGGCGAGCACTACGACGCCGACGCGGAGGACGCCGCCTACGGCGTGTTCGAGCTCGACGGTGGGCCGGGGAACGGGCCGATCATCGCGCAGATCAACTCCAGCTGGACCACCCGTGTCAACCGTGACGAGCTCGTCGAGTTCCACGTCGACGGCACCCACGGGTCGGCCGTGGTGGGCCTGTTCGGCGCGAAGATCCAGCACCGCACCGCGACGCCGAAGCCGGTGTGGAACCCCGACCTGGAGGACGAGCACGACTACGACGCCGACTGGGCGCAGGTGCCGGTCAACGACGTGTTCCAGAACGGCTTCCGGCAGCAGTGGGAGGACTTCCTCGCCTCGTACGCCCTGGGCACCGACTACCCCTTCGACCTGCTCGCCGGCGCCCGCGGCGTGCTGCTGGCCGAGGCCGGCCTGCGCTCCAGCCGCGAGGGCCGCAAGGTCGAGCTGCCGACGCTCACGCTGGACTGAGACGGATGCCGCAGCTCACCCTCCTCGCCCGCTCCGGCGCCACCCGCCGGGTCGCCCTCGGCGAGCCCGTCGCCACCGCCCGGCCGGCCGCGCCACTGCGCAGTCGCGTGGCCTACGCCGCGGCACATGTCGTGCCCCACGCATGGGCCGACAACACGCCCGGCCGCCCCGCGGAGATCGACTGGGACGCGACCCTCGCCTTCCGGCGGCACGTGTACTCCTGGGGGCTCGGCGTGGCCGACGCCATGGACACCGCCCAGCGCAACATGGGACTGGACGCCGCCGCCACCCGCGAGCTGATCGCCCGCTCCGCGCAGGTCGCCCGGGAGGAGGGCGGCTCGGTCGTGGTCGGCGTGAACACCGACCACGTCGAGGACGGGACCATCCCGCTTAGCCGGGTCGCCGACGCCTACCTCGAGCAGCTGCACTTCACCGAGGAGCAGGGCGCGGGCCCCGTGCTGATGGCCTCCCGCCACCTCGCACGAGCGGCGACGGGCCCGGCCGACTACCTGCGCGTGTACGCGGCGGTGCTGCGGGCGGCGACCGTCCCGGTCGTGCTGCACTGGCTCGGCACCGCCTTCGACCCGCAGCTGGCCGGCTACTTCGGCTCGGACGACTGGCGCACGGCATCCGACGTGCTCATCCGGGTCATCGAGGAGAACCCGGGCAAGGTCGCGGGCGTCAAGATGAGCCTGCTCGACGCGGAGGCGGAGATCGCCGTGCGCGAGCGGCTGCCCGAGGGCGTGCGCATGTTCACCGGCGACGACTTCAACTACGTCACCCTGATCGCGGACTCCGACGACATCGCGGCCCCGCGCAGCCACTCCGACGCCCTGCTGGGCGCGTTCGCGGCGATCACCCCGGTCGCCTCCGCGGCCATCCGGGCGCTGGATGCCGGGGACCCCGACCGCTACCGGGAGATCCTGCAGCCGACCGAGGCGCTCAGTCGCCAGGTGTTCGCGGCGCCCACCTTCTACTACAAGACGGGCGTCGCCTTCCTGGCCTGGCTCAACGGGCACCAGAGCGCCTTCCAGATGGTCGGCGGACTGCACTCGGCCCGGAGCCTTCCCCACCTGTCCGAGATCGTGCGGCTCGCCAACGAGTCCGGCGCCCTCGAGCGGCCCGAGCTCGCCGCCGAGCGCTGGCACGCGCTGCTCGCCCTGAACGGGGTCGAGGCATGAGCGGCGCCGATCCGCGCCTGTCGATCAACCAGGCGACGCTCAAGCGCGCGAGCCTGGCCGAGGCGCTCGAGGCCACCGTCCGGGCCGGCGTGCCGGCGATCGGACTGTGGCGCGAACCCGTGCAGGAGGTCGGCCTCGAGCGCGCGGCGAGGCTGCTGGCCGACTCGGGGCTGCGCTTCTCCACCCACTGCCGCGGGGGGTTCTTCACGCTCCCGGAGGGCCCGGCCCGTCGCGCGGCCCTCGACGACAACCGGGTCGCGATCGAGGAGGCGGCCACCCTCGCCGCCGCCGGCGCCCCCGGATCCCGGGCCGTGCTGGTGCTCGTGGCCGGCGGCATCCCCGAGGGCTCGCGCGACCTCGCCGGCGCCCGCGAGCGCGTGCGCGACGCGATCGGCGAGCTGGCGCCGGACGCCGCCGCCGCCGGGGTGACGCTCGCGATCGAGCCGCTGCACCCGATGTACGCCTCCGACCGGGCCGTGGTCTCCACCCTCGGCCAGGCCCTCGACATCGCGGCCGACTTCGAGCCCGCGGTGGTCGGGGTCACGGTCGACACCTTCCACATCTGGTGGGATCCGGACGTGCTCGCCCAGATCGCCCGGGCCGGTCGCGAGGGGCGCATCGCCACCTACCAGGTGTGCGACTGGAAGACCCCGCTGGCCGCCGACGTGCTGCTCTCGCGCCACTACCCCGGGGACGGCGTGATCGACTTCGCGCCGCTGACCCGGGCCGTGCTCGCGACCGGCTACGACCGCGACATCGAGGTGGAGATCTTCAACGAGGAGGTCTGGGCGACCCCCGCGGGCGAGGCGGCCCGGCGCACGGCGGCGTCCTTCGGCGCGGCGATCTCGCCGCTGCTGCGGCAGACCTAGAATCTCGATGATGTCGGACAGCAGCGGAGCATCCCCGGGGGCGACCGCCGTCACGCTCGAGGACGTCGCGCGCGCCGCCGGCGTCTCGCTGGCCACCGCCTCGCGCGTGCTCAACGGCTCCACCCGCAGGGTGGCCGACTCCTACCGGGCCAAGGTCGAGGTCGAGGCCGCACGGCTGGGCTACACGGCGAACCTGTCGGCGCAGGCGACGGCCCGCGGCACCGCGGCGATCATCGCCCTGCTGGTCGCCGACATCGCCGACCCCTACTTCGGCCAGATCGCCGCGGGCGTCGCGCGCGGCGCCGACGAGGCGGGGCTCGTGGTCACGATCGCGATCACCGAGCGCGACCTCGACCGGGAGGTGCGGCTGCTGCGGGCGCTGCGGGGCCAGCGGCCGCGGGGCGTCATCCTCGCCGCATCCCGCTCCACCGACTCGGCAGAGCCGACGCTCCGGAAGGAGCTCGCCGCCATCGCGGCCTTCGGCGGACGGGTCGTGGCCCTCGGCCCGGGTGCGGGGGAGGTGCGCTCGGTGCTCGTCGACAACCGCGGCGGTGCGCGGGCGCTCGGCACGGCGCTGGCCGCGCGCGGGTACCGTCGGGCGGTCGTGCTCGCGGCAGCGGAGGGCGTGTATACCTCCGACGAGCGCGTGACGGGCTTCGCCGAGGGCTTCGCCGAGGGCGGCGGCGTGATCGAACGCATCCACCGCGGCGGCTTCACCCGGGAGTCGGGCGCGGCGCTGGCGGCTGCGGCGCTCGAGGCGGGCGTCGAGCCCGGCACGCTCGTGTTCGCGATCAGCGACGTGGTCGCCATCGGCGCCCTCTCGGCGTTCGCCGCCGCCGGTCGCGCGGTCGGGGCCGACATCGCGCTGGCCGGCTTCGACGACATCCCCACCAGTCGCGATGTGACGCCCTCGCTGAGCACCGTGCGGGTTCCGCTGGACGAGGTCGGCTACCAGGCGCTGCGCGCCGCGGTGGACGCCGACTGGCGGTCGGCGGGGCCGCTCGCGCTCGAGGCGGTGCTGCGCGAGAGCACGCCGGGGCCGGATGCGCGAGGGCCGGCCGCGTGAGCGCCGGACGCGGGGGAACCCGCCGCGTCGTCTTCGCGCCCGACAGCTTCAAGGGATCGATCCGTGCGGCGGCGGCGGCCGAGGCCCTCGCCGAGGGCTGGCGGGGCGCCGACCCTGAGGCGGAGCTCGTGCTGCGGCCGATGGCCGACGGCGGCGAGGGCACGCTGGACGCCTTCGCCGTCGCGGTTCCCGGTGCCCGGCGGATGCCCGTCGCGGTCCCGGCGCCGGACGGGCGGGGTCCGGGGCTCGAGGCCGAGTGGCTGCTGCTGCCGGCGACCCCCGACGCGCCGGCTGGCACCGGGGTGGTGGAGCTCGCCTGCACCTGCGGGATCGAGCTGTTCGGCGGGCGCCGCGACCCCTGGCACGCCTCGACCGAGGGGTTCGGGGTCGCCATCGCCGACGCCCTCGACGCCGGGGTGTCCCGGCTCGTGCTCGCGATCGGCTCCAGCGCCTCGACCGACGGCGGGGCCGGGATGCTGCACGCCCTCGGCGCCCGCTTCCTCGCCGGCGGCGGGAGCCCGGTGGACCGGCTCGACGCCGCGGCGCTGCGGCGGGTCGCCTCGGTCGACCTCGGCGGCCTGCGGCCGCCGCCCGCGGGCGGGGCGATCGTGCTCAGCGACGTGACCGCGCCGCTCTGCGGCCCCGCGGGCGCCGCCGCCGTGTTCGGCCCGCAGAAGGGCCTCGCCGCGGCGGAGACCGAGGAGGCGGACGCGCTGCTGCGCCACTACGCGCGGCTGTTCGAGGTCGCCACCGGCACTCCTGACCTCGGCACCCCTGACCCCGGCACCCCCGGCGCCGGGGCGGCGGGCGGCACCGGGTTCGGGCTGCTCGCCTGGGGGGCGCGGCTCACGCCGGGCGCGGCCGAGATCGCCGACCTGGTGGGCCTGGCCGAGGCGGTGGCCGCCGCATCCCTCGTCGTCACCGGGGAGGGCGCCTACGACGGGCAGTCCGCCTCCGGCAAGGCGCCCGCCCACGTGGCCGCTCTCGCGGCGGCGGCGCGGACCCCCGCGGCGCTCGTCGCCGGGCACATCGACCGCGGCGCCGAGCTCGGCGGCTTCGCCGCATCCCTCTCCCTCACCGCCCTCGCCGGCTCCGCCGGTGCCGCCCTCGCCGATCCCGGCCGGTGGCTGCGCGCCGCCGGCCGGGAGCTCGCCCTCGCCGTCCACGCCTGAGGCCACGGCGGCCCAGGAACGGCGGCTCAGGAACGGCGGCCCAGGAACAGCGGCCCAGGAACAGCCGCCCAGGCCGGGCGGTGTTCAGGCCCGGTGTCGCAGGTACAGCGCCCCGAGCGGCGGCAGGGTGAGCTCGGCGGAGTGCGCGCGGCCGGCCCAGGGCACATCCGTGGCCGTGACGCCGCCGAGGTTGCCCACGCCCGATCCGCCGAAGTCCGCGGCATCCGTGTTGACGATCTCCTCCCACGCGCCCGGCAGCGGCAGCCCGACGCGGTAGCGGCCCACCGGCCGGCCGGAGAAGTTGAACAGTCCCGCGACGGGCGCGGCGCCCGGTGCGCCCCAGCGCACGAAGGCGAGCACGTTGTTGGCCGCGTCGCCGTCCTCGAGCCACTCGAAGCCGCCCGGCTCGCCGTCACGCTGCCAGAGCGCCGGCTCGGCACGGTACACCCGGTTGAGCGCGCCGACGAGGCGCTGCAGCCCCCGGTGCGCCGGCTGATCGAGGATCCACCAGTCGAGGCCGCGCTGCTCGGACCACTCCGAGGGCTGGCCGAACTCGCAGCCCATGAACAGCAGCTGCTTGCCCGGGTGCGCCCACATGAACGCCAGGTAGGCGCGCACGTTCGCGAGTCGCTGCCACTGGTCGCCCGGCATCTTGGCCAGCAGCGAGCCCTTGCCGTGCACCACCTCGTCGTGGCTGATCGGCAGCAGGAACTGCTCCGTGTACTGGTACACCATCGAGAACGTGATCTCGCCGTGGTGGTGGCTGCGGTACATCGGATCGTGACCGAAGTAGTCGAGCGAGTCGTGCATCCAGCCCATGTTCCACTTCAGGCCGAAGCCCAGGCCGCCGGCATCCGTGCGCGCCGTCACGCCCGGATAGGCGGTGGACTCCTCGGCGATCATCACGATGCCGGGGTTGCGCTTGTAGGCGGTCGCCGTGACCTCCTGCAGGAACGCGATCGCCTCGAGGTTCTCCCGCCCGCCGAACACGTTCGGCAGCCACTGGCCGTCCTCGCGGGAGTAGTCGAGGTAGAGCATCGAGGCCACGGCGTCGACGCGCAGCCCGTCGACGTGGAACTCCTCGAGCCAGTACAGCGCGTTCGCGACCAGGAAGTTGCGCACCTGGCTGCGGCCGTAGTCGAAGATGTAGGTGCCCCAGTCCTGGTGCTCGCCCCGGCGCGGGTCGGCGTGCTCGTAGAGCGGCCGGCCGTCGAAGCGCGCGAGCGCCCAGTCGTCCTTCGGGAAGTGCCCCGGCACCCAGTCCATGATCACGCCGAAGCCGGCGCGGTGCAGCCGGTCGATCAGGTAGCGCAGGTCGTCCGGATGCCCGAAGCGGCTCGTCGGCGCGAAGTAGCCGGTCACCTGGTAGCCCCAGGACGGGCCGTAGGGGTGCTCGGCGAGCGGCAGGAACTCGACGTGGGTGAAGCCGGTCTCCTCCAGATGGCCGATCAGCTCCCCGGCCGCCGAGCGGTAGTCGAGGCCCGGACGCCAGGAACCCAGGTGCAACTCGTAGACGCTCATCGGCGAGCTCGCCGGCTCGCGGCGGGCGCGCTGCGCCATCCACTCGTCGTCGCCCCAGGCGAAGTGCGAGCGGCCGACGCGCGAGCCGGTCGCGGGCGGAACCTCGGTGTAGCGCGCCATCGGGTCCGCCTTGGCCAGCCAGCGCCCGTCGGCGCCGAGGATCTCGAACTTGTACACCGTGCCGGGCCCGAGCCCCGGCACGAACAGTTCCCACACGCCGTTGTCGTCGAGACGGCGCATGGCGTGGCCGAGGCCGTCCCAGGAGTTGAAGTCGCCGATGACGCGCACGGCGCGCGCGTGCGGCGCCCACACCGAGAACGCCGTGCCCTCGACGCCCTCGTGCGGCCGGCAGTGCGCGCCGAGCACGTGCCAGAGCTGCTCGTGCCGGCCCTCGCCGAACAGGTACAGGTCCACCTCGCCGACGGTCGGCACGAAACGGTAGGGGTCGTCCGCGCTCCAGCCCGGGCCGTTCTCGTAGCTCGTCTCCACCGTGTAGGCCTGCCCGGGGCCGGTCGCGACCGCCTGCCACAGGCCGTCCGCCACGTGCGCGAACGGCACGCGCTCGCCGTCCGCACGCACCGCCGTCACTCCCCGGGCGAGCGGCCGGATGACCCGCAGCACCCAGCCGCCCTCGATCGGGTGCTGGCCGAGGGCGTCGTGCGGGCGCGGATGCCGGCCCTCGACGAGCGCGCGGATGTGCTCGGGATGCAGCGCGGGCGCGCTCGGCTCGGTCATCGGGCCCCTCTCGGGTAGCTCACGGACAGGATGTGCACCGGCTCGACGAAGGCGTCGAGGCGCACGAAGTTCGCCGTGCCCCAGAGCCAGTGCGCGCCCGTGACGAGATCCGTCACGCGCACCGGGTCCTCGGACGCCAGGCCGAACAGCCGCGGGTCGAGGTAGACCGTCGTCTCGCGCACCGAGTGCGGGTCGAGGTTCGCGACCACGATGACGCCGTCGGGCCGCCCGCCGGGGGCGAAGCGCGCCGGCAGGTGCTTCGAGTAGACGAGCACCGCCTCATCGTCGCTCCAGTGCGTGTGCAGGTTGCGCAGCTGGCGCAGCGCCGGGTGCGCCCGCCGGATCTCGTTCAGCCGGGCGAGGTAGGGCGCGAGCGAGCGGCCCTCCGCCTCGGCCTTCGCCCAGTCGCGCGGCTTGTACTCGTACTTCTCGCTGTCGATGTTCTCCTCGGAGCCCGGCCGGGCGACGTTCTCGATGAGCTCGTAGCCGGCGTAGACGCCCCAGCTGGGGCTCGCGGTCGCGGCGATCGCCGCGCGCACCTTGTAGGCCGGCACGCCGCCGAACTGCAGGTACTCGGTGAGGATGTCCGGGGTGTTCACGAAGAAGTTGGGGCGCAGGTGGTCGCTCGTGACCCGGCTGACCTCGGTGAGGTACTCCTCGAGCTCCGGCTTGGTGTTGCGCCAGGTGAAGTACGTGTAGCTCTGCTGGAAGCCGGCGGCGGCGAGCGACTGCATCATCGCCGGCCGGGTGAAGGCCTCGGCGAGGAACACCACGTCCGGGCTCTCGGCGCCGACGGTCGCGATCAGCCACTCCCAGAACGCGAGCGGCTTGGTGTGCGGGTTGTCCACCCGGAAGATCCGGATGCCCTGGGCGATCCAGTGCCGCACGATGCGCAGCACCTCGGCGCGGATGCCCTCCGGGTCGTTGTCGAAGTCCAGCGGGAAGATGTCCTGGTACTTCTTCGGCGGGTTCTCCGCGTAGGCGATCGTGCCGTCCGGCCTGGTGCTGAAGAACTCCGGGTGCTCGCGCACCCACGGGTGGTCCGGCGACGCCTGCAGGGCGAGGTCGAGCGCCACCTCGATGCCCAGCCTCGCGGCCTCGCGCACGAAGAATCGCAGGTCGGCGACGGTGCCGAGGTCGGGGTGGACGGCGTCGTGGCCGCCGGCCTCCGAGCCGATCGCCCACGGCGAGCCGGGGTCGCCGGGCCCGGCGACGAGGCTGTTGTTCGGACCCTTGCGGAAGCTGTGCCCGATCGGGTGGATGGGCGGCAGGTAGACGACGTCGAAGCCCATCGCGGCGACGGCCGGCAGCCGCCTCGCCGCCGTGCGCAGCGTGCCCGACACCCAGTTGCCGTCACGACGGCGCCTCGCCCCCTCGCTGCGCGGGAACAGCTCATACCAGGAGCCGACGCCGGCGCGCTCGCGCTCCACCCGCACGACGACCGGCGCGCTCTCGGTGACCAGGCTGCGCGGGCGGCGGCGGAGCGCCCGCGCGAGCCGCGGGTCGGCGACGACGGCGAGCCGCGAGGCGGGGGAGCGGCCGGCGTCCACGAGCGCGCTCGCGGCGTCCTGCAGCGGCCGGGAGCGGCCGGCACGGCGCAGCAGCTCCGCACCGGTCGCGAACACCAGCTCGACGTCGATGCCCGCGGGCACCTTCACCTCGGCGGTGTGCAGCCAGGTCCCCCAGTCGTCGGAGAAGGCGCGGATGCGGTAGCACCACCGGCCGGGCGTGCCGAGCTGCACGAGAGCACGCCAGCGGTCCGGGACATCCGGCACCGGATGCATCGCCGTGACCGTCTCGACGCCGTCGGGGGCGGTGAGCACGACCTCAGCGCCGACGAGGTCGTGGCCCTCCCGGAACACCGTGGCCTCGACGGGCACCACCTCGCCCGCGTAGGCCTTCGTCGGCCAGCCGTTCTCGCTCGGACGCGGCCAGAGCTCCCGGATCGGGATGCGACCGATCGCGGGGACGAATCCCGGGGGCACCATGCACCGAACGTACCGCGCCGCGGACCGCCCGAGGGCCGGAGCCTCGTGCCAGTGGCTGTCCTAGGCTCGTTCGGGTGAAGGCCATCCGACGGTTCACCGTCCGCACCGTGCTGCCCGAGCGCCTGCGGGCCCTGGAGAGGCTCGCCGCGAACCTGCGCTGGTCGTGGCACGAGCCGACGGCGCGGCTGTTCCAGTCGATCGACCCGCTCGCCTGGGAGTCCACCGGCGAAGACCCGGTCGCCCTGCTCGGCGAGGTCGATCCGTCCCGCCTCGACGAGCTCGCCGGCGACGACGGCTTCATCGAGCGCGCCGAGGATCTCGCCGCCGAGCTGGAGGACTACCTCAGCGAGCCGCGCTGGTACCAGGGGCTCGAGGACGCCCCCGCCTCGATCGCCTACTTCTCGCCGGAGTTCGGCATCGCCGCCGCCCTGCCGCAGTACTCCGGTGGTCTCGGCATCCTCGCCGGCGACCACCTCAAGGCCGCCTCCGACCTCGGCGTGCCGATCATCGGCGTCGGCCTGTTCTACGCGGCCGGCTACTTCCGCCAGTCGATCTCGCGCGAGGGCTGGCAGCAGGAGGCGTACCCGGTGCACGACCCGGACGGGCTGCCGCTGACGGTGCTGCGGCATCCCGACGGCCGGGCCGTGCTCGTGACCCTCGCCCTGCCGGAGGGCCGCACGCTCAGCGCGCGCGTCTGGCGGGCCGCCGTCGGGCGCATCCCGCTGCTGCTGCTCGACGCGGACGTGCCGGAGAACGAGGAGCCGCTGCGCGGGGTCACCGACCGGCTCTACGGCGGCGGCGGCGAGCACCGGCTGCTGCAGGAGCTGCTGCTGGGCATCGGCGGTGTGCGGGCCATCCGGCTCTTCGTCGAGCTCACCGGGGCGAGCGCCCCGACCGTGTTCCACACGAACGAGGGGCACGCCGGCTTCCTCGGGCTGGAGAGGATCGGCGACCTCATCGCCGCCGGCCTCGGCTTCGACGAGGCGCTGCAGGCGGTGCGGGCCGGCACGGTGTTCACCACCCACACCCCGGTGCCGGCCGGCATCGACCGCTTCGACCTCGGCCTCGTCGAACGCTACCTCTCCACCGGGCTGCTGCCGGGGGTCGAGGTCGCCGACGCGCTCGACCTCGGCCGGGAGGACTACGACGGCGGCGACCCGGCGACGTTCAACATGGCGGTGATGGGATTCCGGCTCGGCCAGCGCGCCAACGGCGTCTCGCTGCTGCACGGCGACGTGTCCCGCCGGATGTTCGGCCCGCTCTGGCCGGGCTTCGAGCCCGAGGACGTGCCGATCGGCTCGGTCACGAACGGGGTGCACGCCCCCACCTGGACCGACCCGGCGGTGCAGGAGCTCGCCCTCGACGTCCTCGGCTCGCCGAGCACGTCGAGGGCCGACTGGGCGTCGGCGGCGCTCGGCGACGGCGCGCTCTGGGAGCTGCGCGGGCGGCTGCGCGAGCAGCTCGTCGAGGACGCCCGCGCCCGGGTGCGCGCCGCCTGGGACGAGCAGAACCCCGGCACGACGCCACCGGCCTGGATCGAGACGATGCTCGATGCGAACGTGCTCACCATCGGCTTCGCCCGCCGGGTACCCACCTACAAGCGGCTGACGCTCATGCTCGAGGACCCGGAGCGGCTGCGCGCCCTGCTCACCCATCCCCAGCGCCCGGTGCAGATCGTCATCGCCGGCAAGTCGCACCCGGCGGACGAGGAGGGCAAGCGGCTCATCCAGCGCCTCGTCCAGTTCTCACAGGACGCCCGGGTGCGCGAGCGCATCGTGTTCCTGCCGAACTACGACATCGCGATGGCGAAGCGGCTCTACCCCGGCTGTGACGTGTGGCTCAACAACCCGCTGCGGCCGCTCGAGGCCTGCGGCACCTCGGGCATGAAGGCGGCGCTCAACGGCAGCCTGAACCTGTCGATCCTGGACGGCTGGTGGGCCGAGTTCTACGACGGCGAGAACGGCTGGGCGATCCCGACCGCGGATGCCGCGGGCGACGCCGCCGAGCGCGACCACCTCGAGGCACAGGCGCTCTACGACATCGTCGAGCACCAGATCGCGCCACGGTTCTACGACCGCGACGCCGACGGCGTGCCGGTGCGCTGGGTCGCCTCGATCCGGCACAGCCTGGCGACGCTCTCGCCCGCGCTCAGCGCCGAGCGGATGGTGCGCGAGTACGTCGAGACGCTGTACCTGCCCGCGGCGCGCTCCGCCGCCGCGATCGCCGCCGGGGGCTTCGAGCCGGCGCGCGGGCTCGCCGCCTGGAAGGCGCGGGTCGTCGCGGCCTGGCCGGGCGTGCGGGTGCGGCACGTGGAGTCCGGCGGCGTCGACACGGTGCCCCAGGTGGGAGACGCGCTGCACGTGCGTGCCCTCGTCGAGCTCGGCACCCTCGACCCCGCGGACGTGAAGGTGGAGGTCGTCTACGGGCGGGCCCGCGAGGGCGACCGGCTCGTCGACATCCAGCGTCTCGCCCTCGGCCTCGTGACGAGAGAGCCCGGCGCGCCGGCCGTGTTCGCCGGCGCGGTGCCGCTCGAGCGGGCGGGCAGCTTCGGCTACACGGTGCGGGTGGTGCCGCGGCATCCGCTGCTCGCCACGCCCGCCGAGCTCGGCCTCATCGCGGTCGCGGAGTAGGGCCCCGCGCCGTCGCGCTCAGCCCGCGTCGCGCTCAGCCCGGCCCGGTCGCGTCTGGCCCCCGGTCGCGTCTGGCCCGGTCGCGTCTGGCCCGGTCGCGTCTGGTCCGGTCGCGTCTGGCCCGGTCGGGTTTGGCCGGTCGCGCCTGGCCCGGTCGGGTTTGGCCGAGTGCGCCTGGCCGCGGCCGCGGAGCCTCTCGAGCACCGTGACCCACTCGGCCGGGCCCGGCCGGTCGAGCGGCCGGAGGGCGCCGAGGCGGAAGGCGCGGTCGAAGAGCTCCCGCACCGGGGTCGGCAGCCGTCGCGGGTCGGGATGGCGGCTGGTCGGGGCGAGCGGGGAGCGCGGGCCGCCGACGTAGTGGCCGGCGCGGGCGAGCTCGATCGCCGCGGGGCGGTGCACCCCGGCCGTCCACTCGCCGCCGAGGAAGGGGTGCAGTCCGCCGAGCAGCAGCCGGTGGATGTGCACGGCGAGCGCGAAGTGGTCGGCCTCGGCTCCGCGCCGCGTGAGGGCGAGGTCGTGGCCGAGCAGCTCGGGGGCGGTGTAGTCGCGGTGCCCGACGTCGCAGGTGAACAGCTCGCCGTCGGGGGCGATGAACTGCATCGAGTCGGTGTCGACGAGGCTCACCCGGGCCGTCTCGTCGACCAGGATGTTGCGCTCGTTGAAGTCGCCGATGATCGCGCCCGTCGAGTGGACGACCTCCACCGCACGACACAGGTTGACGGCGGTGTGCACCCGGTTGCGGAAGGCGAACGTCGGCGCCCAGGCCGGGATGTGTGCCGGCACCCGCGCCCCGTGCCGGATCTTGACCAGCTCGTGCAACTCCATCGTGCGGGTCCAGGCGATGCGCGGCATCGTGTAGCCCACGGCGACGTCGCCCTCGTAGACGAGCTCCTCGGGCCAGGCGAGCACGACGTGGCCGTCGGCCTGCACCCGGGCCGGCGGCGGCAGCTCGGCCATCACCGCCACCTTGCGCAGCCGCTCCTCGGGACGGCGGTTCACACTCAGCAGGCCGGCCCCGGACGCCAGCGCGTGGAAGATCTTGACGGCCGTCGCCGGCCGGTCGGCGATCTCGGCGACGAGTCCCTCGCCGGCCGACGAGATGGTGCGTCCGAGCGACACCGTCCCGCTGGACGTTCTGAGCGCGCCCGTGTTCGCGCGACCGCCGCCGGTGTCCAGGGACATGGCCACAATTGTGCCGCACCGGAGTGCCCGCGCTCCCGCGCGGCGGACACCGTCAGCGTGCCCGGAACAGCCGGATGCTCGTCGCCGTCATCCCGAGCTCGGAGCCGGGCAGGTGATCGATGGGCTCACCGTCGAGGCTGTCGTGCGCCGAGTCCCACAGCAGCGTGTAGCCGGTGACGCCCTCGTGCGCCGGCAGCGTGACGGTGACCGGCTGCTCGAGGCCGTGCACGACGACGAGGATGCGGTTGAGCTCCTCGAACTCGGGCGTCGAGGCGGCGAGGTACTGCAGGGTGCGCTCGGCCGGCGAGTCCCAGTCGTCGCCGGTCATGGCCAGGCCGTCCTTGTTGTACCAGTCCATCTGGCTCGCGCTGCGCACGGTCTCGCCGAAGCGGGCGTAGCGCACCGGGCGCAGCGCCGGGTTCTCGTGCCGCAGCCGGATGAGCGTCCGGGCCACCTCGAGCAGCTCGCGCTGCCAGTCGAGGAGCTCCCAGTCGAGCCAGGTGAGTTCGCTGTCGTGGCAGTAGGCGTTGTTGTTGCCCCTCTGACTGCGGCCGAACTCGTCGCCCGCGGTGATCATCGGCACGCCCGCCGAGAGCAGCAGCGTGCCCAGCAGGTTGCGGATCGCGCGCAGCCGGTGCGTCCGGATCTGCGGGTCGTCCGTCGGCCCCTCGACGCCGTGGTTGAAGGAGTGGTTGTCGTTCGTGCCGTCCCGGTTGTGCTCCCCGTTGCCGAGGTTGTGCTTCGTGTAGTAGGCGGTCAGGTCGGCCATCGTGAAGCCGTCGTGGGCCGTGATGAAGTTGACGGATGCCAGCGGCCCGCGGCTGGCGCTGAACACGTGCGCGCTGCCGGCGAAGCGCCGCGCGAGCGAGCCGATGCCGTTCGGCGCGAGGCCGTTGGCACGGGCGGCGGCGATGTCGGTGAGCCAGAAGTCGCGCATCCGGTTGCGATAGCCGTCGTTCCACTCGCTGTAGCCCTCGGGGAAGGCACCCACCTGCCAGCCGCCGGGGCCGAGGTCCCAGGGCTCGGCGATGAGCTTCAGCCCGGCGAGCTCCGGGCTGTCCCGGATCGCCACGAGCAGCGGGTGCTCCGCGTCGAAGCGGGCGTGCGCGTCCCGGCCGAGCGTGGCCATCAGGTCGAAACGGAAGCCGTCCACCTGGCACTCGTTCGCCCAGTAGGCGAGCGAGTCGAGCACGAGCTCGCGCGCGGCCGGCTGCGACACGTCGAGGGTGTTGCCGCATCCGGTCACGTCGAGGTAGGAGCCGTCCGGCTCGACCCGGTAGTAGGTGGCGTTGTCGAGGCCGCGCAGGCCCGTCGTCGGCCCGGCCGGCCCCTCCTCGGCGGTGTGGTTGTAGACGACGTCGAGGATCACCTCGAGCCCGGCCTCGTGCAGGCTCCGGACCATCCCCTTGAACTCGGCGAGCACCGCCCCGGGGCCGTCGTTCTGCGCCGCGCGGGTGGCGTAGCCGGCGTGCGGGCTGAAGAAGCTCAGCGTGTTGTAGCCCCAGTAGTTGACCCGGCCCTGCGCGACGAGACGCTGCTCGCTGACCGACTGGTGCACCGGCAGCAGCTCGAGGCTCGTGACGCCGAGCTCGCGCAGATAGGCGATCGTCCGCGGATGGCCGAGCCCCGCGTAGCTGCCGCGCAGCTCCTCGGGCAGCCAGGGCGCGCGCCGGGTGAAGCCCTTGACGTGCAGCTCGTAGAGCACGGCGTGGTCGAGCGGCACCCCCGGCTTCTCCACGCCGCCCCAGTCGAAGCCCTCCTCGGGCACCACCGAGCGGAAGCCGCCGTCGACCGCGCACAGCGCACGCGCGTAGGGGTCGATGAGGTCGCGCTCGGCGTCGAAGCGGTGCGCGGGCCCCGTGGGGCCGTCGGCGCGCAGGCAGTAGCGGGTGCCCGGGCGGATGAGCGCGGATGCGCCCTCCCAGACGGAGCCGGCGCCGCGCTGCATCCGCACCTGCTCGACCACCCAGCTCGGGTCCCGCTCGTCGAAGACGCACAGCGTCATCGAGGTCGCGTGGGCGCTGAACACCCGGACGACGCCGCCGTCGGCGGTGAGCGTCGCCCCGAGCCGTGACATGGCCCCACGCTATCGACGCCGTTTGTCATGCTTGTTACGTGAGCGTCTACCTCGACCACGCCGCGACCGCGCCGATGCCGGCTGCGGTGCGCGACGCCTACGCGCGCGCGCTCGCCGTCGTCGGCAACCCGGCGTCGATCCACGGGCACGGCCGGGCGGCGCGGCGGCTGCTCGAGGAGGCCCGGGAGCGGGTCGCGGCATCCCTCGGTGCGGATGCGGCGGAGCTCGTGCTCACCGGCGGTGGCACCGAGGCGGTGAACACGGCCGTCAAGGGGCTGTACTGGGCGCGCAGCGCCGCGCCCGGCCGGCGCCGGATCGTGGTCCCGCGCGGGGAGCACCACGCCACGATCGACGCCGTGGAGTGGCTCGCCGCCCGCGAGGGCGCCGACCTCAGCTGGATCGACCTCGACGAGCGCGGCCGCATCGACCTCGACGCCTTCGCCGCGGCGATGGGCCCGGACGTGGCGCTCGCGACCGCGCTCTGGGCCAGCAACGAGGTCGGCACCGTGCAGGACGTCGAGGCGCTCGCGGGCATCGCCCGTGAGCACGGCGTGCCGCTGCACCTGGACGCGATCGCCGCCTACGGCGCGCTGCCGATCGACGTGCACGCCCTCGGCGTCGCGGCGCTCAGCGTGAGCGCGCACAAGATCGGCGGCCCGGCGGGCGTCGGCGCGCTCTACCTCGCCCGTTCGGCGAGCATCGAGGCGCTGCTGCACGGCGGCGAGCAGCAGCGCTCCCGCTCCGGCAGCCAGGATGTCGCGGGCGCCGTGGCCTTCGGCGTCGCCGTCGAGCTGACCATGGCGACGCTGCCGGAGCGCGCCGCGCGGCTGCGGGCGCTGAGGGACCGCCTCATCGCCGGCATCCGGGCCGCCGTGCCGCAGGCGGAGCTCCGCGGCGATCCCGAGGCGCGGCTGCCCGGCAATGTACACGTGACGGTGCCGGGCTGCGAGGGCGACTCGCTGCTGTTCCTGCTCGACGCCGCGGGCTTCTCGGTGTCGACGGGCTCCGCCTGCCGTGCCGGCGTCCCCGAGCCCTCGCACGTGCTGCTGGCGATGGGGCTCTTAGACGAGGAGGCGCGCGGCGCCCTGCGGATCACCCTCGGCGAGGAGAGCACCGCCGCCGAGATCGACGCGCTGCTCGCGGTGCTGCCCGAGGCGGTCGGCCGGGCCCGGGCCGCTGGGCTCGCCGCGCGCGAGCCGCGCCTGGGCGGCGGCTCCCGGAGCGTGTCCGCATAGCCCGTTCCGAGGTCCGCGGCCTAGACTCGAGAACGTGGCTGAGGCTCGCATTCTGTCGATCGCGTGCGCTGTCCTCGCCCTGTCCGCGCTCGCCGGCTGCACCGGCTCGGGGACGGCATCGGGCTCCGCGCAGGCCACGGCGGTGAGCACGGCCGTGGCCTCGGCGAGCGCGACCGTCGCCTACGACGACTCGGTGGTCCCCGACGTCGCGGGCGATCTCGACGAGGACAGCGCCGGCACCGAGGCGGTGCGGCTGGCCGACGCGATCGAGGCGCTCGTGCCCGCCGCCTCGATCGTGTACTCCGACGACCACGACCAGTACGTGGCGGCCTCGGACGAGGGCGCGGCGTACTACGGCGTCATCCGCACGATCACGCTCGAGGGCGGCACGGACGCCACCGCGCAGTCCGCGGCGATCATCGCGACCCTCGAGGCCTCCGGCTGGACCAGGACGCAGACGACCGAGCAGGACGGCCTGGCCCTCACGGCGCTCGTGTCGAGCCTGGACGCGGCCGCCTGGTTCGTGCTCATCGGCGGCGACGACTCCGGCGACGAGCCGGTGCTGAGCCTGCAGCTCGCGAGCCCCGACCTGCCCTGATCCCCGACCTGCCCTGACGCGGCGCCCGACGGCCGCGTCGCGGCGGGCGGGGCGCGTAGCCTTGGGGGATGCGGGTGCTGGCGGCCATGAGCGGGGGCGTGGACTCTGCCGTCGCCGCCGCGCGCGCGGTCGAGGCCGGCCACGACGTCATCGGCGTGCACCTCGCCCTCAGCCGGACGCCCGGGACGCTGCGCAGCGGCAGCCGCGGCTGCTGCACGGTCGAGGACTCGATGGACGCCCGCCGGGCCGCCGACCGCCTCGGCATCCCCTTCTACGTCTGGGACCTCTCCGAGCGCTTCGCCGTCGACGTCGTCGAGGACTTCGTCGCCGAGTACGCCGCCGGCCGCACCCCGAACCCGTGCATGCGCTGCAACGAGCGCATCAAGTTCGCGGCGCTGCTCGAGAAGGCGCTCGCGCTCGGCTTCGACGCCGTCTGCACCGGTCACTACGCCAGCATCGTCACGACGGGCGACGGGCACCGGGAGCTGCACCGCGCAGCCGCCTGGGCGAAGGACCAGTCCTATGTGCTCGGCGTGCTCACCGCCGAGCAGCTCGCGCACGCGATGTTCCCGCTCGGGGCCACGCCGAGCAAGGACGATGTGCGCGCCGAGGCGGCCGCCCGTGGCCTCGCCGTCGCCGCCAAGCCCGACTCCCACGACATCTGCTTCATCGCCGACGGCGACACCCGCGGCTGGCTCGCCGAGCGCGTCGGCGCCGAGCCGGGCGTCATCCGCGACCGCAGCGGGGCCGTGGTGGGCGCCCACCCGGGCGCCCGGGCCTTCACGGTCGGGCAGCGTCGCGGCCTCGGCCTGAGCGTCCCGGCCCCGGACGGCCGGCCGCGGTTCGTGCTCGAGGTGCGGCCCCGGCAGAACGAGCTCGTCGTCGGCACCAGGGAGGAGCTCGCGATCGCCGAGCTCGCCGGCGGGCGGATGTCCTGGGCCGGCCGGGGCCCGGCGGAGTCCGGTCTCGACCCGGCCGGCTTCGACTGCCTGGTGCAGGTGCGCGCCCACGCCGAGCCGGTGCCGGCGATCGCCGCCGTGCGGGACGTCGCGGAGGGCCGCGCGGAGCTCGTCATCCGGCCGGCGGAGCCGATCCTCGGCGTCGCGCCCGGCCAGACCGCCGTGCTCTACCGGGGCACCCGCGTGCTCGGCCAGTGCACGATCGACCGCACCCTCAGCGCCGTCCCGGCCGCCGGCTGAGGGGCGGGGTCGCCGCGGCTACGGCCGGTCGGTGCCGAACGTGTGACGGAACAGCGTCTGGATGTCGCGATCGAGCGAGTCGAACCGGGTGTCGATCTTCTCGTCCAGGCGACGGATCTCGGTGCGCATCTCGGTGCGCAGCCCGCCGATCTCGCCGATCATCTCGCCGCGCAGCCCGCCGACCTCACTGCGCACGACGCGCACGAAGAGCGTCGAGATGATCGTGAGCGTGCCGAGGAACAGCGTGGTGAACACGCCCATCATCGTCCAGACCTGCGCCTCGGTCATCGCCGGCATCCTCCCATGATCGCGGGACGGCGTCGAGAATGCCAGCATGCCGCGCAGGCGGCCCCCAGGGGCCGCCTGCCCTGTGGGCGGAGGAGCGCGGGACGCCGCTGTGGCGGAGGGATGCACCGCGGGCGCGCGGCGTGTCACAGCGGCGGCGCCGGGCGCGGCGCACCCCTGTCCGGGGCCGCTCGTAGCATGAGGGACGTGGCCGACACCTACACCCGCGAGGAGCTCGAGCTGGCGAACGCGGAGGCGGAGCGGCTGCGCTCGCGCGTCCTCGAGCTGCGCGAGGCGTACTACGAGCGCGACGCCAGCCTCGTCGACGACGCCGAGTACGACGCCATGATGCGGCGGCTCGAAGAGCTCGAGCGGCTGTTCCCCGAGCTGCAGAGCCAGGACTCGCCCACCCAGACCGTCGGCGGCGGAGCCGAGACGAGCGGCCTGGCCACCACCGAGCACGCCGAGCGGATGCTCAGCCTCGACAACGTCTTCTCCACCGAGGAGCTGCGCGAGTGGTGTGCCAAGACCGCCGCGGCCGCCGGCGGACCGATGCGCTGGCTCACCGAGCTCAAGATCGACGGCCTCGCCGTCAGCCTGCGCTACCAGGACGGCGTGCTGGCCTCGGCGGCGACCCGCGGTGACGGCCGGGTGGGCGAGATCGTCACCGAGAACGCGCTGCGGCTCGCCGACGTGCCCCGCCGGCTGGCCGGCTCGGGACATCCGCCGCTCGTCGAGGTGCGCGGCGAGGTGTTCATCCCGGTCGCCGAGTTCGAGCGGCTGAACGCCCTGCAGGCGACGCTGCGCGAGCGCGCCCTTGCCGAGGCCCGGGACCGCTGGCAACGCCGCCCAGCCCCGAGACGGGACTTCGACGAGGAGCGGGCGCGTGCCTCGGCCGACAACCGGTTCCCGGCGTTCGCGAACCCGAGGAACGCGGCATCCGGCGGCCTGCGTCAGCAGCTCGACAAGAAGGAGGGTCTCGAGCGGGAGGCGGCGCTCGCGCGCATCGCGGCGCTGCGGCTCTACGTGCACGGCGTCGGCGCCTGGCCGACGCCCGCGGCATCCAGCCAGAGCGGCGTCTACGCGCTGCTCGCCGACTGGGGCCTGCCGACGAGCCCGCACCTGCGGGTGTTCGACGACGTCGAGGGCGTCGTGGGCTTCATCGAGCACTGGGGTGGGATGCGCCACTCCATCGAGCACGAGATCGACGGCGTCGTCGTCAAGGTCGACGATCTGGCCGTGCACGAGGAGCTCGGCGCCACCAGCCGTGCGCCGCGCTGGGCGATCGCCTACAAGTACCCGCCCGAGGAGGTGCACACCACGCTGCGGGACATCGTCGTGAGCGTCGGCCGCACCGGGCGGGCGACCCCCTTCGCTGTCATGGAGCCGGTGCGCGTCGCCGGCTCGACGGTGCGGCAGGCGACGCTGCACAACCAGGACGTCGTGCGGGCGAAGGGGGTGCTCATCGGTGACACCGTGGTGCTGCGCAAGGCCGGCGACGTCATCCCCGAGGTACTCGGCCCCGTCGTCGAGCTGCGCGACGGCAGCGAGCGCGAGTTCGTCATGCCCGAGAGCTGCCCGGAGTGCGGCGCGACGCTCGCCCCCGCGAAGGCCGGCGACGTGGACCTGCGCTGCCCGAACGCGCGCAGCTGCCCGGCCCAGGTGCGCGGCCGCATCGAGCACGCCGGCAGCCGCGGGGCGCTCGACATCGAGGTGCTCGGCGAGGTGGCGGCGGCCGCGCTCACCCAGCCGCTGCTGCCCGCGACGCCGCCGCTGGAGACCGAGGCGGGCCTGTTCGAGCTCACCGTCGACGACCTGGTCCCGATCGAGGTGGCGGTGCGCGACACCGAGACCGGGATGATGAGACAGGTCGGCCCGGAGGAGGCCGGGCGCGACATCCGCCTCGCCGACGGCACGTCGCTGCGGGTGAAGGTCGAGGCGCCGTTCCGCAAGGTCGTGCGCGCCGCCCGGCGTGACCAGCCGGCCGAGCACGGGCCCTCCGCGGCCGCCGAGAAGCTCATCGCCGAGCTCGAGCGGGCCAAGACCAAGGAGCTCTGGCGCATCCTCGTCGCGCTCAGCATCCGGCACGTCGGCCCGGTCGCGGCGCGCGCTCTCGCCGGCTGGTTCGGCTCGCTCGACGCGATCCGGGCGGCGGACCGGGAGGAGCTCGCCGCCGTCGACGGCGTCGGCCCGATCATCGCGGATGCCGTCATCGACTGGTTCACGCTCGACTGGCATCGCGAGATCGTCGAGCGCTGGGCCCGGGCGGGCGTGCGGCTGGACACCCCGGGGCATCCCGGACCGGGCGCCGCCGCCGGCCTCGAGGGCCCGCTCTCGGGGCTCACCCTCGTCGTCACCGGGACGATCGAGGGCTTCAGCCGCGAGGGCATCGGCGAGGCGATCGTCGCGGCGGGCGGCAAGAGCGTCTCGAGCGTGAGCAAGAGGACCGACTTCGTGGTCGCCGGCCCCGGCGCCGGCTCGAAGCTCGACCGGGCGGAGAGCCTCGGGGTGCGCGTGCTCGACGCCGCGCAGTTCGCCCGGCTGCTCGCCGGGGGCCCCGCGGCGCTCGAGGACGGCGGCTGAGCAGCGGCGGACTCGTCCTGTCGGGTGCCGCCCGGCTATGGTGGACGGTGCGCGACTCGTCGACGCAGTCCAGTCGCGATCCTGAACGAATCGATCCCCCATCTCCTCTGCAGCTTCAGCACACCCTCCCGAGGCCGTCCGGCCACGGGCAGCGCCCGGTCGCACGGGGTCGGGGGTCGCACGCTCCGCGGCGGCGTCGTCGCCGCGGTATCACGGATCACTCCCGTGGTCCCAGACAACGAAGGAATGACGTCATGGCCACTGGCACCGTCAAATGGTTCAACTCCGAGAAGGGCTACGGCTTCATCGCACCCGACGACGGCACCGCGGACGTGTTCGCGCACTTCAGCGCGATCGCCGGCAGCGGGCACCGCAACCTGGAGGAGAACCAGCGGGTCGAGTTCGACACC
Organism: Microbacteriaceae bacterium; assembly: GCA_047605685.1. Lineage (GTDB taxonomy): Bacteria > Actinomycetota > Actinomycetes > Actinomycetales > Microbacteriaceae > JAUASV01. The sequence goes on from JASGFF010000004.1 coordinate 34,172, forward strand.
GAGCGCGGCCAGAAGGGCCCGCAGGCGGCGAACATCCGTCCGCTCTGATCGTCCGTCGGGCGCGGGCCTCGCGCCCGACGGCACCACCGCCGGCGGCGGGGACGCGGCCGGTCAGGCCGTCGGCGCCCCGACCGGCAGGCGCAGCCGGGCCGTGGTGCCCGAGGAGCCGTCGGACTCCAGGACGACGCTGCCGTGCATCTCGGTGACGAGTTCGCGGACGATGGCGAGGCCGAGCCCCGTGCCCGGCACCCCGTCGCGCGTCGCCGCCGTCGAGCGGTAGAAGCGGTCGAACACCCGCTCGAGCTCGGCGGGCGGGATGCCCGGACCTGAGTCGATGATGGCCAGGTCGAGCCACTCGCCCCCGGCGCGGAGCACGATCGCGATGGAGCCGCCCGCCGGGGTGAACTTGAGCGCGTTGGTGAGCAGGTTCACGATGACGCGAGTCAGGTCGTTCTGCTCGGCGAGCACGTGCACCGGCAGGGGCGGCACGTCGAGCGTCACCCGCAGCTCCCGGTCGCGCAGGCTGTGGTGCAGGTCGTCGAGCACGGCGCGCAGGAGCGCGGCCACGTCGATCTCGCCGGGCGCGGCTCGGCGGCGCGCGGCATCCGCTTGGAGAACGTCAGCACGTCCTCGATCGTGCGCAACAGCCGCTCGGCGTTGCGCAGCACGATCGCGACGTAGTCGCGCTGCACCGCGTCCAGCCCGGTGTCGGCCAGCTCCTCGGTGAAGCCGATGATCGTCGTGATCGGGGTGCGCAGCTCGTGGGTGACCGAGGAGACGAAGGCGTCCTTCTGCTCGTTGAGGTTCCGCAGCTCCTCGACGACCTGCTGCTCGCGCTCCAGCTGCACCCGCCCGGCCTCCTCGGCGCGGCGGACCGCCCGCAGGTCGACGATCGACAGCAGCACGATCTCGCCGAACGTGGCATCCGCGGCCACCATGATCGTGACCTCGATGGGTGCCGCACCGCCGGTGTCGCTGGCGATGCGGGTCTGGCGTCCGACCGCGTGCAGCGAGCCCTGGACGATGCCGAGCAGCCAGGAGCCCGGGGCGACCCGGTCGGCGAGCAGGTTCTCCCCGAGCAGGTCGCGGGCCGCCGGATTGGCCTGCAGCACCCGGTACACGCTGCCGTCCTTCTGCACGACGGCGAAGCCGTTCTGGGCGAGGCGGAAGCCCTCCGTGAGCAGCGCGCCGCGCGCGGCATTGTGCTCGGCGAGCTGCCGGCTCTCGTTGCGGGATGCGGCGATGAGCAGCGTCGTCACGGTGAGCGTGACGACGTACAGCTCGAACAGCGACGACGACGACAGCAGCCCGGGGGCCTCGACGGCGAAGGGCCCGTCGCCGAGCACCGTGAGCACGACGATGGCCCCCGAGGTCGCGATGAGCTCGACGAGCGCGTAGAGCATCGTGAAGCTGAACGCGGCCCAGGCAAGGAACGGCACCGGCAGGAAGGCGAGCGCCGGGCTGCCGTTCGGGGCGAAGGCGACGGTGACCGCCGCGACGAGCAGGATCGGGTGCAGCATCCGCCACGCCGGCCGGCTCGGCGGGTGCTTGAAGCGGTTGACCAGCGCGAGCGGCGCGAGCACGGCGATCGCGCTCGCGTGCGAGGCGAAGACCGTGAACCCCACGGTCAAGGGGTCGGTGTCGAGCACCAGGGCCCGGGTGACGCCGCACAGGGTGCCGGCCGCCCCGGCGCCGATGAGCGTGCCGGCGAAGAAGCGCAGCACGTCCGTCGTGGTGGTGAAGCGGGGCTGGTCCTCGGCGTCGACGGAGAGCCGGGCGACGATCCAGGCCTCGGCCGCGACCGCGCCGGCACCCACGACCGCGACGATGACCGGCCGGCCGGCGTGCAGCGAGGTGAGAGCCGTGACGGCCGTGATCACGGCGGCGACCAGCCAGCGGCGCTCCTGGCGCGTCGAGATCATCGCGATGACGTTGACGCCCGCCGCCGGCCACCAGCTGCTCACCAGGACGCCGCTGACGAACACGGAGGTCGAGGTGACGCCGACGACGGCCGAGATCGTCAGCAGCAGCCCCACCACGAGCACGTGCGACAGCCCGCGGAGCTCGCGAGCGCTCGTGGCAAGGCTGGGGAACGTCACTGCGACTCGTCTCCCCGCTTCGCCCGATGAAGCCCGATCGGGTCCACAGTATCGTCAGCGCGGGATGCCGCGGGTGTTCTCCCACCATCGGTCGCGGGGCACGGCGAGGGCGGCCCCGTAGGATGAGTCGTCCGTCCCGCCCCGTCATCGAAGAGTTCCATGTCTGAAAACGCAGCGTCCGGGATCACGCCCGATGCCGTCAGCCACCTGGCCGCCCTCGCCCGCATCGCGCTCACGCCCGAGGAGGTGCGGCGCCTTGCCGGCGAGCTCGACGCGATCCTCGACAGTGTCGCGAAGGTGAGCGAGGTGGCCACCGCGGACGTCCCGGCGACGAGCCACCCGATCCCGCTCGCCAACGTGTTCCGGCCGGATGTCGTCGGCCCGACCCTCACGACGGCGGAGGCGCTCGGCGGGGCCCCCGACCACGACGGCTCCCGGTTCCGGGTGAGCGCGATCCTCGGGGAGGAGCAGTGAGCGAGGACCTCACCCGGCTGACCGCCGCGCGGCTGTCGGCGCTGCTCGCCGCGGGCGAGACCAGCTCGGTGGAGATCACCCGGGCGCACCTCGAGCGCATCGCCGCCGTCGACGCCGACGTGCACGCCTACCTGCACGTGAGCGAGCGGGCGCTGGAGACGGCCGCGCTCGTCGACGCGGAGCGGGCGAGCGGGACGCTGACCGGCGAGCTCGCCGGCATCCCGGTGGCGATCAAGGACGTGCTCACGACGGTCGGGATGCCGACGACGGCCGGCTCGCGGATCCTCGCCGGCTGGCTGCCGCCCTACGACGCGACGCCGGTGCGCCGGCTGCGGGAGGCCGGCCTGGTGCCGCTCGGCAAGACCAACATGGACGAGTTCGCGATGGGCTCAACCACCGAGCACTCCGCCTACGGCCCGACCCGCAACCCCTGGGACCTCGAGCGGGTGCCCGGCGGCTCGGGCGGCGGCTCGGCGGCGGCGGTCGCCGCCTTCGAGGCCCCGCTCGCGCTCGGCTCGGACACCGGCGGCAGCATCCGCCAGCCGGCCGCGCTCACCGGCTCGGTCGGCGTCAAGCCGACCTACGGCGGCGTCTCCCGCTACGGGGCGATCGCGCTCGCCTCGAGCCTCGACCAGGTCGGCCCGGTGGCGCGCAGCGTGCTCGACGCGGCGCTGCTGCACGACGTCGTCGGCGGCCGCGACCCACGCGACTCGACATCGCTCGCCGATCACTGGCCCGGCTTCGCCGCGGCCGCCCGCGAGGGCGCCCGCGCCGAGTCGCTCGCCGGGCTCCGGGTGGGCGTGGTCCGCGAGCTGGACGCGCCCGGCTTCCAGGCCGGGGTGCGCGAGCGCTTCCACGAGGCCGTCGAGCTGCTCGCCAGCGCCGGCGCCGAGATCGTCGAGGTCTCGGTGCCGCACGTCGAGTACGCGATCGCGGCCTACTACCTGATCCTGCCGGCGGAGGCATCGAGCAACCTCGCCAAGTTCGACTCGGTGCGCTTCGGGCTGCGCGTGGACGTGCCCGGCACCGTCGAGGACGTGATGGCCGCGACCCGGGAGGCCGGCTTCGGGCCGGAGGTGAAGCGCCGCATCATCCTGGGCACCTACGCGCTGTCCGCGGGCTACTACGACGCCTACTACGGCAGTGCCCAGAAGGTGCGCACGCTCGTCCAGCGCGACCTCGCGGCGGCCTTCGAGCGCGCCGACGTGCTGCTGTCGCCGACCTCGCCGACGACGGCGTTCCCGATCGGCGAGAGGGTCGACGACCCGCTCGCGCTGTACCTGGCCGACGTCACGACGATCCCGGCGAACCTCGCGGGCATCCCGGGGATGTCGCTGCCCGCCGGTCTCGCGGCCGAGGACGGCCTGCCGGTGGGCGTGCAGCTGATGGCGCCCGCGCGCGAGGACGCCCGGCTGTACCGGGTCGGCGGCGCGCTCGAGCGGCTGCTCGAGCAGCGCTGGGGCGGTCCGCTGCTCGAGCAGGCGCCCTCGCTGGCCGGCACCGAGATGTTCGCCGCGGAGTCCGGGGCGGTCTGAGTCCGGGGCGGTCCGAGTCCGGCGTCGCGCCGCCCGCGGCGGCAGAATGGAGGGATGACCGAGAGGGCGAGCGTGCCGAGCGATGAGGAGCTGCGCGAGCGGCTGAGCCCCGAGGAGTACGCCGTGCTGCGCCGAGCCGCCACCGAGCGGGCCTGGACCGGTGCGCTGCTCGACGAGCACCGCGCCGGGCTGTACAGCTGCAAGGCCTGCGGCAACGAGCTGTTCCTCAGCGGCACGAAGTTCGACTCCGGCTGCGGCTGGCCGAGCTTCTACGACGTGGTCCGTCCGGGCGCCGTACGGCTGCTGCCCGACCGCTCGCTCGGGCAGGAGCGCACCGAGGTGCGCTGCGGCCGCTGCGACTCGCACCTCGGCCACGTCTTCCCCGACGGCTTCGGCACGCCCACCGGCGACCGCTACTGCATGAACTCCCTCGCGCTCGACTTCGGGGCTGAGCACGTCGGGGCCGGTGACGTCGGGGCCGGGGGCTTGGATGCCGGGGATGCGGGGGCCGGGGATGCGGGAGCCGCGCCTCCGGCGTAGCGCGGTGCGGCTCAGCCGCGGGTCGGCTCAGTGTCGCGGGCCAACTCAGTCGCGGGCCAACTCAGTCGCGGGCGAGGAAGGCGATGCCGTCGCGGCGGAAGTGGTGCGACACGGGCGCGGTGAAGTGGTTGCGCTGCGGGATCTCGACGAAGGAGCCGTGCGGTGCCGCCCGGGCGAGGGCGCGGCTTCGCTGGAGGATCGGGTCGTCGCTGCCGGTCGCCAGCAGCAGTGGCTGCTGCGGCGGGTTCGCCGGGTCGGGCTCGGCGCCCTCGTCCTTCATCCCCTCGACGAGCGCCACGAGCGCACCGAGGTCGTTGCCCTCGATGCGGTTCGCCATCGTCACATAGGCGTTCGTGAGCCGGTCGCCCACCGGGCTGCCGTCCTCGAGGTGGGCGCGCGCGGCATCCGTGTCGAAGCGGGTGAGCGGCTGGCCGTCGGGGATGCCGCCGAGCACGGCCCGCCCGATCCGCTCGGGCAGGTCGAGGCACGCCTGCCAGCCGACCCGGGCGCCGAGCGAGTAGCCGAGGTAGGAGACCTCGTCGAGCAGGTAGGTGTCGATCACGGTGAGCACGTCGGCGACGAGCGCCCGCATCGAGTAGGCCTCCGCGCGGCGGGGCTTGTCGCTCAGGCCGTGGCCGCGTTGATCGAGGGCGACGACGCGCAGGCCCGCGCGCACCAGGTCGCGAGCCCAGCCGGTGTCGTGCCAGTTCACGATCGCGCTCGAGGCGAAGCCGTGCACGGCGATCACCGCCGGCGCCTCCGGGTCCCCCCAGGCGTAGGTGGCGATCCGGATGCCGTCGGTCGTGATCACGCCGCGGGGGGCGGGGGGCGCATCGGGCATGTGAGCATCATCCCAGAGAGTCGGTGCCTGGGGAGTCGGTGTGCCGGGAGTCGGGATCCGGTGTGACCGGAGCGCGTCGCTCCCGGGGACTGCGGCGCCTACGATGGCGACGTGCTGCCCCGAGGCCTCGTCGTCGTCCGTCCGCTGGCTCTGCGTCCGCTGGCGTCGCGGGTGCTCGCGTCGTTGCGACCCGTCCTCGGCGGCACCGAGCAGGCCCGGCTCGAGGCGCTGCGGGCGCGCTTCCCCGGCGCCCAGGTGCTGCGCTCGCGCATGGAGCATCGGCTGCGCCGCTCGCTGCGCGGCATCCCGCACCACCGGCTGCCGCTGCCCGGCGCGCGTCTCGCGGTCGTCGCCGACGGCGGGCGGATCGCCTTCTACGGTGCCGCGGACGCGCCGTTCTGCGCGCTGTGCTGGCCGCAGGTCACCGGGGTGCGGCTGCGTGCCGTCAGCGACGCCGTCGTGCCCGACCTGGTCAGCGTCGAGGGGGGATACCGCACCCACCTGGTCTGGCTGGCCACCGGCGGCCTCGCGGTCGAGTTCGAGGTGTGGGGCGATCCGGAGCGCGACGGCACCGCCGCCCAGCTCGACGGTTTCGGCCTCGGCCCGGTGGTGGAGCGCCTGGAGCGGCTCAGGCGGTCCGCATCACGTCCGCGGTGAAGCGCTGCACGCGGCTGAGCAGCCCCGCGGCACGCCGGGCCAGCTCGGCGGAGGAGTGCAGCGGGCCCGGCGCCATCCGGATGATGTGCGAGCAGGCGAGGTCCTCGCAGATGTAGGTGCCGAGCGTGTCGCCGCGCCGCCCGGCGGCCCCGGCCTTCGGGGCCGAGAACAGGCTCACCTGGGTGAGCGGCTGGGTGGTGTGGCACAGCGAGCACATCGCGCTGCCCCGGCCGCGGTGCGGGCCGACGGTGCGCAGCAGGATGCCGACCGGGGCATCGCCGGCCCAGTGCACGATGTAGCCGCGCAGCGGACTGGCCGGGTCCCGCCAGCCGAGGTACTCGCGCTCCTCCCAGATCGTCTCGTGCAGGCCCGGCATCGGCATCCGCTCGATCTCCTCCTCGGTGGCGTTCACGACGCTGGCGCGGATCTCGTCCTCGGTGAGCGGCTTCATGATGCCCTCCAGGGTAGGCCCCGGGCCGAGGGCCGCTCGTTCGTCGTGCGCTGTCCCTACTCGCCCACGGCCGTCGTCGGCTGCCGCCGGACCAGCAGGGACAGCGGGATCGAGGCGAGCGAGGCGAGCGCGCCGACGGCGAGCGCCGTGCGCACGCCGTGCGCGTAGGCCTCGACGTCCGCGACCCCGTGGGAGGTATCGCCGGCGAAGGCGGCGAGCACGGTGACGAACACGGCGACGCCCGCGGCGCCGGCCACCTGCTGCACGGTGCCGAGCACGGCGCTGCCGTGCGAATACAGCGGCGCCGGGACGGCGCCGAGACCCGCGGTGAACAGCGGCGTGAACAGCAGCGCGAGACCCGTCGAGAGCAGCAGGTGCAGCCCGACCACGAGCGTCAGCGGCGAGGTGTCCGACAGCAGCAGCGCCATCGCCCACAGCGCCGCGCTCACCACGATCGCGCCGGCGAGCAGCACCGGTCGCGGTCCCACCCGGTCGTAGAGCCGGCCGACGGCCGGGCCGAGCAGCCCCATCACCAGACCGCCGGGCAGCACGGCGAGGCCGATGGCGAGCGAGGGCTCGCCGAGCACGTTCTGCAGGTACAGCGGCAGCAGCGTGAGGGTTCCGAGCAGCGCCATCATGCTGGCCACGGCCATGGCCATCGCCGCCGAGAACGTGCGGGAGCGGAACACCCGCAGGTCGAGCAGGGCGGCATCCCGGCGCTGCAGCCGCGGCTGGCGGGCGACGAAGGCGCCGAGCGCGACGACGGCGACGCCGAGCGGCAGCCAGGCTGTCCAGGCGGCGGCCTGCCCGCTCGTGGCCGGGCCGAGCGCGCTCAGCCCGTAGACGAGACCGCCGAAGGCGAACGCCGAGACGACGACGCTCGGGATGTCGAGCGGCGCCCGACGCGGCTCGTTGACGGTGGGGATGCGCAGGGCGCCGAGGACGAGCGCCGCGATGGCGAAGGGCAGCACGACGACGAACACCCAGCGCCAGCCGAGCAGCTGCAGCACCATCCCCGAGACCGTGGGCCCGATCGCCGGAGCGACCGACATCACGATCGAGATGTTGCCCATGATGCGGCCACGGCGGTGCTCGGGCACCAGCTCGAGGACGGTCGTGAACAGCAGCGGCAGCATGATCGCCGTGCCGCCGGCCTGCACGACGCGCGCCGTCACGAGCACCGCGAAGCCGGGCGCGAGGGCCGCGATGAGGGTGCCGGCGGTGAACAGCGTCATCGCCACGACGAACACCCCGCGGGTGGGGAAGCGTTGCAGCATCCAGCCGGTCACCGGGATGACGACGGCGGTGGTGAGCAGGAAGGCGGTGGTCAGCCACTGGCCGGCGCTCTCGGTGATGGACAGCTCGCGCATCACCACCGCCTGCGCGACGCTCATGATCGTCTCGTTGAGGATGACGACGAACGTCGCCACCAGCAGGATGCCGATCGCCAGGCGGTCGCGGGCGGCGGTGACCGTCGTCCTCTCGTCGGGCAGCGGGAGTGGGGCGGCGGCTGTCGTCACGGGGGCCAATCGGTCGAAGGTGGGCGGTCGAGAGCGGCGGGCAGCCGCTCGGTGAGACCGGGCGGATCGGGGATCCGTCCGGTGGGCTGGCGGTGGGCTGGCGGTGGGCTCGCGGTGGGCTCGCGCGGTGAGCCCGGCGGCGGGCTCACGCGATGTGTTCACGCGATGTGCCCGCACGATCAAGCGCCCTGGCATCCTGCCCTATTCCCGATCGCCCGCCTATTCGTCGCGGCGGGCCGGCGGGCCGGTAACCGGCCGAGGACTGCAGGAGCGGTCGGGGGAGGGCGGCTGGGGCTGCCGGTTGAATGGGGGCATGCATCAGGAGCTCGTCGCGGCGCTCGCCGCCGATCTGCACGCCGCCGGATACACGGTGGAGGCGCTCGACGCGGACTGGGGCGCGGATGCCGCGGCCGCGCTGTTCCGCGGGCAGCGCCTGCCGGCTGAGCGCGCCCTCGCCGGGCGCGATGACGCCCGGGCCGTGCTCGCCCGGCTGTTCGTGCTCGGCGCCCGGGCCCCGGCGGATGCCGCGGCCCGGGCGCTGCCGCGGCTCGGGCTCGCGGGGGCGCGGCGGCTCGGCATCCTGCACCGCGCCGGCGACGGTGTCGAGGCACTCGTCGACCTGCGGCCCTACGCCTTCAGCGACGACGAGGGCGAGGGCTCCTGGTGGATCGCGAGCGACCTCGGCGAGCTCGCGACCGGGCGGGCCGTCGCCGAGGACCACGTGCTGGGCGTCGGCGGGGCGACGGCGACGCTCACAGCGCTCGTCGTCGCCCGCCGGGTGCGCCGCGCGCTCGATCTCGGCACCGGCTGCGGCATCCAGGCTCTGCATCTGATCCGGCACGCCGAGACCGTCGTCGCGACCGACATCTCGGCGCGGGCGCTCGATTTCGCGGCGCTGAACGCGGCGCTGAACGGGCTCGAGCCGGGTGCGGGCCGGCTCGAGCTGCGCCGCGGCGACCTGTTCGAGCCGGTCGCCGGGGAGCGCTTCGATCTCATCGTCTCGAACCCGCCCTTCGTGATCACCCCCCGGGCGGACGGCGTGCCGCTGTACGACTACCGCGACGGCGGTGCCGTCGGCGACGGCCTCATCGAGCGGCTGGTGCGCTCGGTCGGCGAGCACCTGGAGCCCGGCGGCGTGGCGCAGCTGCTCGGCAACTGGGAGTACCGCGACGGTCGCGACGGCCTCGACCGGGTGCGCGGCTGGCTGGCCGGCACCGGCCTGGACGCCTGGGTCGTGGAGCGCGAGACGCAGGACGCGGCGCTGTATGCCGAGACCTGGATCCGCGACGGCGGCACCCGGCCCGGCAGCGACCGCTTCGAGGAGCTGTACGCCGCCTGGCTCGATGACTTCGCCGCGCGCGGCGTGCGGCGCGTGGGCCTCGGCCACCTCACGCTGCGCCGGCCCGTCGCCCCGCGCGAGCCAGTGCAGCGGCTGGAGCGGCTCGATGCGCCGCTCGTCGGCGGGCCCGGGGGCCGCATCGAGGCGTTCCTCACCGCCGTCGAGAGCCTCGCCGGCCTCGACGACGCGGACCTCGCCGGGCTGCGGCTCGAGGTCGCTCCCGACGTCACCGAGCGTCGGCACCTGTGGCCGGGCGACGAGCACCCGGCCGCGATCGAGCTCGTGCAGGGCGGCGGCCTGGCCCGCGAGGTCCCGGTCGGCACGGCGCTCGCCGCCGTCGTCGGCGCCTGCGACGGCGAGCTGCCCCTCGGCCTCATCGTCGACGCGGTCGCCGGGCTGCTCGAGGCGGATGCCCGGGCGCTGCGCGCCGAGCTGCTCCCCGAGCTGCGCCGCCTCGTGATCGACGGTCTGCTCGCCGTCGCCCGCTGAGCCGGTTTCGCCGTCGGCTCACCCGCGATCCGTCCCAATTGGGACGTCTCGCGGTTGCGGAGGGGTAAACCGCGACGACTCGACGGAGGAGGGCTCGGCTCGGGCGGTGGGTCGCTGGCGGGGCGGGTGCCGCACGCCGCGACATCCGCGAGGATGGGCGGGTGAAGGATCTCCCAGGCTCGGATGGTCGTCGTCCGGCATCCCTCGGTGGCCCGGGGTCCGGTGGCCCGGCGTCTGGTGGCCAGGCATCCCGCGGCCCGGGGTCCGGTGGCCCGGGGTCCGGTGGCCCGGGGTCCGGCGGCGAGGCGTCCGGCGGCCAGGCATCCCGCGGCCCGGGTGCGCTCGGCCCGGATCGCTACGGCCCGGATCGCTACGGCAGCGACGTGCTCGCGGGCTTCAGCCGGCGTGCGAGCGTCGCCCCGCCCCGGCAGCCTGCCGAGCGCGGGCTCGTCGTCGAGGTGCCGGAGGCGGGTTTCGTCGGCGCCGTGGTGCGTGTCGAGGCCGGGGCCGTGCACCTCGAGGACCGGCACGGCCGCGTCCGCGCCTTCCCGCTCGGCACCGGCTTCCTCCTTGAGGGCCGGCCGGTGACGCTCGTGCCGCCGAGTCGTCGCGATGTGCAACCCGGCCCGGGCGATCGGTCCCAATTGGGACGAATCGGCGAAGCGGGACCGCCCGGCGGCGGGCGGGCCCGCACGGCATCCGGCTCCTTCGCCGTGGCCGGGGCCCGGGCGCGTGTGGCGCTGCCGAGCCGCATCCTGGTCGAGGGCCGCCACGACGCCGAGCTCGTCGAGCGGGTCTGGGGTGACGACCTGCGCGTCGAGGGGGTGGTCGTCGAGTTGCTGAACGGGGTCGAGGAGCTGCCGGTCGTCGTCGCGGAGCTCGCGCCGACGGCGCAGCGCCGGCTGGGCGTGCTCGTCGACCACCTCGTCCCCGGCAGCAAGGAGAGCCGCATCGCGGACGCCGTCGCCCGCTCGCCGCACGGGCGCTTCGTGCGCGTGGTCGGGCATCCCTTCGTCGACATCTGGCAGGCGGTGCGACCGGAGCGTCTCGGCATCGCGGCCTGGCCGGTGGTGCCGCGCGAGCTGGAGTGGAAGCGCGGCGTCTGCCGGGCACTCGGCTGGCCGCATGAGAGCGCGGCGGATGTCGCGCGTGCCTGGGCGCGGATCCTCGGCCGTGTTCGCGGCTTCGCCGACCTCGAGCCGGCGCTGCTCGGCCGGGTCGAGGAGCTCATCGACTTCGTCACCGTCGGGTCGGTCACCGTCGGGTCGTCGCCGGCCGCGGCGCGATCCGGCGACGCGCCGTAGATCGCGTCCCGAAAGCCGGCGGCCGGCACGGGCGGTCGGCGCTGCGTCGCCGGCACGCTGCTGCGTCGCCGTCCGACCCCCGGTCGCGGCCGGTGGCCTCGGCCCGGCCCGGGGTTCGACGCGAGGCCTAGCCGCGCGGCTCGAGCAGTGCGTCGCGCACGCGCTTGCGCAGCACCTTGCCGACCATCGAGCGCGGCAGCTCGTCGACGACGTGCCACTCCCGCGGCGTCTTGTACGGGGTGAGCTCGGCGCGCACGTGGGCTCGCGCGGCCGCCTCGTCGAGGCTCGCGCCCGGCTCGAGCACCACGACGGCGGCGACCCGCTCGCCGTGGCGCTCGTCGGGCAGCCCGACGACGGCGGCATCCGCGACACCGGGCAGGCGCAGGATCGACTCCTCGACCTCCGTCGGGCTCACGTTGAAGCCGCCGGTGATGATGAGCTCCTTGATGCGGTCGACGATCGAGACGAAGCCGTCGGCGTCGATGGTGACGATGTCGCCGGTGCGGAACCAGGGCGGGCCGCCCGCGGGGTCGTCGACGAACACCGCGGCGGTCTCCTCGGGTCGCCCCCAGTAGCCGCGCATTACCTGCGGGCCGCGCACCACGAGCTCGCCGGGCTCGCCGGCGGCGACATCCGAGCCGGGGTCGTCCGGATCGACGACGCGCACCTCGGTGCCCGGCACCGGCAGGCCGACGGTGCCGGGCCGGCGCCGGTCGGAGACCGGGTTCGCCATCAGCACCGGGCTGGTCTCCGACAGACCGTAGCCCTCGACGAGCATGCCGCCGGTGCGCTCCTCCCAGGGGCCGACGACCTCCTGCGAGAGCGCCATCGCCCCCGAGATGGCGATGCGGATGCCGGCGAGCGACACCCCCGCCGCGTCGGCGGCCCGGGTGAGCCGCCCGTAGATCGGCGGCACCGCCGGCAGGAACGTCGCCGGGCGCCGTCTGACGACCGGCAGCACCAGGGCCGGGTCGAACGTGGGGAAGAGCACGAGCCGCGCGCCCATCGACATCGCGAACGTGAGGCACAGCGTGAGCCCGTAGGCGTGGAACATCGGCAGCACCGCGTAGACCACGGCGCTGCCACGCTCGATATCGGGTACCCAGGCGCGGGCCTGCGCCGCGTTGGCGAGCAGGTTCGCGTGGGTGAGGGTCGCGCCCTTGGGCCGCCCGGTGGTGCCGGAGGTGTACTGGATCAGGGCCACGTCATCGGCGTCCGGCCCGGGCGCGTTCGCCGCGATCGGGGCCCGCCGCACCAGCTGCTCCCAGCCGATCGCGCCCGTGACCGGTGCGGTGAGCGCCGCGCGCGAGGCGCGGGCCCGCGGGATCGGCAGCCGCAGTGCCAGGCGCAGCCGGACCGGCATCGCCCGGGTGAGGTCGACGGATACGATGTGCCGGATGCCGAGCTCGGCGGCCAGAGTCTGCAGGGTGCCGACCACCTTGCTCCAGGCGATCGCGACGGTGGCACCGTGATCCTCGAACTGGTGGCGCAGCTCGCTCGGCGTGTAGAGCGGGTTGTGCTCGACGACGATCGCGCCGAGGCGCAGCGCGGCGTAGAAGGCCACGATGTGCTGCGGGGCGTTCGGCAGCACGATCGCCACCCGGTCACCGCGGCGGACGCCGAGGCCGGCGAGCGCCGCGGCGACCCGGTCGATCTGCTCGGCGAGGCTCGCGTAGCTCGTCTCGGCGCCGAAGAACTCCAGGGCGACGTTCTGCGGCCAGCGGCGGGCGGACGCCTGGACGAGCTCAACGAGCGAGCCGCGCGGCGGCTCGATGTCGTGCGGCACCCCCTCCGCGTAGCTCGAGAGCCAGGGGCGGGCGGGGTCGGCGCTCATCAGTCCATTGTGCCGTTCCCCCGCATCGCCATCGGTTGTGCAGGAATATCGGCACGCGGGAGCCATGCGGATGGCTGATCGGGCTAAATCTCCTGCACAACCGATGCTCGGGCGGCGGTGTGCCGGTTCTCGACGAACGGCAGGCCGAGGTGCCCGCGCAGCGTCGCCGCGGCGTACTCGCCGCGGAACCGTCCGCGCTCGACGAGGACCGGCACCACCCGGTCCCGGAACAGCCGCCACTGCTCGGGCTCGTGCACGAAGTGGTTGAAGCCGTCGACCCAGCCCTCGTCCACCCAGCGCTCGATCTCGTCGGCGACGTCCTCGGCCGTGCCGACGAAGTGCGCCCAGTGGTCCTGACGGTCCTCGAGGTGCTCGCGCAGGGTGTGACCGGCGGCGACCGCCTCGGCGATCGTCTTCCTGCCGGTCGAGCTCGAGCCGGCGCCGAGTCCGGCGACCACCTCGGCGAGCGGGCGGTCGAGGTCGGCCTCGGTGAACTCGTGGCCGTCGAAGGCGCGCCGCAGCGGCGCCAGCCGGCGCTCGAGCGGCACCGCCTCGACGCGGCGGCGGCGCAGCTCGCGGGCCTCGGCCGCGGTATCGGCGATCGTCGTGAGCAGCGCCGGCACGAACAGCAGCTCCGCGCGGGAGCGGCCGTACGCCGCGGCCCGCTCCGTGACGTCCCGGGCCAGCTCGGCGGCCTCCTCGCGACTGCGGGCGAAGCTGAACACCAGGTCGGCCACGGCGGCGCTCAGCTCGCGCCCGGCATCCGAGGTGCCGGCCTGGATGAGCACCGGCTGCCCCTGGGCCGAGCGCTGGATGTTGAGCGGCCCTGCGACCGAGAAGTGCTCGCCCTCGTGGTCGAGGGCGTGCAGCTTGGACGGGTCGAGGAAGCGCTCGGCGGACTTGTCGGTGGCGAAGGCGTCGTCCTCGTAGGAGTCCCACAGCCCGCGCACCACCTCGATCGACTCGCGGGCGCGCCGGTAGCGGTCCTCGGGCGCGCCGTGCGCGGCCCGGCCGAAGTTGCGCGCGGTGCGGGCGTCCATGCTCGTCACGATGTTCCAGGCCGCCCGTCCGCCGCTGATCACGTCGAGCGAGGCGAGCCGGCGGGCGATGTCCCAGGGCTCGCTATAGCTCGTGCTCACGGTCGCGGCGAGCCCGATCCGGCTCGTGCGCGCCGCGACGGCCGCGAGCAGCGTGAGCGGTTCGAGTCGGTTGAGGTGGTGCGGCGGGAACGTCGCGTCGATGAACTGGCTGTCGACGATGAACACGAAGTCGAAGCCCCGGCTCTCGGCCTCGAGCGCCTGGCGCGTGTACCAGTCGATGTCGACGCTCGCGGTGGTGGGCACCTCCGGATGCCGCCACAGCTCGGCGTCCGTGCCGCCGCCGACCCCGGTGAGCACCGCGCCGAGCACGATCTGTGCTCGGGCGGGCGGGGCACCGCCCGATGTCGCGGCCATCGGATCAGACCCCCGCCGGCAGCAGCCGCCGGGCGGCCGTGTACCGGTTCACCGGCACCGGCAGGCCCAGGTTGCCGCGCAGCGTGTCCGCCTCGTACTCGGTCCGGAACAGCCCACGGCGCTGCAGGATCGGCAGCACCTCCCCGGTGAACCGGTCCAGGTCGTCGGGGGTGCGGGTGCGCAGGTTGAAACCATCGGCGGCCCGGCCACGGAACCAGGTCTCGATGGTGTCGGCGACGGTCTCGGGGCTGCCGAGGAACGGCGAGGGTGTGTACCGGGTGAACAGCTCGACCGTCTGCCGCAGGGTGAGCCCCTCCTCGCGGGCCCGTTCGACGATCTCCCGGGACCGGGTGCGACCGCCGCGCTCGGCGAGTGCCGCGACATCCGGGAACGGCGCGTCCAGATCGTGCACCGAGAAGTCGTGACCGCCGAAGCCGCGGCCGAAGGCGGCGAGCTTGCGGTCGAAGTCGTTGTCGGCCTCCCAGATGTCCCGGGCGAGCCGCCGGGCCTCCTCGTCGGTCGAGCCGATCACCGGGGTGGCGCCGACGAGGATGACGAGGTCGCCCTCGTCGCGGCCGTGCGCGGAGAGACGTCCCTTGACGTCGGCGTAGTACGCGGTGGCGGCATCGAGGCTCTCCCCGGGCGCGTAGACGCCCTCGGCGACCCGGCTGGCGAGGTCGCGGCCCTCCTCCGAGACGCCGGCCTGGAAGATGACGGGCTGGCCCTGGCGGGAGCGCTGGAGGTTGAGTGGGCCGTCCACCCGGAAGTGCTCGCCGCGATGGTTCAGCGCGTGCAGCCTCTCCGGGTCGAGGAACACGTCGCGCTCGACATCCGCGACGAAGGCGTCGTCCTCGTAGGAGTCCCAGAGCCCCCGCACCACCTCGACGGCCTCGCGTGCCCGGCCGTAGCGGGTGGCGTAGTCGAGGTGCTCCTCGAGACCGTAGTTGCGCGAGGTGCCGGTGTCGAAGCTCGTCACCACGTTCCAGCCGGCGCGGCCGTTGCTGATGAGGTCGAGCGAGCCGAAGCGACGGGCGAGGTTGAACGGCGAGTTGTAGGTCGAGCTCGCGGTGTCGATGAGGCCGAGGTGCCTCGTGTGCGTCGCGACAGCGGAGAGCAGGGTGAGCGGCTCGAGCCGGTTGAGGTAGTGCGGCGGGTAGCTCGCGTCGATGAACTGGCTGTCGACGATGAACAGCGCGTCGAACAGGGCTGCCTCGGCCTGCCTCGCCCGGGCGATGTACCAGTCGATGTCGACGCTCGCGTCCTTCGGGATGCGCGGGTCCTTCCAGAGGCTGTGGCTGCCGGGGCCGCCGACGCCGTAGACGCTGAGGGCGAGCTTGAGCTGACGTTCCGGCATCAGGGCCTCCGATCGGCGGGCCGCGGCGGGCTGCTGCTGCGGCGGTTCACTGGGGGTGGTACCGACGAGTGTGGCCAGGCGTCGCGGCGTCCGGGCGGGCGGGCGACGCTCGGCGTAACATTGTTTCGCCCGTTGTCGCATTTGTGCCGGACATTCGCGTGCCGCGTGCGTTTTGTTTTCCTCGGCTTGTCTCCCTCGCCGACGACCGCGGTTCGAGATCGGCACTGCGCTGTGGATCGGCACTGCGCTGTGGATCGGCACGGCGCCGGCTCGGCAGCACCGGCTCGGCAGCACCGGCTCGGCACGCCGCCGCCTCAGAACAGCGTCGGCGCTCCGGCCGCGGCGGCGGGCAGCGCCGTCCTGCCCGAGCGCATGCCGCCCGTGACCGGGTCCCCGGCGCCGTGCTCAAGGCGGTGCGCGCGGATGAGCGGTCGGATGCGCGCGGCCAGCCAGCGCCGGTAGCCCTCGGGCGCGTAGGCGTTCCGGCCCGGGTACAGCGAGCGGTACCGGCCGACGAGCTCGGGGTGCTCGCGCCCCAGCCAGGCCATGAACCACTCCTTCGTGCCCGGCCGCAGGTGCAGCGCCGTGTAGAGCACGGACGTCGCCCCGGCCGCCTTCACCCGGGCGAGCGCCGCGTCGAGCTGGGCGCGCGAGTCGGTGAGGTGCGGCAGCACCGGCATCATGAACACCGCGCAGCCGAGGCCGGCCTCGCGCACGGCGCGCACGGTCGCGAGCCGTGCCGCGGTGCTCGGTGTCCCCGGCTCGAGGGCGCGCTGCAGCTCCTCGTCGAACACCGCGATCGACAGCGCCAGGTCCACCCGCACCCGCCGGGACGCCTCGGCGATGAGCGGCAGGTCGCGCCGGAGCAGGGTGCCCTTGGTGAGCACCGAGAACGGCACGCGGTGCTCGGCGAGGGCCTCGAGGATGCCGGGCATGAGCCGGTAGCGCCCCTCGGCGCGCTGGTACGGGTCGGTGTTGGTGCCGAGCGCGACGGCCGACGGCGGCTCGCGGCGACGGCGCAGCTCGGCGCGGAGCATCTCGGCCACGTTGAGCTTGACGATGATCTCGCGGTCGAAGTCGGTGCCGGCGTCGAGGTGGAGGTACTCGTGGCTACGGCGGGCGAAGCAGTAGACGCAGGCATGGCTGCAGCCGCGGTAGGGGTTGATCGTCCAGGCGCCGGCCATGACGCCGTCGCCGGCCACGCGGTTGAGGGCGCTCTTGGCGAGCACCTCGTGGAAGGTGACCCCGGCGAACTCCGGGGTGCGCACGCTCCGCACCAGGCCGGCCAGCGCGAGGAGGCCGGCCGGTCCGGCGAGGCCGGGCAGGGCGGCATCCGCCCCGGCAGCGGCATCCGCCCCGGCAGCGCCGTCCGCCCCGGCAGCGCCGTCCGCGGATGTCACCGCCTGCCCGTCCCATCGCACGTCGATATTCGAACACATGTTCGACGTGGGCGCAACAGGATGCGCGCAACGGGCAGGCGGCGCGCCGCGCCCCGGCTCAGGCGGGCTGGTGGGCGAACTGGGCCTCGATCGAGATCGTGACCTCGTCGCCGAGGGTCAGGCCGCCGGCCTCGAGCGGGGCGTTCCAGTTCACCCCGAAGTCGCGGCGGTCGATCACGAGGGATCCGGATGCCCCGGCCTTGATGTTGCCGTAGCCGTCCGTGGTGATGCCGCCGAGCTCGCCGACGATCGTGACGGGCCGGGTGACGCCGCGCAGGGTGAGCTCGCCCTCGAGGCGGAAGTCGCTGCCGTCGTGGGAGAGCCCCGTGGAGGTGAAGGTGATCTGGGGGTGCTCCTCGGTGAGGAAGAAGTCGCTCGTGCGCAGGTGGGCGTCGCGCGGTGCGTTGTTGGTGTTGACGCTCGCGACCTCGACGGTCGCCGTGACGCTCGAGTCCTCGGGGCTCTCGGCGGCGACCACGGTGGCGGTCCAGTCGTCGAAGCTGCCACGCACCCTGCTGATCGCGAGGTGGCGCACCGAGAACGTCAGCTCGGAGTGCGCGGCGTCGAGCGTCCAGGTTCCGGTGCGGTAGCCGGGGATGGTGTCGGCGGTGATGGTCACGGGGATCTCCTCAGGTTGTTGTCGCGTCAATCAATGACTGTCACCATGGTCGAAGTCGTCCGAGGCCGGATTCATTCCCGATCCGGGCCGAAGCCCGCGGATGCCTGGTCCGCGGATGCCCGGCCCGCCATCGAGCTGAGCGAGGCGGCGACCGAGTGGTCCGGCTCGAGGGCCTGATCGCGTCCGGCGCGCAGCACGAGCAGCGAGCGTCCCTCCACTGGCAGGCGCTGGCCGGCACCGCGCTGCTGCCCGCCGTCGGTGCCGGTGGTGTCGACGACGATCTCCCAGCTCGTGTCGCTCGTGCCGCTCTCGACGGTGGGGATGACGAAGTCGACGGGCTCGTCGTGGGCGTTGAAGAACAGCAGGAAGCTGTCGTCGACGATGGGGGCGCCCCGGGCATCCCGTCCGGCGATGCCCTCGCCGTTGAGGAACACGCCGATCGACCTGCCGAAGCCGGCACCCCAGTCGTCGGGTCGCATGAGCGAGCCGTCCGGGCGCAGCCAGGCGATGTCCGGCAGCGGCGCGCCCTCGTCGCCCTCCACCGGCCGGCCGTCGAAGAACAGGCTGCGCCGGAACGTCGGATGCTCGGCACGCAGCCGGACGAGCGCGGCGGTGAACTCCACGAGCGGCCGGTCGGCGGCATCCCAGTGCACCCAGCTGAGCGGCGAGTCCTGGGCGTAGACGTTGTTGTTGCCGCGCTGGCTGCGGCCGAGCTCGTCGCCGTGCAGCAGCATCGGCACGCCCTGGCTGAGCATCAGGGTGGCGATGAAGTTGCGCTGCTGCTTCGCGCGCTCGCGCAGGATGCCGGGGTCGTCCGTGGGCCCCTCGACGCCGAGGTTGTAGGAGCGGTTGAAGCTCTCGCCGTCCTTGCCGTCCTCGCCGTTGGCCTCGTTGTGCTTCTCGTTGTAGCTCACCAGGTCGGCCAGGGTGAAGCCGTCGTGCGCCGTGACGAAGTTGACGGATGCCACCGGGCGACGTCCGGAGCGCTCGTAGAGGTCGGCGGAGCCGGTGAGCCGGCTCGCGAACTCGCCGAGCGTCGCCGGCTCGCCCCGCCAGAAGTCGCGCACGGTGTCGCGGTACTTGCCGTTCCACTCCGACCACTGCGGCGGGAAGTTGCCCACCTGGTAGCCGCCCGGGCCGATGTCCCAGGGCTCGGCGATGAGCTTCACCTGGCTGACGATCGGGTCCTGCTGCACGAGCTCGAAGAACGCGCTCAGCCGGTCGACCTCGTAGAACTCCCGGGCGAGCGTCGCGGCGAGGTCGAAGCGGAAGCCGTCGACGTGCATCTCGGTCACCCAGTAGCGCAGCGAGTCCATGATGAGCTGCAGCGAGTGCGGGTTGCCGACGTTGAGGCTGTTGCCGGTGCCGGTGTAGTCGGTGTAATACCGCCGGTCCTTCGCCTCCAGGCGGTAGTAGGCGGCGTTGTCGATGCCGCGGAAGCTCAGCGTCGGGCCCAGATGGTTGCCCTCGGCCGTGTGGTTGTAGACGACGTCGAGGATCACCTCGATGCCGGCGGTGTGCAGGGTGCGCACCATCGACTTGAACTCCTGCACCTGCTGGCCGAGCTCGCCGGAGGCGGAGTAGGCGGAGTGCGGGGCGAAGAAGCCGATGGTGTTGTAGCCCCAGTAGTTGCTGAGCCCGCGGGCGGTGAGCGCGGCGTCGTCGACGAACTGGTGCACCGGCATGAGCTCGATCGCCG
Organism: Microbacteriaceae bacterium; assembly: GCA_047605685.1. GTDB lineage: Bacteria > Actinomycetota > Actinomycetes > Actinomycetales > Microbacteriaceae > JAUASV01. The sequence continues at coordinate 53,820 of JASGFF010000004.1, forward strand.
TGACGCCGAGCTTGCCGAGGTGGTCGACGATCGCCGGGTGCGCGAGGCCCGCGTAGGTGCCGCGTTGCCGCTCCGGGATGTCGGGATGCAGCCGCGTGAGCCCCTTCACGTGCGCCTCGTAGATGACCGTGCGGGGGTAGGGGGTGCGCGGCGGCCGGTCGCCCGCCCAGTCGAAGAACGGGTTGATGACGACGCCGAGCATCGTGTGGCCGGCGCTGTCGTCGTCGTTGCGGGAGTCGGGGTCGCCGAACGTGTAGCCGAACAGGGACTGGTCGCCGTCCGGCTGCCCGCAGGTGGCTTTCGCGTAGGGGTCGAGCAGCAGCTTCGCCGGGTTCATCCGTTGTCCTTGCGCGGGGTCGTAGCTGCCGTGCATCCGGTAGCCGTAGCGCTGGCCGGGTTGCACGTTCGGCAGGTAGGCGTGCCAGACGAAGGCGTCGACCTCGATGAGCTCGACCCGGCTCTCGACGCCGTCCTCGTCGAACAGGCACAGCTCGACCCGCTCGGCCGCCTCGGAGTAGACCGCGAAGTTGGTGCCGCTGCCGTCGAACGTCGCGCCGAGCGGATAGGGCGAGCCAGGCCAGGTGTCCACGAGCCGAATCTAGCGGGGGAGCGCCATTCGGCCGCCGTGTGCTCGGTCGTGGTGTGCTCGGCTGGTGCGCGCTCAGCCGGTGCGCGCGCAGGCCCCGCCGCTCGGCGGCCGCTCGCGGCCGTCTCGCACGGTCCTGTCTCGCACGGTCCTGTCGCACACGCCCCTGGCCCGCACCGGGTTCTTGCTGTGGAGCTCGGTCGACTCGCCCGGGGTGCCGGGCAGCGGCAGGAGCAGGTATCGGCCGTTCCGGCGCTCGATGCGGTGGCCGTTGGCGTGCAGCCACATGTGATGGAAGCGGCAGAGCAGGATGCCCTCGGCGAGGTCGGTGGCGCCGCCGTGCTGCCAGGGGGTGCAGTGGTGGGCCTCGCACTCCCAGGCCGCGGCGGGGCAGCCGGGGATCATGCAGCCTCCGTCCCGTGCGGCGAGGGCACGACGCTGCCGGGGGCTGTAGGTGCGGGACTCGCGGCCGAGGTCGAGCGGCTGCCCGGTGTCGTTCTCGAGCCCGGTGTCGTTCTCGAGCACGGTGTCGTTCTCGAGCCCGGTGTCGTCGTCGAACACGGGGACGACACCGGCACAGGCGTAGCGCTCGGCGGTGCGGATCGAGACGGCGGCGGTGGTGCCCTCGATCCAGGCGGCTCCGCTGCCGCGCTCGAGATCGCCGTGCTGCACGTGCAGGGTGACGGAGGCGTGTCGACCGCCGAAGACCGTGCCGTGGTCGACACCCATGGCGTAGTCGACGATCTCGACGAGCGCGTCCACGGTGAGCTGCTGGTTGCTGCGAGGGTCCTCCGCGAGCGCCCGGTCGGCGTCACGCCGGGCGGGGTCGACGAAGCGGGGCCCACCGCGGCGGGGCGCGAGCTTCGCGTCGAGGGCGCGGCGGATGACGATCGCCGACTCCGGGTCGAGCAGCCCGGTCACCCGGGTCATCCCGTCGGGGAGGAGGTGGAAGGAGAGGCGGCGGGCCGCCCGGCGCTGCTCCTCCCGCTCCGCGATGCCCGCTTCGTCGATCCGGTCACGCTCGGCGCGGGCGGCGGCGTGGAGGTCCTCCGGCGACATCGAGCCGGTCGGCTCTGCAGCGGCGGTGTCGGCGCTGTCGGTGTCGGCGCTGTCGGTGTCGGCGGTGTCGGTCGGGCCTGGTCCGGTGGCGTCTGGTCCGGTCGTATCCGAGCCGAGGATCGCGGCGATGCCCGGTGTCGCGGGTGCCGTGGTCGCGACAGTGGTGAGCCGCTCCGCCGCCTCCCGCAGGATGCTGAGGGGCAGGCCGGAGCCGGCATCCGGGCCGCCGGGGCCGCCGAGCCCGGCGCGGATGGCGGCGGCCTGGGCGGCGGAGAGGGCCCCGGCCTCGACGGCGGCGGCGACCGGGGTGAGCCAGGGGGCGGCGTCCGTGCCGGCCTGCCCGGCGGCGACGAGGTCGCGGGCCTCGGCCGCGGTGATCCCGGTGAGCTGCTGCACGAGCCGCTGCGGGGTGCGGGCGCCGGAGCGCTGGGCGAGCCCGGCCTGGCCGAGGCCGCGGTCGGAGCGCCGCGCGATCTCGGCGGCCACCCGGGCCATGTCGGCGTCTAGCCGACGACGGACCTGCCCGAGCTCGGCCTGCAGCCTCAGCAGCCGCCCGGCGGACAGCTCGGCGAGGCCCGCGGCGTCGGGCACCGGCAGGGCGGCGCCTGGCACCGACAGGGCGGCGGCCGCAGCGCCCGTGGGGGCGCCGGCTGCGATGGCGGTGGTGGACACGCGACCAGTCTAGGAAAATTAGAACACGTGTTCTAATGATCCCGGCACGTCGCCGGGATCCCGCCCTGGGGAGGAGGGGAGGCCCCGGGCGGCGTCGGGTCCGGATCGACGATGCCGGACGATGCCCGACGATGCCGGGGAGAGGCGGCGTGAGAAGGTCCACGCCGGTTTTACGTGCGGTGACGACCCCGCCGCCAGAGGGCTTGATGAAGCCGCTCAGAACGCGGGCGCGTTCCCCACGATCTCATCGAGCACGTCTCCGCCGCCGTTGCCGGCCGAATAGGCCCAGTATCCGTTTCCGAACGCGTAGCCGCCCGGCCAGCCCTGAGGCTCTGTGTAGCGCTCGTAAGCCGAACTCTCGACGCGCGCAGAGCCCTGCTCGGCGATGTTCGCGCGTTCGATCGCGGCCTCGTCCTCCGTGAGCGGTCCGTAGGCGAACACCTCGACACCATCATCGTCCGTTCCCCAGGCGCACAGCACCCCGCCGTAGCCCACGAAACGCGCGACGGAGTGGGAGTCCGATCCGCTTTCGGCGACGATCTTCCGCTCGTAATCGGCACCCCATTCGTGCCACCCGTTCGCCTGGTATGCGGCGACTGTCTCCGCATCCAGGAGCGAGGTGCACAGCGTGTGGTCGCCGGCGATGACCGCGGTGGTCGCAGTCGCGCTGGAATTCGACGAGATCGATGTCGCGGCGGTGGTGTCCGAGGGGCCGTCGCCCGCTCGACCCGCGCATCCGGAGAGAACCAGCGCGCACGTCACGATGACCGCCGTCGAGCTCACCCTCATTGTCTTCGTCCTTTCCATGCCGGCTATGCCGTTCAGTTCCACTCGGTGGATGTCCAGGTCACGCCATGACCGCTGAGGAAGCTCACCGGATCGTAGAAATGAGTGGAATACCATCCGTTCCATGATCCCTTGAACATGCTGTAGTGTTCATGGTCTCCGGTGACGGTGCCCGATTCACCGCTGATCGCAATCACATCGCCTTTTGCCACGGTGTCACCGATGTCGACGTAGCGATGGGTCGTGTGTGCGTACGCAATGCGATTTCCGTCTCCAATCCTGATCACTAGGTAGTACCCCATATATGTGTCATAGTCTTTATCAATAACGACACCCTTATTAGTGGCGATCTCGTTGAATTCGTTGACCGACTTGTACCAGTCTTGGCCGGTATGAATGCTTCCCGTCGACGTGTCGCAGATCACGCGACCTTTGTAGGCCGGGTAGGTGGTTCCGGTCGTGAACGGTTTCACGTAAGTTGACGTCGACGGGTCGGGGGTTCCGTCGCAGTAGTTCGCGTATGCGCCGGCGGCGGGGAGGACGGCGCCGACGGCGCCGAGACCGACGGCGGCCACGGCCGCAACGAACTGCGCGAGCCGCCGCGCCCGGCCAGTGTCCCGATGAGTGCTCATGAGTGTGAATCTAGAGCGCGTGCCCGAGGTGTCGCCCCCCCAATTCGAGGGTCACTTCAGAAATTTCTCATCGCGGATGCTCGAGCCGCCAACGGGCCGCCTGGGTGCGGCGCTGCAGGCCGAGCTTGGCGAGCACCGCCGAGACGTTGTTCTTCACGGTCTTCTCGGCCAGGAACAGCCGGCCGGCGATCTCGCGGTTCGACAGCCCCTCCGCGATGAGGTCGAGGACGTCGCGCTCGCGCGCCGTGAGCGGCTCCGTCGGGGCCGCGGCCCGCGCCCGCTCCATCACGCGCGCCACCAGCGCCGCGTCGAGCAGCGAGCGCCCGGCGGCGACCGCGCGCACGCCCTCGACGAGGCTCGTGCCGCGCACTTGCTTGAGCAGGTAGCCGTCGGCGCCGGCGAGCACCGCCGCGAGCACGGCGGCGTCGTCGTCGAAGCTCGTGAGGATCAGGCAGCGGATGCCGGCATCCGCGCTCTTGACGTCGCGGCAGACGTCGATGCCAGAGCCGTCCGGCAGCCGGCCGTCGAGGATCGCGACATCCGTGCCGGCCGCCACGATCGCCTCCGCCGCCCCGGCGACCTCGCCCGCCTCGCCGACGACCTCGAGGTCGCTCTGCCCCTGCAACAGGTCGACGAGGCCGCGGCGGACGATCTCGTGGTCGTCGAGCAGGAACAGCCGGATGCTCACAGTGGCGTCCTCCACTCCAGGGTCGTGCCGCTCGGCGCCTTCGCGGCGACGACGAAGCTGCCGCCGCGCGCGCTCGCCCGGGCGAGCAGGTTGTCCAGGCCCGAGCGCCGCCCGGGCCGGCCGAGGCCGCGGCCGTTGTCGGTGACGATCACGCGCACCTCCCCGGCGGAGACCGCGACGGCGATGTCGACCCGGCTCGCCCGGGCGTGCCGCACCACATTGGACAGCGCCTCGCGCAGCACGGCCTCCACCTGCTCGCCGAGCTCGGAGTCGAGCAGGGTGTCGACGGGCCCGGAGAAGTCCACCGAGGAGTCGATCGCCTCGCCCTCGAGGGCGAGGCGCACCAGCTGGTTGAGCCGCTGCTTCTGGCTGTAGTCCGCGTGGCTCGGCTCCTCGCCGAGCTCGAAGATCGTCTGCCGGATCTGCCGGATGACCGCGTCGATCGCGTCGATCTGCACCGCGACCCGCGCCCGGGTCTGGCCGCCGGTCGCGGCGAGCACGCTCTGCAGGCCGAGCCCCACCCCGAACAGGCTCTGGATGACGTGGTCGTGCAGGTCGCGCGCGATGCGGTCCCGCTCGTCGGTGAGCGCCAGCCGCTCCCGGTCGACACGCACCTGCGAGAGCGCCCGGGCGATCGAGACGCTGCGCACGAAGCGCTCCGCCATCTGCCGCTCCGCCGCGGTGAAGCCGTGCGCACCGCTGCCGCGGGCCACCACGAGGGCGCCCTCCGGCTCGGCCTCGCCCCAGGCGAGCAACATCGTCGGCCCGAAGCCGCCGATGCCCGCGCTCACGCCCGCCTCGAGGGCGGCGAGGCCCGCGGCATCCGCGCCGTGCTCGATCGCGCGCATGATCGCGCCGGGCAGGGCGAGGAACGCCGGGTCGCGCATCGCCGTGGAGTTGTAGGACAGCGGGCCGAACTGGGCGGCGAAGCGCGTCGAGCCGGGCAGCAGCAGGCCGACGAAGGCGGCGTCGGCGAGCGCGACCGCGTGGCTCGCGATCGGCGTGACGTCGCCGTCGGCGATCTCGCCGGAGAGCAGCCCCTGGTTGATCTCCTCGCTCGCCGCGATCCAGCGCTGCGCGAGCCGGGCGTCCTCGTAGAGCCGGGCGTTGGCGACGGCGGTGCCGGCCAGGTCGGCGAGGCTGCGGACGATGCGCTCGTCGGTCTCGTCGAAGACTCCCGCCTCGGCGTGGCTCAGATAGATGTTGCCGAACACGGTGCCGCCGACGCGCACCGGCACCCCGATGAAGCTGCGCATGGCGGGGTGGCTGGCCGGGAAGCCCACGGCGCGCGGGTCGCGGCTGAGGTCGTCGAGGCGGATGGCGCGGCGCTCGCGGATGACGGCGCCGAGGATGCCCCGGCCGGTGGGCGGCGCTCCGATGCGGGCCGCGGTCGGTGCGTCGATGCCGAGGTGGATGAAGCGCTCGAGCTGGCCGTCGGGGGAGATCACGCCGATCGCGGCGAAGTCGGCGGCCACGAGCTCCCGGGCCACCTCGGCGATCGTCACGAGCGCGGACTGCAGGTCGAGCTCGGAGACCACCACGCGGGTGCCGGCCAGCAGCGCGGCGATGCGCTCGGCGGCATCCGCGCCGCCCGCAGCCCGTTCGAGCAGCTGCTCGATGAGTCCGGCGAGCTCCGCGCGGTTCGGCGGCAGGTCCACACAGCGACGATAGCGAGCGCTACAGTTGTCGCGAGAACACGGGAGTCCGGTGGGCCGGGCTGAGAGGGAGCTTCTCCACGCTCCGACCGTCGAACCTGATCCGGGTAATGCCGGCGCAGGGAGGGATGCCGCATGCGGTCGATTTTCTTCACACGACGTCACGGGATGACACGGTGCTTGCGCCTCGGCGCCGGGCACCGTCACGCTCTGCTTTCGCCGGCGTTTGCCGGGCTCCCCTCGACCCGAAGCAGAAGGGCATCATCATGACCTCATCCACCTCCGCTCGTCCGCTGCGCTGGCGCGTCATCGACATCGTCGTCGCTGCCGTGCTCGGCGTCGCCGCCGGCCTGGTGTTCCTGGCCTGGAACCTCGGCTACCTCGGCCCGCAGGCCCTGCTCGAGCCCCTGCTGCCGGGACTGCAGGGGCTGCTCAACGGCCCGTGGCTGTTCGCCGGCGTGCTCGGCGGCATCATCGTCCGCAAGCCGGGCGCCGCGCTGTTCACCGAGCTGCTCGCCGCCGTCGTGTCCGCGCTCGTCGGCAACCAGTGGGGCGGCGTGCTGACCCTCGAGGCCGGCCTCGTGCAGGGCCTCGGGGCCGAGCTCGTGCTGCTGGCGTTCCTCTACCGCAACTGGCGGCCGATCGTGGCCGTGCTCGCCGGTGCCGGCGCCGCGCTGTTCGGGGCCGTCAACGACCTGGTGCTGTGGTATGCCGGCGCGGGAGCGACGTTCTCGATCGTCTACCTGCTGTCGTCCATCGTCTCCGGCGCGCTCGTCGCGGGCCTGCTGTCCTGGGTGATCGCGCGGGCGCTCGCGCGCACCGGGGCGCTCAGCCGCTTCGCCGCCGGCCGCGAGACGACGGTGCGGGTCTGAGCGGCGCATCCGCCCCGGCCCCGGTCGCCGTGCGCGCCCGGGGATGGGGGTGGCGCCACGCCGGTCGCCGCCGCTGGGCGGTGCGGGGGCTCGACCTCGACATCGCCCCGGGCGAGCGCGTGCTGCTGCTCGGCGCCTCCGGGGCGGGCAAGTCGACGCTGCTGCAGGGGCTCGCCGGCGTGCTCGGCGGGGCGGAGGAGGGCGAGCAGGCCGGCGAGCTGGGTCTCGACGGCCGCCCCGCGGCCGGGCTGCGCGGCCGGGCCGGCCTGGTGCTGCAGGACCCGGACGCGCAGGTGGTGATGGCGCGCCTCGGTGACGACGTGGCCTTCGGCGCTGAGAACCTCGGCGTGCCGCGCGACGAGATCTGGCGACGCGTCGACGAGGCGCTCGACGCCGTCGGGCTGCGGCTGCCCCTCGGGCATCCGACGGCCCGGCTCTCCGGCGGGCAGAAGCAGCGCCTCGCCCTCGCCGGCCTGCTCGCCATGCGCCCGGGCCTGCTGCTGCTCGACGAGCCCACGGCCAATCTCGACCCGGCCGGCGTCGTCGAGGTGCGCGACGCCGTCGGCCGGGTGCTCGAGCGCACCGGGGCGACGCTCGTCGTCGTCGAGCACCGGGTGGCGGTCTGGCTGCCGCTCGTGAACCGGGTGGTGGTGCTCTCGGCCGAGGGCGGCGTGCTCGCCGACGGCACGCCCGCCGCCGTGCTCGCCCGCGAGCGGGACGCCCTGGAGCGCGCGGGCGTCTGGCTGCCGGATGCCGCGCCGCCGGCTCCGC